>CALWTQ010000033.1 GCA_944384505.1 uncultured Mediterraneibacter sp.
TTTCTGTACGTAGGCTCAAGAGCTTTGCTACACCACTTCCTTCACCCATACCATTACTGGATACCGGCTTGTGGTTCACTACACTTGGCGGTAAATACCCGTGACTGGACTTTCACCAGTAAGATTAGTGCCATGCTCGGCACACAATGCAAAGCGGCGCTCCGGGCAACTCGCTGCGCTCAGACAATCCCTGCGCGCCACTTAACAACATCTCTCCGCCCTTCAAGATTTTCAGCGGATTCCTCCAAAGTCACATCTCCCGGCTGCCCCCTTTCCCAGAAAGTATACTCAAACCACCCGCTCCGCTTCCTGCGCATTTCCAGACGGAAGTGTTATTGCCCTAAACAGGCTGTAAAGCACAACTGGCGCGGCTTGTGGGCTTTCGACTGCGAAAGTCTTCCGGCCGCGCCTGCTTCTCGCAGCAGCTATATATTCACTGACTGCCGGCCTGAAAAAGCCCAGAAAACAGCCCTATTTCAAGAAAAATTCTGCGGGGATGGAGGATGGCGACGGGCGCCTTCGGAAGGGGATTAGGGAAAGTTAAAGCTGCGGTGACAGACGTTAGGGCTGACGGTGGAATTGTCTGAGCGGATGCGAGTTGTCCACCGTCAGCCCTTGCATTTAGTCTGTCGCCGCAGCTTTTAGTTTCCCTTATCCCCTGGAGCGAAGCCCAGAGCCGTCCTCCATCCCCGCAGAATACGTCTTTGGAATAGTCGCTGTTTTCGGACGTTTTGCAAAAGGACGTTAGTGAACTTTATAGCTGAACAGTTCTTTATTGGATATCTATCTGGCACATTTTCATAGCCTCCAGCGCCTGCATATGACTTTCCGGCGTCACGCCCGCACAGCAGGAAGCTTTCACCCTCACTGCCGCTTCCGGGAGATATGCCTTCAGCAGAAGTGCATTGGATATCACGCAGATATCTGTACACAGGCCAATCAGGGTGATCTCTTCAACCGTCTCTTCTGTCTGATCCAGCTTTTTGACATATTCTCCCAGCTCCACGCTTCCGAAAGAAGGCTTGTCTATTATGAGACTGTCCGCCCGGGACATAACAGCTTCTTCTACTTCTCTTCTGAGTTCCCAGCCTTTTGTTCCCTTTACGCAGTGTACAACAGGAAGCTTCTTCCCCTCAGCTGTATCCAGGTAATCCGGCCCGTGTGTATCCCTGGTTGCGATCACTTTTCCTTCAAATTTTTCAATTTCCTCCACCACCCCCGGGACAATGGATACAGCCTCCCCGGTTCCAAGGGATCCGCCGATAAAATCATTCTGCATATCTACAACAACTAATACTTTCATCTTTACTTTCCTTTCTTTACAAAAACGGATGTGCACTTAAGTACGCATCCGTTTTTTTACCTTCCGCATGTCTTCTTTCATTTACACCTTGATCCGATCAGCCACTTCACTTCCGATCACAAGCCTGATATCGTGGACTCCGATGATCACACTGTCCCTGCACTGACCAATCACCCGGACGGTGCTTCCTTCCTCCACGTGGCGGCTACGCAGGAATTCTATCACTTCCGGCAGTCCGAACATCCACTTGATCGTGTAGCTTTCCCCCGCTCTTGCATTTGACAACGCCTGCATAGTATCCCTCCTTTTCTTCATTTTAAGGAGCCATGACAAGGTTAGTCAATCGCAATCTTTGTTGCACGGGGATGACATTTGTAAGCCGCCACGCACTCTGATTTCCAGGCCCCCCGGAATATCTGTAATGTACCCGGTACAGCCGGAATTCATCCGGCACAAGGCGAAAAATTTTCTCATTAAGGGCAAGCCGCCTCCCAGTCCCACACAGATCACGCCGGCCACAGCTTCACCTCACGTAGACAATGTAATCGTCTTTTCTGGGCTTAGCTTCCGGGACAGCTCCGTCCGCCGGATATCCGAGAATACAGTGCCCTACGCCGATGTAATCGCCTTCAATGCCCCACTTTTTCAGAAGCGCTTTTCCCTCTTCTGAGTCAAACACTTCCCTTGCGCGGTGAATCCAGCAGGAACCCACCCCCACTGCATAAGCGGCGTTCATCAGATTTCCCATCACAAGAGAGCCGTCCTCCACACAGGTAGGGCGCTCTCTGGACGCCAGAACCACAAGGACTGTGGGTGCACCGTAAAAGGGATCATCCACAGGGCCGCCGAAATATTCTGCATTTAGTTTAGAAAGGTAATCTCTCGTCTCCTTGTCCTGTACTACTACAATCTTCGGGGACTGCATTCCCATTCCGGTCGGTGCATATGTCCCTGCCTCAAGAATCTTCTGAAGCTCTTCTTCCTTTATCTGCTCCGGCTTATAAGAACGAATACTCCTTCTTCCTTTCAGATCCTTTAATGTTGATTCCATAATATCAGTCTCCTTCCGCTGTCCTGTATTGATCTGTCTTTTCTAAACCTGTCTGTCAGGCCGTTTTCCCAGCCGCCTGCAATGGTCAGGCAAGAATCTCTTCCTTTTTCTCCAGGATCTTCTCGACAGCCGCACACGCCGGGCAGTCGCAGTATTTTCCACCTTCTGCCTTGATCTTTTTTGCATGATCCGCCACTCCTGCTGCCGCTTCTTTTCCTCCGAACACACCCGCTCCGGCTTCGGATTCTGCAAAGCTGATAAGCATGTCAATCGGCATAATATCTCCTTCCAGATCAGCAATATATTTCTTTGTAGACTCTGCTTCCTGATCTGTCCCCACAGCCGCAAGCCATGCCTCTGCCGATGCTTTTGTCTCGCTGTTGCAGGATGGCGCCTTAATCAGTTCCTGAGTTTTTTCCACTACATAGTCCAGTATTTTCTTATCCATTGATAATTCCTCCTTTTGATTAAAAATCTCAGCAATTCAGCAATGTACCTTATCCCCAGGCATTCTTGTAAATCTGATAGATATCGTCTCTGTCCAGCTTCTTTACACAGCCGATGGTTCTCTGTCCGAAGAAGCTGCATTTCTCAGCCAGTTCCTGCATCTGCTCCTCTGTCATCTCGATTCCCATGTCTTTTACGCATACCGGCATCTCAACAGAGCGGTAGAACTCTTCCATGGCACCGATCCCCTTCAGTGCAGTCTCCGTATCATCCGCTCCCGGTTCCACGCCCATAACATTTACCGCAAAACGCGCGAAGCGTTCCGGGCGTGCATCCAGCACATATCTTGCCCAGCTGCCCCACACAGCCGCAAGGCCTGCGCCGTGAGCCACGTCAAACATGCCTCCCAGTTCATGCTCAAGCTGATGGCTCGCCCAGTCCCCGCCGTCGGTTCCGCATCCGGTCAGCCCGTTGTGGGAGAGGCTTCCCGCCCACATCACCTCAGCTCTGGCGTCATAATTATCCGGCTCGTTCATCAGGATCTTTGCATTCTTCATAACCGTGCGGATCAGGTGCTCGCTGATACCGTCAGTCAGTTCCATATTATCGCTCTGATTGAAGTATCTCTCCATCGTGTGCATCATAATATCCACACATCCGCTGGCTGTCTGATACTTTGGAAGAGTCATAGTAATCTCGGGATTCATAACGGCAAATTTTGCTCTTCCGTAATCTGTATTGCATGACCTCTTAAGCCATCCTTCCTCTTTTGTAATAACTGAAGAATTGCTCATCTCTGATCCCGCCGCTGAAATCGTGAGGACAACCCCGACCGGCAGACATCCTGTCGGCATGCGTTTCCCCTCATAGAAGTCCCAGACATCTCCCTCGTTTGCCATGCCGTATCCGATGGCTTTGGCCGAGTCTATCACGCTTCCGCCGCCTACGGCAAGGATAAAGTCCACGCCCTCTCTCCGGCACAGCTCAATCCCCTCATACACAAGAGACAGCCTCGGGTTGGGCACAACACCGCCGAGAGACACATAGGAAACTCCCGCCGCGTCCAGGGAGTTGTAAATCCGGTCCAGAAGTCCGCTTCTCTTCACACTGCCGCTTCCATAATGCACGAGAACCTTACTGCATCCCTGCTCTTTTACCAGAGCTCCTGTCTCACCTTCCGTTCCTCTTCCGAAAACAACTTTTGTCGGTGTGTAGTAATTAAAATTCTCCATCGCTTCTCTCCTTTTTATGTTTTTTTCCGTAACAGTTCAGCCATAGGACTGTTACTTTCTTTCATTTCACGCTTTCCCGTGCTACCTGCAATTATAGCACAAAATCCGGGCAGTACACTACCCGGATTCACTGTTTTATCCATATAAAAAGTAACGGTTCAGCCCACGCCATTCGTAAAACCGCACTTCTTGCTTATCGTGGCTGCCGCCGCTGTTTTACTCATTGGCGGCCCCAGTCCGCCGCCTTCTCCAGCACGCGGCGGACAGGCTTAAACAGCACCAGGCACAGAGCAAAATTTCCCCCGCAATGCAGCAGATCAAAGGGGATTCCCGCAACCCACCAGGACGCCATCATAACCGGTCCCCCGATAAACAGATAGGGAATGGCGCACAGCGCGCCAAATCCCAGTCCGAAGGCTCCGCTGATCACCGCATAGGAAAGAGCGGAGTCCGCCCCTCTCTTCCTGGCGAAAAGAGTCACTGCCACGAGAAACGGCCAGACATAGAGATAATTGATTATCCACAGGCCCATTCCCCAGATCAGGCACTCGACTCCGACAAATGCGAAAGCGGCCGCAAATGTCTTTCTTCCGAACACCAGTGTGTAGATAATAAGCAGGAAGGACACCAATTCAATATTAGGAAGAAAGGCGAGAGCCGTCTTGGACGCTTCCAGGGTGGCAGTCATCACTCCAATCACCGCAATATCCCCCGCTCTCCAGCTTCTCTCCTTTTTCATCCACACTACTCTCCGGCACTCACTTCATACGCCAGGCGGAAGACATCTCCGTCCGCAACCGGCTGGAGGTCCGCACTGTACTGACCATACTCGCCGTTTACATAGATTGACCAGTATGCACCGTCCGTATTATAGTCAGCAGTAAGACCGTTTACAGTATCTATATACAGACCATAGTCGCCCTCTGTGCCCTCATACGAAAAGTCTCCCTCCTGGGCCAGTTCATCCATTACGTCTCTTAGATATTCCGCATCTGTGGTTCCCTCATAAGTTTCAGTCTCCCCATTGTCGTCCACTACTTCCAGCGTATAGCTCTTGCTTCCCGCCTGTGCCTTTGGTCCGGCAATCATGTAGACTGCCGCAAATATTACCGCCACCAGCACCAGAATCGCAGCTCCGATCCATATTTTCCTTGTGTTTTTCTTCATTTTCTCTTCTCCTCTCTAAAGTCACTCTCGCCCTCAGCTCAGGACAGCTGCTCCAAAAGCCGAAAACATCTGCAATCAGCCGGATACGAAAAAACCCGTTTCCTTACAGAAAACGAGTATAAACAGCCGCTGGCAGGACATCAGAAGGCGCAGAAGCAAAGCCGGATCTCCGACACACATCTCTGATATGACGGATCTCCGAAGACGTTTTGATCCCCCCGGATCAACGTACAGCCAATTACTCGTGGCCTGGAATCATTTCCTGTACAGCAGCAGGCAGGTCTCCTGGCTCTCAGTTCCCCGTACAGTTCCGCCTTCCCGGTCTCCCAGTGGCATATCCGGATCTGTACTCCCTGATCACAGTGACGAGTTCGCACAGGACTTTCACCTGTTTCCCTTTTCACCAGACCCTATGGGTCTGACACCTTCCGCTTTCCGTATTCAACTGTATTCCTTTATAACATACACAGTGTAAAAACGCAAGAAATAACCGTTGAATTTCTTTTGCATACGTGTTACACTCCATTCAAAGCATATTTTCTTTAATTTCAAATGAACCGGCCATGCCGTTCTTTCAGATGAGTCTATGCAGCCTTTGATTCGAGGACTGCACCTTTCAGAAAATTCATGCTTTTGATGTTCCCACATTTATCAGCAGGAGTTTTCCGGAAGGATTGGAAGCTTCCTGCATATTCAATTAAAAAGGAGGTTTTCATGACAGAAGAAAAGCGAAAGACCCTGCGATGGCATCCCGCGTTTTATGCCGGGATTCAGATTGAATTCCGGGAAGAGGCTGACTGCCTCGAATTTATCCAGGAGCACACGCTCGGAACAGAACCGGTTCGCACAGATATGCTGATTGTCAAAAAGTCCGGCAGCCGGCCGCTCCAGAAAAATATCGGCAGAATCTTCCGGACGTACAATGTAATCGAGTACAAAAGCCCGAACGACAGCTTATCAATTGACGCATTTTACAAAGCATATGGATATGCTAATTTTTACAAGTCACTGACAGGCGGCCCAGATCAGGTAAAGATAACGGAAGTGACGCTCACCCTCGTGTGTTCCCACTATCCCAGGAAACTGATCCGCCATCTGAGAGAGATCCGCGGCTACCAGACATCCCCGGTTTTCCCGGGAATATATGAAGTTACCGGGGACATTATCCCCATTCAGATTCTGGTAACGACAAAATTGGCAGAGGAAGAAAACCTCTGGCTTAGAAACTTAACAACTCATATTACAGGAGCCGATTCGATCAGCCATTTGCTGGCAGATTACGGTTCACACAAAACAAATCCGCTATACCGCACTGTTATGGACATTATCGTGCGGGCAAATCAAAAGGTATTTAAGGAGGTGCAGCCTGAGATGTGTGATGCTTTAATGGAACTGATGAGAGATGAATTAAAAGATGAATTTGATAAGATACGGGCCGACGCACATACTGCCGGAGAGACACTCGGAATGCAGGAAGGACTTGCCGCCGGACGCAGGGAGGGCCTTTCTATTGGACGCAGAGAAGGCCAGGTTCGGGAGCGCCAGGAAGGAATAAAAGCTCTCATTGAGACGTGCAGAGATCTGAATGCTTCTAAAGAGAATACTGCATCTCAGCTTATGGTCAGATACTCTATGGATCAGAAGTCAGCCAGGGAATGTGTTGAAAAATACTGGGGATAAATTGCGCATAAGTAATTTATCGTTCAAAGACAGGGAGACTGCCGGGAAAAGTACAGTAATAAAGCTGCTGCTTATTCCCGGCAGTCTCTTTGTCTTTGATACAAACTATCTTTATGCGCAGCTGCTTTTCTCTTTGTTTTCAGAAAGTCTTTTATCTTCAGCGCGCCATCACGCATGTGTCATCGGAAGCATTGCGGCGCCTACGATTCCCGGCTCTTCAAGTTCAGCCTGTTTAAATACTACAGACTGCATGCCCGCATGAATCATATCGCGATAATACTTCTCCATCTTATCAAAGAATACATCCTTTCCCTTCATAACGCCGCCGCCCACGACAAACACGTGAGGGTCTATTACGTGGGCAATAGCAGAAAACATCATTGCCAGATCATATGCCATATCATCCACGATTTTTAATGCCTTCTCATCTCCTGAACGCGCCAGGTCAAATACATCCCCTGCGTGACGAATCTTATCTTCCCCGAACACTTCTTTTCCCTTACGGGTAACAGCTGTTCCGCTGGCCTCATTTTCCACTGCTCCCACATTGAGAATATTGTATTTCTTGCGGTTTCTGTCGATGCAGATATTCCCAATCTCACCTGCATGTCCGTTCTGGCCGCTGATTACTTTCTTGTCAATCACAAGTGCTCCGCCGATTCCTGTTGAAATCGTAACATAATACACGATTGGGTAGCCCTTCCCGCCGCCGAGAACAGCTTCGCCAAGAGCAGCCACTTTCACATCATTATCCATATATGTGGGTTTATGGAAATGGTTCTCAATATATTCCGCAATAGGGAAGCCTATAAGCTTCGGCAGATTTGTAGATACGATAATTTTTCCGTTAATTGTGTCAATGGGGCCGGGAATTCCCATTCCGATTCCCTCGCATTCCTCAAAACCTTCCAGACTTTCAATCAGAGAGATCATCGTCTCCATTACCGCCTCAGCTCCGCGATCCGGATGGCTCTCGCTCTTTTTCATGGAGAGGATCTGTCCATCCTCCTGCACGATAGCGGCACGGATATTCGTTCCCCCGAGATCAACCCCTATGTACTTTTTCATGTCAGCACCTCATTTCTTTTTTTAGATATTTTGTCTTTATTCTTGCATTTTTGCTTTTTTTGTTCTATTGTTAGTATAATAACATATCACTTAAAAAATATAAAGCAGTAGGATTTAATCTTTACCCTGAAGTCAGGCAGTTACTATTCATGCCCTACGTCAAATAATGCTAAAAACAGAAAGGAAAATCAGATGAGCCACAGTCAGCATTCGGTAAACCAGAACTCTATTCCTAAATTAAACGCCCGGCTTTTGTCCATTGCATTATCCAAGGACGAGCAGGACTGGCAGAGTGTTTTTCACACCCATCATTTTACTGAAATTTTCTTCGTACTTGAAGGGCAGGGCAATTTTCTTTTTCGCGAAGGGACACGCTCCATCCGAACAGGGGATTTAATTGTGATCCCCCCGTACATTGAGCATACAGAACAGTCCATACCCGGCACTGCTTTAAAATATTACGTCCTGGGCATTGACGGAATTACCTTCCAGACAAAATATGACGCCGCAGCTGCGCAGATTTACTGCAATTTTGATAACCATTCCATAATCGCTAATCTTTTCGATCAAATTTATTATGAAATTAAAGGGGAACAGTACGGTTCCGATCAGATTTGCCAGCATCTGCTTGAAGTTCTACTGCTTCGTATTGTCCGGGCAAAACAGCTTATTCCTATTCCCATGAATTCCGTAAAGATGTCCAAGGAGTGTGCGCAGATAAAAGAATTCCTTGATACAAACTATGCATCTCACATCACTCTTGACACGTTAACTAAGCTGACTCATATGAACAAATACTATATGGCACATTCATTTACAAAGTTTACAGGGTTGTCTCCAATCCAATACTTGAACCAGCGGCGCATTGCGGCAGCCTGCCATCTTCTGACCAATACAGATCACTCTATTTCAGATATTGCAGCACTTACCGGATTTTCCTCTCAGTCCTATTTTACGCAGACTTTCCGGAAATTTCATAACATTACGCCGATTAAGTACCGACAGCTCCGCTCAAAGTCCTGATTCTGTATAAAAGCCACTAAGATGGCCGGAATTCCGGCCATCTTTATGGCTTTTCCATTAAATCTCATACCACTTGATTTCATTTGCATTGAGATCCAGTTCAAAACTGGAGCCGTCGCCCTTATAAACCGTTGTGCTCTGCGGCTCATAAGTATTATTTACAACGCAGTATTTTCCATTTTTTACATATGCATGAACTTCTACATTAAAGTTTGTGCTGAACCACTTATGCAGGTTCTCCTCATCATGTGACGCCCAGATGATCGAACGGTAGAGAATACGGCTGTTCTCAAAGCTGTACGGAAGTCCGCTGATATATACACAGCGTCCGCTTCCGAACTCATTGACAGCCATCTGCACTTCCTTATTGCGCTGCACAAGAATCTGAGTTCCGTCAAGAGCGTAAATATTCTTTTCTCCTTCTCCGAAATCAATCTCTTTTGTACAGTCTTCTTTGATAAAGTGATCATGCTCATCCCAGTTGTATTTATCCATATTGAGAGTAAATCCATTCTCTCTCTCCACTCCCATCACAGTTGCAAGCTGGAAGAAATGGCCTTCGTGCTGATGAGCTGCAGGCTCACCTACACCGATAAAGCCGCCGCCTTCATAGATGAATTTTTTGACAGCGGTTATAACCGTCTCGTCAAGCCAGTTGTCTCCGCCGGTATATGCCGTATCTGCGTCACCGATATTCATCAGCACATCAATGTCATCCAGAATAGCCGGATTATTTCTGATGTCATCAAAGCTGATAAACTTCACATCGAACGGCGCACCGCTGAGCGCTTCAATAATCCCCGCATAGGAATATGTCTCCCTGTGGTAGATCGCATGGTGTACCATATGATTGCCCCATGCACGCATCTTGCCCCAACAGTTTAAAATTGCGACTTTCTTAATACAGTACGGAGTTGTTCCTTTAATATTATCATAAAGTTCGCGAAATTCATCACATACACTTTCCACATAATCAATAAATTCCGGGAACTTCAAAGCAAGTTTCAGATATCCTCCATATCCGATCCGATCAATCGGCTTTCTTAAAATCGCACGTCTTGCTGTCACCCAGTTTACCTTCGCCTCTTTCACCGGATCTCCGCCCTCACGGAATACATCTGGGAAAAAGTATGGCAGCAATCGTCCTTCTCTGTAATTTACTCCTTCTATATCGCTAATCAAGCGCAGTGTGGAACCATTACCGACACTTCCGACAACAGCGTCCAAACCGATTGTTTTAAATTCATCCATAAACGGCTCCATACCGATCCAGTGATCTCCCAGGAACATCATTGCTTCTTTGCCGCCTTCGTGTGTGATATCCACCATTTCTTTGGCAAGCTTTGCAACTTCCCTCCTCTGGAAAGTCTGGAAATCTGTAAACTCCTTGGACGGAATACGATAAGGGTTGTTCATGTACCCCTGATCAATAATAAATTCCGGACGGAACTTATATCCCACTTCTTTCTCAAACTGATCCAGAATATACGGGCTGACGGATGCGGAATAACCATACCAGTCTACGTACTTTTCTCTTGCCAGCTCGTCAAATATCAATGTAAACTGATGGAAAAATGTTGTATAACGGATTACATTGATATGCGGATTATCCTTGATAAACTTTCTCAGACGCTCCATCGAATATTTATGTGTCTTCGGCTGGCGGACATCAAATGTAATCTGCTTTTCAAAGTTTGTCCATCCGTTTGTCACCGCATTATACATATGAACCGGATCCCACATGATATAAGCCAGAAAGCTTACTGTATAATCATGAAACCGTTTCGCACCATGAATTGTCACATTTCCCGTTTCCTCATCATAACTCCATTCAGATACAGGTACAATTTCTCCTGTAGTACGGTCAATCACTTCCCACCATCTTGTAATGTCATCATGATTATTCACTTTGAGCATATCCGGATACAGATGATTCATCAGATGAACGGACAGTTCATTTTCTGTTGCCGTATAAAATGGCGTCATAATATACATCTGCTGAATTTCATCCGGATTTGCTTTTGCCCATGCATTATCTTTTCTTGTTGTGTAATAAGTAGAATAGACCTTTGCATCCACATTTTTTAATTCTTCGGGATAATCAGTTCCGTCGCAATCGCGAATTGCATCCGCTCCCCATCGCTTTAACAGCTCAAGAGTCTCTGGTACTACATCCACATCAGTTGGAATAGTAACCCTTCCTTTAGAATGTTCTTTCAACTCATTTCTCCTTTCTTATACAAACGGATCGGTACAGATACACTATCCCGATCCGCTATTTTACACAAACAAATATACTGTCTTAACCTTTGACACCGCCACCGGTAACACCAGCGATAATCTTCTCTGACAGGAAGATGTAGAGAAGGAATGTCGGCAGGAATACGATAATAACTGAAGCAAAAAGGCCTCCATAATTCCCTGTATATTTCATGGAATTTACAATCTGCAGAAGTCCAACTCCAACCGGCGTTGTTTCCGTCGAGGTTGCAAAAATGAGAGCCATAAAGAACTCATTCCAAACACTCATGAAATTGAATATCGTAACAGTTACAATCGCTGGCTGCACAAGCGGAAGCATGATCTGCCAGAATGTTTTGGCTGGCGTACATCCATCGATCGCCGCCGCCTCCTCGTAACTCCTTGACAAGCTTGCAAAAAAGTTAAGCAGATATGTTGTCGTAAAGGGTACCCGGAGAAGGATGTATAATATAATCAGCAAAATTCTTCCTCTGATATGATACTGTGCTGTCAGGGAATAGATTGGCATAATAATCATAACTTCCGGAATGCTCATGGCCAGAACAAGGCTAGTCTTGATTCCCTTATTTCCAAGGAATGTAAATCTTGAAAGCACATATGCTGCAGGCGCTGAAATCAAGATTACAAAAACACAGGTAACTGTCGCATACAGCAGCGAATTCAAAAAGTATACGGAAACATTACCAGTATTCCATGCATTAATATAATTTTCAAAATGGAATCCGGATTCAAACTTAAATACCGAACCGGAAAAAATTTCTCTAGATGTAGACAAACTGGCTCCCAAAATCCAAAACAGAAAAGCTGCCGTAAATAGAACCCATATTATAACAATCAGATAGCCTGGCAAAAGAGCCGCTTCTTTTTTCCAGTTAATTTTCTCTTTATATACCACTTTGTTCTCTTTACTCATTTTCTCACCCTTTCCTGCGGACTAGAATTCCAGATCATCATCTTTGAGCAGTTTATTCATTACGAAATATATCACTCCTACAATAATTGCAAGCACTACGCCAATTGCTGCTCCGGCCCCGGCATCGCGTTGAACGTTTCCAACGGTGCCGAAAACCGTATCATATAAATAAACTACCGGCACAACCGTTGAAGCCTCTGTACTGACGGGCGAAAACATTTTCGACCAGAGGAAGAAAGTCAGACAGTTTACACTCCAAAAGGTAATATTAGTCTTAAAAATACTGCGAAGTAACGGAAGCGTAATTTGGAAAAACTGCTGTACCTTATTTGCGCCATCAATCGTTGCAGCTTCTCCAAGATCCGCCGGTATTCTTTCAATGCCGTTAATAAAAATCAGCATATAATAACCAACTGCACCAAAGCAGAACGCCCCCAGCATGGCCCAGAACTTCATATCCGTACCCAGCCAGTTCTTTCCTTCCAATCCTAATGTACTCAGAATTTGATTTAAAAGTCCGTAATCCTGATTGTAAATATACTGAATCCACATTGTTGCCAAAGCAACAGCACTAATAATATTAGGCATGTAAATAGCCGCGCGGAAAAACTTTTTGAACCTGATGCCGCTTGTAAGGATAACGGCAAAAAGCAGTGCAATTGAAAGAATAATAATCCCGCCGATTATCCATATTATCAGAACATTTCGCATTGCTCTTTGAAATGTTGGGCTGGTAAAAATCTTTATATAATTATCTATTCCATTAAATGTCCAGTTTGACACATCGGACGTAACGCTTTCAATTCCGAAAAAGCTCATAGCAACTGTACGGACTACCGGATACAAATACATAACAAACAGGGCAAGCAGGCAGGGAAGGATAAAACCTATAATAAAAATCCTATTTTTCTTCATCTTCCTATATTTCACCTCTTCGACAAAATAAGGTGACGCTAAATTAGCGCCACCCTGCGACTTTCAGCTAATTTTAGTACAAAGCATCCATAGCCGCCGCAAAATCTGCGCCTGTAGCATAGCTGCCCTCATACAGTTTTACTACTGTCTCCTGAATAACAGACATCAGATCTGCATTTTCATTCAGACCCATATTCCAGGTAAGCGGTGCATCTGTTGCCTCAAGTACCTCTGTTGTACCAGCCTGAGAAGCCGGAGCTGTATTATTCGGATCAGCCGGGATCTGGTTAGCCAGGTCTGCTTTATTCTGATCCTGTTCGCCTGTTACAATATACATAGCGAAATCAAATGCTGCCTGCTGATTCTCGCTGTAGCTTGTAATAGCGATTGAGTTAGCGCCTGCAAATGTACTTGTAGAATCAGCGCCGTTCTCAACTGTCGGATATGCAAACAGTCCCCAGTTCAGTTCTGTGCCAGAGTTCTGATTTACCTCAGATGTTACATAGTTTGCGCAAACAACCATTGCAACATTCTGCTCAATACCCATCTTGTTCTGGCTTGCCGGGTACTCATCAGGTGCACCGTCTGCAAGGTATCCCGCATTTACAAACTCAATAATGTCATCTGCTGCCTGAATAACCCCTTCATTCTGGCTCCATCCACCATTTACTGCAAGATCAGCTGTCGCATCTTCACCAATTGTTCTTGCAAGATGATATCCGAACCAGAACGGAGCGTATGTGCTGTCCAAAGCCATCGGCTGGTAGCCATTATCCTTCATGGTCTGGCAAGCTTCCATAAACTCATCCCAAGTCGTTGGTGTCTCTGTAATGCCGCAGTCATCAAAGATGTCTTTATTGTAGAACACACCGCCTACAGATGGCTGCTCTGTTACGCATGCGAGGAATCCGGCGTTCTCATTTACTACATCATTGAATACCTGATAGCTCTTGTCGGCATATCCTGCAGCGTCAGCCATCTCTGTAAGATCCGCCACATAATCCACATAGTTTCCTGTGATTCTTGTGTAGTCGTCCTCGAACAGGTCAAAAGACTCTTCGCTTTCCAGGGCTGACGAAAGAATATTTTTGATATCGCGCCCTTTCCACTCGAAAGTTATATGAGCGCCTGTTTCTTCCTCAAAAGCATCCGCCGCTTCCTGAAGAGCCTGTCCCTGCGGTTCTGCGCTTGTCCACATAGACCAGTATGTAAGTTCTACGCCGTCATACTGTTTTCCGCCCTCGTCTGATGAACCGCTGTCGCCGCCACTTCCGCTTGAGCTTCCACATCCGGCAACAAGCCCCGTTACCATAGCCGCTGCAAGCAGTACACTGATTACTTTCTTTTTCATTTTACTTCCTCCTTTTCATATGTTATTTAAATTATATTTCTTATTCTTCACTATTTCAAGCTTGATCTTGTCCTGTTTTTTATATTTATTGTCATTTTTACCACCGTATGACAATATTGTTTAAATTTTCCCGTTATTTCACACAATTTTTCTTTTCCCCTCTGACATTTTTTTACATTTCTTACAATTTTATAAGATCCTGCTCTATTTTATCTGCATCCTGTCTTTTTGATTCCTATTTCTTGATTTTGTACTTTGCATGCACTATCATAAAAGCAAATATCGCACTACATATTTAATTCATTCTCTGTGTCTCAATGATGTCAGAGGAAGAAAAGGAGTGATAAGATGAAACATCCAAATATTGTTCTGATCATGACAGATCAGTTACGCGGAGACTGTCTTGGGTATGCCGGCCACCCAGATGTAAAAACTCCCTACCTGGACACACTTGCTTCAACCGGCGTTATGTTTTCCCGCGCTTACAGTGCGTGTCCAAGCTGTATCGCCGCACGCGCAGCTCTTCATACCGGAATGGCACAAAGCCATCATGGACGGGTAGGCTATAAAGATGGTGTTGCGTGGAATTACGAGCACACCATGGCAGGGGAACTCTCCAAAGCCGGGTATTATACCCAGTGTGTCGGAAAAATGCATGTATATCCATTAAGAAATTACCTTGGATTCCATAATGTAGAACTCCATGACGGATATCTGGGTGCAGCACGGCGTGCTTCCCTTCCCTATCAAGAATCACAGCTTGTAGCCGACGATTATTTTCACTGGCTCAAGCAGGAGCTCGGAGTAACGGCCGATGTTACAGAAACCGGTATCGAATGCAACAGCTTTATCTCCCGCCCGTGGATGCACGAAGAAAAATATCATCCTACAAACTGGGTTACAGAACGGAGCATTGACTTCTTAAGGAGAAAAGATCCGAGGAAACCCTTTTTCCTGATGGCCTCTTACCTGCGCCCCCACCCTCCGTTTGATGCGCCGCAGCACTACTTTAATCTTTATAGCGATAAACCACTTCATCCCCCCTATATCGGCACATGGGAAACAGATGAATACTTAAAAAGAGACGGACGTCTCTATGATTCAAAGTCCGGCCCGATAGATCCCGAATTGATGCGGCAGGCTCAGATTGGCTATTATGCATGCATCACACATCTTGATCACCAGATCGGGCGCCTGATTCTTGCATTAAAAGAATATGGCGTTTATGACGATTCTGTCATTCTCTTTACTTCCGATCATGGCGAGGAACTGTGTGACCACCACATGTTCAGAAAGGCCCGCCCGTATGAGGGAAGCTGCCATATACCTCTGATCATTACAGCCGGGAAGAATGTACTGACTGATATTGCTTCATCCTCTGTCTGCACAGATGTGGCAGAATTACGCGACATAATGCCAACGCTTCTTGACATAGCCGGAGCTCCGATTCCGGATACAGTGGATGGACACAGTCTTCTCCCATTGGTACGTGAGCCTGAGAAATCACTGAGGAGCTGGCTCCATGGAGAGCATTCTTTTGATGAATTTTCAAACCACTGGATTGTAACCAAACGAGATAAATATATCTGGCATTCCTGGACAGGAAAAGAACAATATTTCAACCTTGCCGACGACCCCCATGAGCTGACCGATCTCATAAATGATCCTGACTGTCAGGACAGGATCTCAGAACTGCGGGGACATCTCATCGAAGCCCTGTCAGATCGCCCCGAGGGATATACGGACGGACAGCATCTTATTGCAGGACGCGAAGGTCTTAATGTTCTTCCCGAATATACGGAGAAACCTCATGTCTTATAGGGTTTGCAGATATTCAAAAACAGACAACATTCTGACAAGGAGATTATATAAATGAAAAAACAGGTAATTCTTATAATGACCGACACGACCCGTAAAGATATGCTCGGATGTTATGGTAATCCTAAAATGATTACGCCTAACCTGGACCGGCTGGCCCAGGAAGGCATCCGCTATGAAAATGCCTATACATGCCAGCCAGTGTGCGGGCCGGCACGTTCTGCGATCTTTACCGGAACATTTCCTCATACAAATGGCGTTGTAACAAACTCTGTTGCAATGTGTGAGAATGTAAAAACAATCGGTCAAAGACTTCGAGATAACGGATTTCATTGCGGCTATATTGGAAAATGGCATCTGGATGGATACGATTACTTTGGAACAGGATGGTGTCCAGACGGATGGGACGATAAATATTGGTATGATATGCGCAGATATTTAGATGAATTAAGCGAAGCTGACCGTATCAGATCCAGAAAATCAGATACTTCGTTTGACAGTGATATGACAGAAGAATTCACTTATGCATACCGATGCTCCAAACGGGCAGTTGATTTTATTGAAGAATATAAAGATGAGGACTTCTTTCTTACAGTTTCTTATGACGAGCCTCACGGACCCTATATCTGCCCTGCACCTTATAACACAATGTATTCCGATTTTTCTTTTGACGACAATCCGAACTATGAGGATGATTTAAGTCAGAAACCGTTTATGCAGAGACTTTGGGCCGGAGACGGGCTGAACAAATCAAAGGAAGAGCTCAACAAACCCTCAAAAAAGCTGGCGTTATTCCTGGGCTGCAACTCTTTTGTAGACAGTCAGATCGGAAAAGTACTTGATAAAATCCGTGAAGCAGTACCGGATGCCATGGTAATCTATACGTCTGACCACGGCGACATGCTCGGAAATCATCGCCTGTATAACAAAGACGCCGCCTGCTATAAGGAGATCGCGAATATTCCTCTGCTGATTAAGGGAGGAGAGTCCGGAAAGGTTGTTACGGCTCCGGCTTCTCATATAGATCTTGCTCCGACAATCCTGGAGTATATGGGGGTGCCGATCCCGAAACTGCTGGAAGGAAAGAGTATGCTGCCTCAGATTTATGATACTTCTGTGCGCATAAACGATGTTGTTTATACGGAATTCACCCGCTACGAAGTGGATCACGACGGATTCGGAGGGTTGCAGATTATGCGTTCTATAATCAGTGACCGATACAAACTGGTCATTCATCTGCTCGACAGTGACGAATTTTATGATATGAAAGAAGACCCGTATGAAGTTCATAATCTGATCAACGACGAAAAGTACGCCGAAATTCGTAATCAGCTTCATGACACGCTGCTGGAACATATGAATCAGACCCGCGACCTGTATAGAGGATATCAATGGGCCTGCAGGAGTTGGCGTCCGGATAAGGTTCCGACATGGGCGAATGACGGCTACACCCGTCAGCGCGAAAATGAAGAGTATGAGCCGAGACAGCTTGACTACGATACCGGCCTTCCTATGGAGCACGCTGTCCGAAAAAAAATCGCTAAAAACGTAAAGAAATAGTATTACTATCTCATCAGGTCAAAAATCGGAAGTCCTCCGCAGCTTAGCGGCAGACTTCCGATTTTATTGAATGAAAGTATTACTGTGATGGCAGTTCAACATCCAAATACTCTATATTGGGCGTAATATGGACGGATCGTTTTTCCGCGTTCTTTCCTTCCAGAACAATTCGAATATAATCCCCCTGTTCAACAGAAATAGGCGAAATATTATTCCATCCTTCTGCGACACTAAAACTTTCTGTCATATCTGATGCTTTCACAATCGTATCATTAACATAAAGACTCAATGTAATCGTTCCTGTATTTCCTGCCTGACGAATATACGGCTCTCCACTCTTAACATCAAACTTCACCGTTCCGCTCTTTGGTGCGCGAAATGCCATTGCGGTTATCATTGTAGAAGCTCCTTTTGCTTTCGGAGCCGCAATCAGGCCATGAGTCTCTGACGTTATTTCTGAACCATACGAAGCGTCCAGTCCTACTCCATGATATTCGTCAGCTCTCCACGTATCATATAACGTATGGAAAACAGTAATGTTCTCCCACTCCCCATCTGTACCGGTTTTCTTCTGAGCAAACCAGACGTTTCCCTGCTGTGCTATAACAAAATCAGACGCCCAGTTATAACTATTCTTCTGATGAATCGAAATTTCCGCATAATCTCCGCTCTCTGCTGTAATTTTAAGCACATTTCCTTCACCAATCAGAGCAGTATCCGATAACTCAGTTCCGCCTGTTTCACTCAACACAGCGATTGTGGCTTTATCGGCAACTGTAATATTTGCCTTAAACTCTCCGACAGTTGTTGGATTTTTTGATGTGTACGGCACATAAATTCCATTATCATTTGTTATATAAACCGTATCATGTATAGAACAATCCTCTGATAATGTATTATACTCTACAGCTCCAATATCCGGCGCATCTATAATCGGATTGCCAAAGAAGTCATGTTCCACAACATTTCCGTTCTGATCTGTAATCACTTTTCCGGCATTAACAACCGGAGAATTCGCTGATATTGGCTTGTAGCCGTCAAAATCCGCAGACATTCCTTCTGTTCCGCTCTCATGATTTCTCGCTTTATGATCTTCAGATACTGTCGTCGGTCCGGTTCCCGGCGCGGCCAGTACTGCGGTGCCTGCCGAAACTTGAATAGGATTGGAATCTACTGCCGGAACATTCGCATAATTATAGTACAGATTATTCGTATACAGCCTGATGTTCGCTCCGTTGCTGCTTCCTCTGTATGTTTCCTGCTTAGGTGTATCCCCTGAATAGTAAAAAATATTATTTTCTATTGTTGCAGAAGCGTTTCCGTATCCCATACGTGTTCCGATAATCGCAGTATTTTCAGGAACATAAAACGTATTGTTATAAATATGAGCATCTGGATTCTGAGCAAGAGAAAGAATCCCAATATTCTCCCCTGAACCGTCATTCTGGCTGATATTATATCGGAATGTACTATTCACAGCCTTCTGCAAGCAAAACATAACCGCTCCGCCGGTATTTCCGTGACTGTAATTGTACTGATATAATGTCCCGTCTCCGGTATCTGCATCCCATGCCTGTCCGTCTCCATTTCCATGCGCCGCATTTAATGTATCAAAACTCTCATTATACTGGAATACTGCATCCTTACATGTCCACGGCCAGATTGCAGCCGCAACACGTCCATTTGTCCGCAGATAATCTGTCGTATTCATCTGTTTTCCGGCTTCTTTTGCTACATTATACTGCACAATCGGCTTATAACAGTACTGCGGAGTAATCGCATCTCCGCCCGCACCCTCCACATAATTATTCTGGATAACTACGTTCGTAGCCCCGTACTGCATCATCAGCTCTGCCGGAATTTCTGTAATAGAGCCAAATTTCTCGGAACCATATGCGGTAAACGCACATCCGATTCCTTTCCGATTCACATCTTTCAGATAACAGTTTTGAATCAACACATCATTATACCGGGCGATTCCTGTCTCCTGCTCATTTTCGGGAATACACGCAATAAAATAGATTCCTCCATTTACTGTCTGTTTGTTATAAACATTCCCCTGAACGTCATGAATATAGAGGTTGTCCAGAACGATACAGTCCAGTGTACCATTATTTCTTGCTACAGATGCAACGCCTGTACGATCCAGTGCATTCTGATCATTATATTCGAGTCCGTCGTCATACGCATTCCCATCTATCCTGCGATTTGTAATCTCCAGGTCACTGACTTTTATATATTCCATATCAGTAAGAAGCAGTGCCGTTGAGACTGTTTTCCCAGCTGCCGGAACATCCCCGGTTTCTCTTCCATAATCCTGATGCCACTGACCTGCGCCATTCGCATTAATCTGAGGCATAGATTCGCTGTCATCCCCATAATCTGAAACCACTATGTAAGCCGCTGCGGTTCCGCTCCCCTTAAGGTGAAGATATTGTTCATTAAAAACTGATCCTCTTTCCAGCAAAACTTGATCTCCCGGCCCCAGTGTAAGTTCATTAATTTTACTCAGACTTTTAAAAGCATTGCTCTCAGATTTTCCGTCATTATTGTCATTTCCATTTTCTGAACTCACATAATAAGTAGTCCCTGTTCCCTGACCCGGCATACCGGTATTTTGTTCTTCTGCTTCAGCCGGTAAAGACGGCTGGCTCGAAGCCAGAATCAGCACCGCCATCACTGCTGCCAGAGCTCTGAATCGTTTCAATTTGTTTCCGGTACTCATTTTTCTCCTCCTTTTCTGCATTAATAATATATTACACAAATTGTATCCTCAGCTTATCAGGGATTTCAATCGTTATATTGGTTCATTTTTTATTATTTTTGCTATTTTTGTGTATTTTTACATATAATATATTGTATATCATGCATTTTATTCGTGATAATATACGATTTATTATTGATATATTATCTAAAATTATTTATTTTGAATAATAATCGGATTTAAAAAAGACGAATCAGACTATCATTAATCTGTTCGTCTTTTTCTTTAATCTGTAGACCGCTTCCTGCTTACTGTAAATTAGTTTTTGTAAGCTGGTATAATTCTTCCCTATCCACTGTCACTTCCAGTTCCGCGACTTTCTGCTCTACAATTTCATCATATTTTACCTTCCTCAGTTCCTGTTCAACAGCAGTCCTGACCGAACCCAGATCCGCTTCATTTTCTCCTACAATCCATTCCGTACTGTTATAGTATTCTTGTACTTCCTTTTCTGTAAGATTCATTCCCCTATTTGACTCATCCTGACAGTACTGTTCTTTAAGCCTGCTCATCTCATAATCCATATAAGTGTCGATAGAATATTCCGTCAGCCCATATACAATCCCACCATTTTCAAGCTCTTTTCTGCGGCGCTCATTCTCTGCTTCCATGCGTTCCAGCATACTGCTGTAGGATGCATCCGGCACATATCCGCATTCATTCGCTATCTCATATACGGCATGAATCTTTTTCAGCTCCTCAATCGTAAAGTCTGCAAGTTTTTCATAAGGAACAACCCCATCTGCCGGCTTTTCCCAAAATTCCCGCTCTGAGGAATCTAAGCCAAACTTCTCCTGTAGCCATATTGCAGTGTCATATTTCTGGCTCTCCATACATTGTAAATATTCATCTGCACTTATTTCCTCGGCTCCGATTTTCAAATTTATCCAGGACTCTGGCTGTTTCAAAAAAAACATAGTTAAAACTACTGTTAAAATGCCGAGAATAAGTATAACTATTCCAATTACAGCATATTTTTTCTTTTTCAAGCTTTACTCCCTTCTCCCATACCTGCACATATATCCTGCCTTCAGCTTTCTCCTTCTTACAGATCCCCCGTTTATCTCCTTTGTTTTCTCATAAACTCAGCAATCTCCGCCATCCGCTCCCCGCACTTTTCAAAAAATTCTCTGTATCCTTCACAGAAGTAATTCCTAAGCCCGGCATCTTCCCCGACTTCTTTTCCCTCCGCCTGCGCCGCGCGGTGTCTCCTGCATCCGTTCCTGCACAGGGAATACCAGGAGCAGTCCCCGCACTCCGCCGGCGTCTTCACGGAGTCCTTCACAAACCGCTTCGCCACATCGGTCTGAAGCATCTCCGCCACCGTGTTTTCATTATAGTTCCCCATCCGGTATTCATCCAGCACATAAAAGTCACAGGGATAAGCGTTTCCGTCCGCCTCTGCCACACACTGGGCCGTGCACACGCCCCTCTGCTCGCAGGACTCCGGCGGATAGCCCAGGAGGATCCCGATATAGTTCTCAAACTGGCGGATATAAGGAGCCTTCCCCTTCCTCCAGTCCTTCTCCCAGAGGCGGAACAGCTCTGTAAGAAACTTTCCGTACAGGCCGGGCGTCAGAGAATACTCCCGCTGCCCCGGCTCTTCTCCTATGGGATCGAGGCACGCAATATACTGCTGGTACATCCACCCGTTCTTCTTATATTCTCTGTAGATCTCATCAATATGCTCCGCCGTCTGCCTGGTGACAACCGTGAGAATGTTGTACTCCACTCCATGCTTTTCCAGAAGCGCAATGTTCTGCCGGATCCTGTCATAAGTGGGGTTCCCGGAAGCGTCGTGCCTGTGGCTGTCATGGATTACTTTCGTTCCGTCCACAGAGACGCCGATCAGGAAATCATTCTCCTTAAAAAAGGCGCACCACCCATCGTCAAGGCCAAGTCCGTTTGTCTGCAGAGTATTCATCACCCGCACACGATTCCGGTTGAACCGCTGTTCAAACTCCAGCGCCTTCCGGAAGAAATCTATCCCCCGCAGGGTAGGCTCCCCTCCCTGAAAGGCAAAGCAGATCTCTCCCTGCGCCTGAAACATGGCCTTCTTCACCAGATTTCTGAGGGTCTCTTCCGTCATCATCCCCCGGGAGGCCTCCTCCCGCTTCTCCATCTCGTCACAGTAAAAACAGTAGTCACAGCGCATATTGCACAGCCCTGATGCAGGTTTAATCAAAATAGTATGTAAAGGCATCCCTGTTACTCCTCCTTACCAGTAAGGCTCCCAGTCCGGATCGCACACTCTGCAGAGCGCTTCCATATAGAAATAATCGCCCCAGAGATCCGGCTCATCCACGCCCTTTCCTTCCGCGTACGCGTAGACGCCGTGAAGGAGCAGGCCTTCTGTCTCATCTCTGTCCGACGGTGCGGCCAGCGCTTCCAGTGTACGGAGCATCTCCATGCCCCGCTCTCTCCTCCCCGCCTCCAGCAGGCCGCAGGCCGCGATGGCAAGAGAAGAACTGTCTCTGGGCTGCCCGGATCCGTCCCGGAAAATCAGATCCCAGTATGGCATCCCGTCCGCCGGGAGATGATCCTCAAAATAGCTTACAACATTTTCATATGTCTCCGCTTCTCCGGCGCTCATCGCCTCCCCTGAAACACGCGCGTGCAGGGGCATCCCGAGGATCGCCCACGCCTGCCCCCGGGCCCAGCAGGACTGATCCGAAAAGCCCTGGTGCGTGGCGCCGTGATCAGGCTTTCCGGTCTCCGGGTCAAAGTAGAATGTATGATATGTAGAATAATCATCCCTGATAATATTTTCAATCACATTTTTATAATGGCAGTCCGCCATGCTCCGGTAAGTATTGTCCCCCGACAGCTTAGACGCCCGGTACAGAAGCGGCAGATTCATCAGGGAATCAATGATCAGGCGGTACTCACCCCGCGCGCCTTTCTTCCTCCACGCCTGGATGAATCCCCCTTTTTCCTGAAAACGGTCTGCCAGCGCATCCGCCGCCTTAAGAAGCACCTCTCTCAGACGTTCCTCTCCCAGGATCCTGTAACCCCCTCCAACGGAAAGGCTGTACAGGAAACCGATATCGTGATGATCCAGAACAACATGCTCTGCAAGCCTCTTTTCAAAGCTCTTAAGATTTTCGCAGGCAAGGCATTTAAACTTCTCTTCTCCCGTATACTGATATGCCATCCAGAGCATTCCTGTCCAGAATCCGTTTGTCCAGTCGTCATTTTCTGTTACTTTGTAGACTCCATTCTCAGCACATGCAGAGGGAAATTTTGTACCAAAACGCTCCATATTCTTCTCAATCACACCGCAGACCCTGGTCAGCTCCTCTGTCACCCACTGCGGGGCCTGCTCCCGGTTTAATAGTTTTTCCATATCCTTTTCCTTTCTGCATTAAGGCGCATTTTTCTATCTGCCTCCGCTAATCAGAGTATAGCAGTCATTTTGAATTCTGTCTTGTACTTTTTTGATTCGAATATAGAATTTCATGAACTGTATATATTTAGCATTGACAGCTATGACAGTCTATGCTATTCTGTACATGTCAGATAAGTACAGTAATGACATATTTTCAGATCAGCAGGGACATGTCCGGTCTTCCCCGGACCGTACATTCCCGGAAAAGGAGTGACTCAGATGAATCAGGAATATATCTCGATCAGCCATTTATCGAAAAAATTCAACAAAGACTTTGTATTAAAAGACGTAAACGCCGTACTGCCAAAGGGAGAGATCCTCGGTTTCTTAGGGCCGAGCGGCGCGGGCAAGACCACGACCATCAAGATTCTGACCGGACAGCTCAAGCCCACTTCCGGCGAGGCATACGTGCTCGGCATTGACTGCACTCATATTGACGAACGGATTTATGAGCAGATCGGCATCGTCACAGACGTAAGCGGGGTATATGAGAGGATGAGCGTATATGACAATCTGAAATATTTCGCCCGGCTCTTAAACGCCCCGGTATCCGGCATTGATCCGCTTCTGAAGCGGATCGGCCTCTATGAGCACCGGAAGAAGCCGGCAGGCAGACTCTCAAAAGGTCAGAAACAGCGGCTCATCCTCGCCCGGGCCGTCCTCCACAGGCCGAAAGTGCTCTTCTTAGACGAGCCAACCAGCGGTCTGGATCCTTCCACCGCCCTGGAGATCCACCGTCTCCTGCTGGAGCTCAAAGACGAGGGGATGTCCATCTTTCTCACCACCCACAATATGGAGGAGGCCACAAAGCTGTGCGGCCGGGTGGCGCTGTTGAATGAGGGCGTAATCGTTGAGTACGGGACGCCGGAGGAAATCTGCTTAAAGTATAACCGCACGAAAAAGTACCGGGTTCAGCTCACGGACGGCACGAAGCACACACTCATGCAGGGAGACGGCACTGTCGCGCGCATTGCGGACTGGATAGAAAAGGATCAGATTGAGACGCTCCACACCTGCGAGCCTACGCTGGAAACCGTATTTTTAGAAGTTACAGGGAGGGAATTACAATGAACAACACACAGAAACATACAGGCAGATCCGCAGTGGCACCTGCCGTCACTCTTCCAAAGAGAAAGCTCATTCATATCAGAAAGCTTTCCGCCATACTGGAGATGAAAAGCACAGCTCTTTTTTCGAAAAACTTTATCATCGGTCCCATCTTTGCCATCGGATTCGCCTTCCTGATGGACCGGGTCTACAACGTCATCACAGACGGGGCCGTGGATATGAGCGGCATGGCCCTGGCCATGGGAGTGCTCATGAATATCTGCATGACCGGCGTCTACGTGACCGCCGCCTGCCTTGCAGAGGAGAAGGAAAAATACACGCTCCGCACCCTGATGACCTCCTCGGTAAACGGGCTGGAATTCTGTCTGGGCAGTCTCATCCCGGTGATCGTCATGCAGGCCGTGGTCAACGTGCTGTGTGTCTTCGCCTCCGGCTTCTCCATGAACCCCGGAGAATGGGCCGCTTACCTGGCAGTCAGCACAGCCTGCGCCATCATCGGTTCCGTCATCGGCATGATCTTCGGAATCTTCGCGAAGAACCAGATGTCCGCGGGCACTATCACCACACCGGCTCTTCTTGTGCTGATGATGATCCCCATGTTTTCTTCCATGATCGGGGCAATGGAGAAAGTCTCCTCCTTCCTCTTTACGGGAGTGGTCTATGACGCCATCTTAAAGATCAGCATGGGCGAACCGCCGCTGGAGGCAAAAGGCATTGTGATTCTCCTGGCGGAAATCCTGATCTCGGTTGTTCTGTTTCTGGCGCTCTACCGTAAAAACGGATTAGAGAGGTAACGCCCATGGAGATTATCTTAAGCAGTGCAAGCGACCGTCCAATCTATGAACAGATCACTTCCCAGATCAAGGAGATGATCATGAAAGGGGAATTAAAGCCCGGGGAGGCCATGCCTTCCATGCGAAAGCTGGCAAAGGATCTTCACGTCAGCGTTATCACTACGCAGAGAGCCTATGATGACCTGGTAAAAGACGGCTTCATCGTCACCGTACCCGCAAAGGGGACTTTCGTCTCCGCGCAGAACCAGGACTTCATAAGGGAAGAAAACCTGCGCAGAATCGAGAAGCTGCTCAGCGACGCGGCTTCTCTCGGGCGGGAGAATGGGTTATCTCTGGAAGAATTAGAAAAAACACTAGAACTTGTCTACACGGAGGACTGACAGATATGGAACATGCAATACAGGTGAAGAACCTGACGAAAACATACAAAGATTTCACACTGGATCACATTTCCTTTGATCTGCCCCGCGGAACCATCATGGGCCTGATCGGCGAGAACGGAGCCGGAAAGTCCACGCTCATCAACGCCATCCTCGGCATATCCGGTTCCGAATACGACCAGGCGGACATCCTTGGATACGATATATCCACACATGGAAGATATGCCAGGGAGGACGTGGCGGCCATCTTCTGCGATTCCCATTTCGATCTGGAGTTCACGCCCCTCTTCCTCGGGAAGATGCTCTCAAAAGTGTACAAAAACTGGGATCAGAAGACATATATGGACTATCTGGAGAAATTTGACCTTCCTTTTAAAAAACGGCTAAAAAAGATGTCCACCGGAATGCGCGTGAAAGTGGAGTTTGCCGCCGCGTTGAGCCACCGGCCGAAGCTTCTTGTTCTCGACGAGGCGACCAGCGGCCTGGATCCTGTATTCCGCGATGAACTTCTCGATATCCTGCGGGATTTTACGGAGGATGAGGATCACTCGGTATTTATCTCCTCCCATATCACCAGCGATCTTGACAAGATCGCGGACTACATCGCATATCTGCACGAGGGGAAGCTGCAGTTTGTCTCATCCTATGACGATCTCCGGAACAACTACGGCATTATCAGCTGTGGGCAGCAGTTCTTTGACGCCCTGAGCCGTGAAGACATCGCGGCGTACCGGAAGGAGGCGTACAGCTACCGGGTACTGATCAACAACCGGCAGAAACTGCGGCAGGTATTTCAGGATATTCAGATAGAAAACGCATCCATTGAGGACATTATGGTATTTTATGTGAAAGGGGAAAAAGTACAATGAAAGGAATTATACTCAAAGATCTCTATGACAACTTCCGGGTCGGAAAGAACCTGGCGTCCTACATCTTCGGAGGAGGGTTCATCGTTATCCTGGGACTGCTGATCAATACAAAGTTTAATTTTCTGTGGGTTACGCTGATCACCGCGACGGTTTTCTCCTCCTGCACCATTGAATCTGCCTGTGAGCAGGACGAACGGGCGAACTTTAACCGTATGATGATGTCGTTTCCCCTCTCCAAATCCCAGATCGTGGCCGCCAGATACCTGCTGGCGCTCTGCTGCGCCGCTGTGACAAACCTGCTGACATTTCTGTATCTTTTATACTGCGTCTTCCTGCGGCACATTCTCTCCTTCCGGGAGGCAGCAGAATTCTGGGGCATAGCGCTTAGCTTCAGCATCTTTTTCTCAGGGCTGACTCACATTACATATTATCTGTTCGGGAAAAAGCTCGCCACCATCATCTATGTCATCCTGTTCCTTATTGTGGGCGTGACCTACAGCTTATTTGTAGTCGTCCTGGGTCTGACAGACATCCTCACGGTGAACAGAACGGTTCTGCTGATTGCCTCCTTTCCGCTTTCCCTTGGATTCTTTGGATTAAGCTATCTGATCTCCGTACAGATATATAAAAGGAGATACGCGTAGTATCTCCTTTTAATCAAAGGCCTTCAGGCTGTGTTATAGCTTTCCGCTCTATATGTTGTTATTCTTTACTTTCCGTACTGTAAATATTGTCACTGTTCCGATTAACGAGAGCATTATAAGAGCGATCCAGAGTCCGGTATTTCCATTGTCGCCGGTCTGCGGGCTTCCGGCCTGAGCAGTACTGCTTCCGGCTGTTCCATTCGCTCCGGCTGTGCCGTTCGTCCCGGACGTTCCATTCGCTCCGGCTGTGCCGTTCGTCCCGGCCGCTCCATTTGTTCCGGCCGCGCTGTCCGTTCCGGCTGAACTGTTATTATCGCCGGTTGTGCCGCCGTCTGTAACCGGCGGTTCAGCTGCAGCAGGGATCTCCATAGTCAGCATGCTGCTCATATTGCCCGCGGCATCTCTGGCAATAATATAAATACTCTTAGCGCCTTCAGTAAGCCCGCTAAGGGATATCGTGTTCTCCCCTGCCGTACAGGTACTTCCGGTTCCCGAAGCGTCAAGATCCGGAAGCGTCCCCTGCTCGGCAACGGCATAATAATATGTACCATCCTCACTGCTGGTAAAGCTTACAACGGCCTCAGCGTTGCTGATACGGCTTACACTGCCCGCGGTCACACCGGCGCTGCGGTGTCCGGCTCAGGCTCCGGCAGAACCGGCTGCACCTGTGCCTCCATCACGCCGGCAATCAGCTCGTGGCCGTAAGCGTTCGGATGAAAATCCAGATTCATGGCAGTAAAGTCAAATGATGCGTTGCAGGGATTTTGTTCAGCATTCTGAAACGCTGTATACACATCAGCAACCGCATATCCGCCCACTGTACTTCCCATCTGAATCGCCGCGTTCAGCTGCCGGACTCCCGCGTCAAAAGCTTCGCTGATCGCAGACGCATATTGAGCAAAAAGGCCTGTCGCCTCCCCTGCCGCATATGCATAAGGGTTATACTGCGTTGCCACTATAAGCTGAACGTCCGGGTTCAGGCTTTTGATCGCGCTGACAGCAGATGTAAAATTTGCCGCGGCCGCAGTAAATGCCGCAGCTGCCTGGTCGGAACCGGCGAACGAAGGAACCGTTCCCGCCGCAAACACAAGAAATTGTGTATACATAGGATCGGAGCTGTCCATCAGGATATCCCTCACCTGATCAGCGGTAAGTTCGCCTCCATTATATTCTGCCGCCAGAAATTCATACAGCGCAGCCATCAGGTCATTGCCGCCAATAGTAACGGTAATCACATCCGCCTCCATCAGCGCGGAGCTGTTGTCGGTGTTCTGAACCTGGGCGAGCAGGTCAGCTGTTGTCGCGCCGTCCCGGGCCATTGTATCATTCAGTGTGCAGCCGATATTTGCCGCAAGCAGATCTGCAAAGGACGGTTCTCCGTTCAGCCCGTATCCCGTCGTAATGCTGTCCCCCAGCGCGACATAGGACGCAGCCGCATCCGATGCCTGCGCTGTGGCAGGAGCCATTCCTGCTGCCAGCGCCACACTGAGGAAGACGCCTAAAATACGTTTCATTATTCTCATCACATTTCCATTCCTTTCCTGGCGCATTGGCGCCATAACATTATTTTGCCCTCCTTTCCGCAAAATCAGCCTAAAAAACCTTCATTTATATAGGTACATTATTTTTAAAAAACTCTCACCTGAAGTTAAAAATTTCATGATTTTTACAACCCGTTTTCCACCTCCTCTGGCAGAAGGTTTCTCATGCTGCCCAGGCTGATGGCCAGTGTGGATGTATTGTGCAAAAGCGCCGACGTAGTCGGCTGGATCACTCCCGCGACTCCCAGGCCGATAAGTCCTGAATTGATCCCCACGATTCCTCTGTAATTTGTCCGGATCCGCCTCACCATCGCGTTGGAGAGTTTCTTCAGCGTCACGATCCTGCGCAGATCTTCCGCCGCCACCGTGATATCCGCGATCTCTCTGGCGATCTCCGCCCCGTCGCTGATGGCAATTCCCGCGTCTGCGGCAGAGAGAGCAGGCGAATCATTGATGCCGTCGCCGATCATAATCACCCTGCGCCCCGCTGCTTTTTCCTTCTCCACAAATCCGGCCTTATCTTCCGGAAGAACTTCCGAATAATACTCATCCACGCCTACACGCTTTGCAATAGAGGCGGCCGTGCGCTCACTGTCCCCTGTCATCATAACGACCTTGGAGATTCCCTCCGATCTTAACAGACGGACCATCTCCGCCGCTTCCTCCCGGAGGGGATCTTCGATACAGATCACCGCGGTCAGCGCCCCGTCAATGGCAAGATATAGATGGGAGTATTCCCCGGGCAGATTGTCAAACATCTCCCGCATTCCTCCCGGGACCGTACATTTCTCGTCTTCAAACACGAAATGGCTGCTTCCGATCACAACCCGCTTATTTTCTATATAAGAGGAAATGCCGTGTGCCACAATGTACTCCACTTTCGAGTGCATCTCTTCATGGGCCAGGCCGCGCTTCTTCGCCGCGTCCACCACGGCTTTCGCCATAGAGTGGGGGAAGTGCTCCTCCAGGCAGGCCGCAATACGGAGAGACTCTTCCTCAGAGTAATCCCCGAATCTGACCACATCTTTCACAGTAGGCTTAGCTTTGGTAAGCGTTCCTGTTTTGTCAAAGACAATGGTATCCGCCTCAGCCACAGCCTCCAGATACTTTCCTCCTTTAACTGTTATGCCGTATTCCCCCGCTTCCCGGATGGCCGAGAGCACTGCAATGGGCATGGCAAGCTTTAACGCGCAGGAGAAATCCACCATAAGCACAGACAGAGCCTTTGTGGCATTGCGTGTCACAAGTCCTACAATCCCGGTCCCCAGCAGTGTATAGGGCACCAGACGGTCCGCCAGGTGTTCTGCCCGGCTCTCCAGAGCAGATTTCAGTTTCTCCGAGTCCTCAATCATGGTCACGATCTTTTCATATCGCGTGGAACCGGATACTGCCTTTACAAGAACCTCAATCTCTCCTTCTTCCAACACAGTTCCCGCATAGACAGTCTGCCCCTGCGCTCTGCGTACCGGAAGGGATTCCCCTGTAAGGGAAGCCTGATTGACCATCCCCTCGCCGCCGGATACTTCTCCGTCAAAAGGAATCACATTGCCCATATGGACAACCACCACGTCTCCCGGCCTGATCTCTGACGTGCGGACCAGCACCTCCTGATCCCCTCTCTTTAACCAGACCTTCTTCACATTCAGGGACATGCTCCGGGCCAGGTCGCCCACGGATTTCTTATGAGTCCACTCCTCTAAGATCTCACCGACGCCCAGGAGAAACATAACGGATCCTGCAGTGTCAAAATCCCCGCGCAGAACAGACACTCCGATTGCTGTGGCGTCCAGCACCGGGACTTCAATCTTTCTCTTTTTCAGGCAGCATAATCCTTTCCAGATATAGCGCATGGCTTTCACAGTAAGCCATATTTTCCTCACAGGATAAGGGATAAACAGCTTTCCGCCATAGTGCAGGATCACTTTCGTAATCAATTTCTCTCTGTACGCCAGGTTCAGCTCTCTCCCAGAGCTTGCCAGGACATTGTCCGGAACCTTCGTATTCTCATAGGAAAAGGAGCGCAGTGTACAGAGCAGCTCTTCCCGGTCTCCCGTATAACAGATGACGGCGTCTGCGGTGCGTTCATATACCTTTGCATCTGTTACACAGCTCTGCTTCTCAAGAAACCAGCAAAGAGTATCCGCCTGCGCACATGTCATCCTGCCCTGGACGGCATGTATACGCAGGCGGCCTTTTATCTCGTGCTTTATGATAAATTTCATTCCTGAGCCTGTCTCGCTTCTCTGAAGTCTTCCGCACCGGTCTGTTTCTCTTCGGATTCCTCTTCGGCCTCTCCGGCCTCGTCCTCCTGGACTTTTGCCTCTTCCTCAGCTTCTCTCTCCTCGTTGATCTGCTTTGCCTCCGCCAGGATATCCTCCGCGTTCTCCTGAACCGCCGTGGCTGTTTTCATCACGCAGTCCTTCGCTCTGAGCGCCGCTGCCGTACAGTTTGTATATACTTTCTTCGCGTCTTTGCTGGAGAGGACTTTGACGCCCGCTGTCCCGAACAGAACTCCTCCTGCGAATAATCCGATCTTTTTCATTGTTGAAACACTTATCATAATTAAAATACCTCCTGTTATTATGTCTGATAAAATGCAGCACTTCCGCCCGTGCCAGTCATAAAACCGCCCCGTGCGCTTACCTTATCTGCCGGCTGTTTACTTATGTTTATAACCTGTATAGAACAGCATCATAAAGCAAAAAACCGCAGCCCACGCCCAGAATTTATGTTGTTTCACAGCCTTACCACTCCTTTGTTCATAATATGCAGTCTTCCTGCAATTGTTCAAATTTCCCGGGTTCTGTCACATAATAGCAGTCCGTTTTCCGGGTAGTCAATTCTAACACCTTTTGTCGATAAATCTTATCATTAGTTTTGAACATTTATTTTTGCTATGTTCTGATTTTTCAGATAACCGCACTGCTTCATGCCTTCTCTAACCACACGGTTCCAGTTTCCGGGAGAAAGATGGCAGACGGTATCGTCATCCAGTACGATCTCGCATCCGCCCCGGGACGCGCATTCTTCGGAGCATTCTACTTTGTACATATTTTTCCGGCTGATCGCGCCGATCTCTTCCAGCGCGTTAATCATGCGGTAAACCGTCGCCACACCGATCTTCGTGTCTGCCTTAGACGCCTTGTAAAAAATCTCCTTGCAGCTTGAACAGTCATTTTCCAGGATGATATCAATCAGCATAAGACGCTGTTTCGTGATGCGGCATCCATTCTCTTTCAGTTTTTCAATAATCTGCTCTTTCTTACCCACAGCCGCCTCCTGACCTGTCTATCCCCGTCACCTGAAACCCGGCTTTCTCAACAGCTTTTCTCAGTTCTTCGTCCGAAATGGCCCGGTCAAATGACACTTCCGCCGTTCCTCTGTGCAGGTTCACTTTTGCAGACGCTCCGTCCAGCGCATTGACCGCCCGCGTCACACTGTTGACGCAGTTCTGGCAGTGCATCCCCGAAATGTGGATCACACACCATCCGGTCACCGGGCCGTCCAGCTTCTTTTTCTTTGGCTTCGGAATTTTAACTGATCCGGATCCTCCTCCGCAGCACGCGCCTTCTCCTCTGAAATGTTTAATCGAACCCTTTAGAGCGAAGCAAAGTATCACGATTACAATAAGTACAATAACTGCATTTGCCATAATGACCCCTCTTTAATCCTGAATTTTACCGTGAGATACCACTGACTTTATATCCTATCTTTTCCACTGCATTTCTCAGGACATCATCACTTACTTCCCTGTCGCAGGAAATTTTAGCCGTACCCTTTGAAAGACTGACTTTCGCCCGTACTCCGTCAATCTGATTCAGCATATATGTCACGTTCACCGCGCAGTGTTCACAGCTCATCCCCGAAATTTTCATTGTCTTTCTGCTGATCACCGGGCCGTCCAGCTTCTTTTTAGGCAGGGATCTGCTGCTCGGGCAGCTTCCTCCCGCGGGACACCCGATACACTTTACGCCGCTCTGCTTCGCATGAACGATGTATGCGACAGCTCCGCCGACTAAAAGCAGCAGGATAAGAAGTACAATAAGATCTGTCATAAACACCATTCCTCCCATTTAGTCAGGACCACCGGCTCAGCCGGTGGCTTGCTCTGCCCCTATAAGGGGCTATTACCTGCTTGCGCCCGGAAGGCGCACTGAAGGCCTGCCAACTGCACCACATCCACAGCCGCCCCTAAAGGGGCTTATTCAGTGCTTCCTTACTCCGGCGCAGCCCCAAAAGGGGCTTGCTGGTTTGCTTTGACTTCCTACTACCACTCCAAGTGGTTTATTTCTTGTTTTTCTTCACCGGCTCACCCGTAAACGGGTCGATGTACTCTACTAATGACATCTGATCATACTCTAAATCTTCTTTCAGTTGATTTTGAATATACGCCTTAATTGCAGCTGTGTTCTTTCCTACTGTATCTACATAATATCCACGGCACCAGAAATGTCTATTTCCATACTTGTATTTCAAATTCGCATGCTTTTCAAATATCATCAGCGAACTTTTTCCTTTTAAGTACCCTACAATTTCTGATACGGAATATTTTGGCGGAATCTTTACCAACATATGGATATGGTCACTACAACACTCCGCCTCAACAATTTCTATCCCTTTTCTTCTGCATAATGTTCCCAGTATTTGTCCCACATCTGCTTTTATATCTTTGTAGATTACCTGCCGGCGATATTTTGGTGCAAAAACGATGTGATACTTGCATTCCCATTTTGTATGGGCTAAACTATTTACGTCCATTCTTTGGACCTCCTGTGCTATTTTATTTGTGGTTTTGCAGACCCACTTTTATTCTAGCACAGGAGCTCATACTTATATCTAAAGATCTGCCCTCCCCCTGCATAGCAGGGGGTTTATTTTTACTGTGACACAATCAGGCAATGGACAAAGTATCTGCATACTCTGCCCATTGCTCATGTCTCTAAATATTATTTACCCGCTGAAGCCGCATGCAGGCTGTATTCCGATGCGAACTCTTTGTCTGATTTGCGTATTCTCCATATAATAATAGCAGCAAATACAAGAATTGCAATCAGTCCGGGAACAAACGCAGTTCCAAGAGCCCCCGTCGTAGCAAGTGTACCGATCTGGTATACAAGGAATGCTACGGTATATCCGGTTGCAAGCTGGAGGCAGATACCGCCAAACAGCCATTTTCCGCTCTTCATCTCTGAGTTCATCGCTCCAAGAGCCGCAAAGCACGGCGGTGTATACAGGTTGAACATCAGATACGCAAGGGCTGCCACCTTTGTAAGCCCCATGATGGTCGCCACTTCGTTTCCGCTTCCGACCAGAGCCAGCTCCTCTGTATCGATCAGGTTCGTAACTCCGTAAACAACTGCCAGAGTACCTACTACGTTCTCTTTTGCGATAAATCCTGTGATTGCCGCTGCGGCCAGCTGCCATACTCCGAATCCAAGCGGGATGAACAGGATCGCAAACGGATGTGCGATGCCCGCCAGGATAGATGTGCTCTCAGCGCCTTCTTCCACGAGCTGGAACTGCCAGTTGAAGCTCTGCATAATCTGCACGACTGTGTTGCACACCAGGATAATAGTTCCCGCTTTTACGATATATGCTTTTCCGCGCTCCAGCATGGAAACGCACGCTCTCTTTAAGCTCGGAATCTTGTATTCCGGAAGCTCAATGATAAAGAATGATTTCCGGTATTTCTGGCCTGTGATTCTTTTTACGAGCAGCGCCCCTAACAGGACAAGCAGAATACCAACCAGGTACATAGTAGCGGATACCCACCACGCATCTGCGAAGAACGCGCCTGCGAACAGGGCGATAACCGGGATCTTGGCTCCGCAGGGCATAAACGGTGTGAGCATCGCGGTTGTCCTGCGCTCCCTTTCGTTGCGGATTGTACGGGAAGCCATGACTCCCGGGATCGCGCATCCGGTTCCGATTACCATCGGGATAACGGATTTTCCGGAAAGACCAACTCTCTTGAAAATCGGATCCAGCACAACAGTTGCCCGCGCCATGTAACCGCAGTCCTCAAGAAGTGCGATCAGGAAATACATAACCATAACCAGCGGCAGGAAGCCGACTACCGCGCCGACGCCGCCAATGATACCGTCGACCAGAAGTGCGTACAGCAGCGGATTCGAATTTTCCATCAGGCCGCCGACCCAGTTCTGAAACGTCTCAATCCAGCCGACCAGCCAGTCTGCGATCCACGTTCCCAGAGTAGTCTGAGATATGTAGAATACAAGGAAGATCACAACAACGAAAATCGGAATACCGATAATCTTATGTGTGATAATGCTGTCGATTTTGTCCTGGAAATTTTTATCCTTTGTAAAAACTTTTCTCTTCTCAACCTGCTTTACAATTCCGTTGACAAACTCGAAACGTTTTCTATCCGCGGCCTCTACCGCCGCTTTGTCGCGCAGGTCAATATCCGCCTGGACATAAGGCGCTTTCTGTCCCTTTCCGCTTAATGCGGCAGCTGCGGACACTGCCTCTTTAAGACCTTCATGGCCTGAAGATGTAGAAACTGTCTTAATCACAGGGCAGCCCAGTTTCTCAGAGAGAAGTTTTTCATCAATTCTGGTCTGCTTCTTATCTGTGATGTCACTCTTATTTAACGCCACAACAACCGGAACCCCAAGCTCCAGAAGCTGAGTCGTAAAGAACAGGCTCCGGCTTAAATTCGTTGCGTCCACAATATTAATGATCGCGTCCGGATGTTCATTTTTCACATAACTGCTGGTGATGCTCTCCTCGGAAGTAAAGGGAGACATAGAATAAGCGCCCGGAAGGTCCACTGCTACCAGTTCCTCCGCCCCGTCATAATAAGCCTTCTTAATCAGGCTTTCCTTTCGCTCTACCGTAACACCGGCCCAGTTTCCAACACGTTCATTTCTTCCTGTAAGCGCATTGTACATGGTCGTCTTACCGCTGTTCGGATTTCCTGCAAAAGCGATTCTCATATACAAATCTCCTCCTTTTAATTAGATTAGTAATAACTAACCAATTTATAAAAAAAATAGCACACTAAGTCACTATTTTTTCTCTTAAATAAACTTGTCACAGTAACATTTCAACTTATATTGAAATAGCTTTCGCTAAATCAGTATCAATATTGTACCTTCCATCTTTAATGGAAACCACGCAGCCGCCTCTCACACGAGAGACAACAGTGATAGGCTCTCCACTGTAGCATCCCAGAGAAAACAGGAAAGCCTCCAGCTCCTCATCATCTGTGACAATCTCCTTGACAATATATTCTTCGCCTTCTTTAGCATCCAGTAAAGTCATAATCCAAACCCTCTCATTACAATAAGATATGTCAGTGTGCAGTCTTTCAGTCTGTTATATCTATTCCAGGCTCTTCACTTCATCTAACAGAAGATAGTTTAAACTAACACATCTCATTTGTCAATCCTTTTTAATAATTTTTTTCAGTCCAACAGCTATTTAGCGCAATAACAGTTCCCGACGAAATGTGTCCGGAAGCGGAGCGGATAGTTTGCGATACGTATTCTGTGAAAGGGGACAGCCGTGCGATGTTCCGTTCCAGAATCCGGAAAATCTAGCAGGCCGAAGAGATGTTTAAATACAAAGCGGCGCTCCGGGCAACTCGCTCCGCTCAGACAATCCCTGCGCGCCGCTTAACAACATCTCTCCGCCCTAAAGATTTTCAGCGGATTCCTCCAAAGTCACATCTCCCGGCTGCCCCCTTCCCCAGAAAGTATTCTCAAACCATCCGCTCCGCTTCCTTCGCGTTCCCTGTCGGAATGTCATTGCCCAAATAGGCTGAAACGCACAACTGGCGCGGCTTGTAGGCTTTCGGCTGTGAAAGCTTTCCGGCCGCGCCTGCTTCTCGCAGCATCTATATATTCACTGACTCCCGGTTTGAAAAAGCCCAGAAAACAGCCCCATTTCAAGAAAAATTCTGCGGAGATGAAGGATGGCGATGGATGACTTCGGAAGGGTATTAGTGAAGCTTAGAGTTCCAGCGAGGGACGTTAGGGCTGACGGTGGAATTGTCTGAGCGCAAGCGAGTTGTCCACCGTCAGTCCTTGCATTTAGTCCGTCACTGGAACTCTTAGTTTCACTTATATCCCTGGAGCGGAATCCAGAGCTATCCTTCATCCCCGCAGAATACGTCTCAGAAATAGCCTCTGTTTTCGGACGTTTTGCCTGCGGAAGTTAGTGAACTTTATAGCTGAACCGCCACATTTATACTTTTTTTAGAATTGTCTTTGGTGTTCCCCCAGGTTTTATGATATACTTGTATAGAATATTGAAATGACTAATTTGATCGAGGTGAAACTATGCATACAAACGAATCTTCTGAAAACTATCTGGAAACTATTCTTATTCTCAGTCAGCGGCTTCCAGTGGTTCGCTCAGTGGACATTGCTACAGAGCTGGATTTTAAGAAATCAAGTGTCAGCGTAGCGATGAAAAAATTGAGGGAAAGCGGGCATATCATTGTATCCCCGGAAGGATATATTACGCTTACCGAGTCCGGAAAAGAAATTGCGGACTGCATTTATGAACGTCACACTCTTCTCTCCAGCTGGCTCACCCGTCTGGGGGTTGATCCGAAAACAGCCGTAGAAGATGCCTGCCGGATTGAGCATGTTATAAGTTCTGAAAGTTTTGAAGCAATTAAAAAGCACATTAAATAACACGGGCGGTTCCGATCAAAGAACCGCCCTCGTTATGTCTGCGAGTATCCGATTGTGGTCAGAACTTCTTTTAGCTCTTCCGCCGATCTCTCCAGTTTTTCCATCTCTTCTCTACTGAAACCGATCTCAAGGATCTGCTCTGCCCCGCCCCGGCCGATCACTGTTGGGATACTAAGTGAAAGCCCCCTTAATCCGTACTCGCCATTCAGGGAAACTGAGACAGGAGCAACCGTATGACTGTCACGTACTATGGACTCAGCGATCTTTGCCGCTGCCATCCCAATCCCATAGTATGTTGCCCCCTTGCGTTCAATGATCTCATACGCGCTGTCTCTGACCCCGCGGTAAATCTCATCTTCCTCCTGCCTGAAATCCACGCGCTCACGAAGTCTCGCGAACTCTTCTAATCCGATTCCGTAGATGTTGGCACAGCTCCATGCTGCAAGCTCACTGTCCCCATGCTCTCCTACAATGAATGCATGTACATTTCTGCTGTCAACATTTAATTTCTCGCTGATCAGATATTTCAGCCGGGCTGTATCCAGCACAGTGCCAGAACCAATCACCCGCTCTTTCGGAAAGCCGGACTCCCTTAAGGCTACCTCGGTCAGAATATCCACCGGGTTAGACACAATCAGAAGAATCCCTTCGCATTCCACCCTTTTAATCTCACTTATGACAGACCGCATTATTTTCGCATTTTTCTGAACCAGATCAAGCCTTGTCTCTCCGGGCTTCTGGTTCGCTCCCGCAGTGATAATCACGACCGCTGCGTCAGCGATATCCTCATAGCTTCCCGCCCGGATATCCATGGCATGGGAAAACGGCAGGCCATGGCTGATATCCATCGCCTCGCCCTCTGCCTTCGCATGGTTAGCGTCCAGAAGCACCATCTCCGAAAATAAGCCTTTCTGCATCAATGTGTACGCAATCGTTGATCCTACGAATCCACATCCGATTACCGCTGCTTTTTGTATATTTACCATCATAGTATCCCTCCTTTTTGAGAACCAATATAATTCCAGATTCATTCCCTAGTATTTTACTAGGAATTCATCTGCCTTTATTATATAAGAATGTCCTGAAAAAGCAAGAGAATCACTGGTATTTTTTTCCATACACATTCCAGTAGCAGTTCAGCTATAAAGTTCACTAATGTCTGGATGCAAAACGTTCGAAAACAGGGGCTGTTTTCTGGGCTTTTCAAGCCGGAAGTTAATGAATATATAGCTGTTACAAACAGCACGCGCGGCCGGAAGACTTTCGCAGCTGAAAGCCCACAAGCCGCGCCAATTGTCGCTTCGGCCTGTTTAGACAATAACACTTCCGTCTGGAAATACGCAGGAAGCGGAGCGGATGGTTTGAGTATACTTTCTGGGGAAGGGGACAGCCGGGAGATGTGACTTTGGAGGAATCCGCTGAAAATCTTTAGGGCGGAGAGATGTTGTTAAGCGG
>CALWTQ010000034.1 GCA_944384505.1 uncultured Mediterraneibacter sp.
GGGTTTCCACCTGCCAAACATTACGCCCTCTCTGAGCGCACGAGCGAGTTGCCCGGAGCGCCGCTTTGCACTTAAACATCTCTTCGGCCTGTTAGATTTTCCGGATTCTGGAACGGAACATCGCACGGCTGTCCCCTTTCACAGAATACGTATCGCAAACCATCCGCTCCGCTTCCGGACGTAAGTCACAGGAAATGTTAGTGCGCTAAATAGCTGTTGAACTGTTAGACCGTACATTTCCCGCAGTCGGAACACCCATTGCAGGTCATTCGGCTTCCACACTCCCGGCAGGTCACGGGATGATAATGGGGAACATACAATTCTTCGCCGGGGATCTCATATCCCCATTCGTCTGTCAGATGGAATACAATTTCCTTTCCCTTCCGGCTCAGTCCTGAACGGTACGCCTGCTGCGACTGTGTCCTTTTGTCAGGAATTTTGTAAGTTTTTTCTCCTTTTATAAAATACGTTCCTGTCTCAATGAAATCAAAAGTAATGTCATACTCCCGGCATTGATCGCTTAAAAGCTTTACCCATTCATATCTGCACGGGCGGGATCCGTCATAATTTTCTCCTCCACATATTACCTGCTCAATCTGCCCCTCCGGGAGATATTTTTCAAGGTTCACCGGACCAACTAACGGCGCTGTCATAATCCCTTTATGCTTAAACGGCAGCCTGAACAAAATCGGAATTCTCTCATCTGCCCGTCTCTGATTCTCACATGTCACATTAAAGAAAATATGATCCCATCCTTCTCCCCAGTCGTAGGGCAGACAGAACGAAACTCTTTCCGGCCGCTTTGTCAGGAGGAAAAACTTCACATCTCTGCGCTCTCTCATAATCGACCAGGCTTCCTCCCGCCACGCATCCGCTTCCTCCAGAAAAAAGTCTGACGTCATACAGACCCGTATCATCTCTCCGCTCTTTACCTTATAGCGCCCTTCCCTGTCCTTCTGAAGAGGATAACGGAACCCGTTCTTCGTCCTGTAGATCCGGCTCCCGTCCTGGTCCCTCATCCGGTCCAGGAAGTACATATAACAATTCTCACATCCCTCCGAACACTTCCTGCAGCCGTGCCAGGGATTCCAGATATCATGCATTGCAGTTCCTCCATATCAATCATACTTCTATATTTTAACGTGTCACTCGTTCATTGTATAGATTTTTCCAGCTATAAAGTTCACTAACGTCCTTTTGCAAAACGTCCGAAAACAACTCCTTTGCCAAGACGTATTCTGCGGGGATGGAGGACGGCGACGGGCTTCGCTCCAGGGGATAAGGGAAACTAGGAAGTTCCGGCCACGGATTAAAAGCAGGGACAGACGGAGAGCAACTCGCTTCGCTCGGACAAATCTCTCCGTCTGCCCCAACATCCGTAACCGGAACTTCTAGTTTCACTAATCTCCTTCCGAAGGCGCCCATCGCCATCCTCCATCCCCGCAGAATCTTTCTCGAAATGGGGCTGTTTTCTGGGCTTTTCAATCCGGAAGTTAGTGAATATATAGCTGCTACAAGCAGCAGGCGCGGCCGGAAGACTTTCGCAATGGTAAGCCTCCAAGCCGCGCCAGTTGTGCGTTTCAGCCTATTTGGGCAATGACATTCCGACAGGGAACACGCAGGAAGCGGAGCGGATAGTTTGAGTATACTTTCTGGGGAAGGGGACAGCCGGGAGATGTGACTTTGGAGGAATCCGCTGAAAATCTTGAAGGGCGGAGAGATGTTGTTAAGCGGCGCGCAGGGATTGTCTGAGCAGAGCGAGTTGCCCGGAGCGCCGCTTTGCCCTTAAACATCTCTTCGGCCTGTTAGATTTTCCGGATTCTGGAACGGAACATCGCACGGCTGTCCCCTTTCACAGAATACGTATCGCAAACCATCCGCTCCGCTTCCGGACGTAAGTCACAGGAAATGTTAATGCGCTAAATAGCTGGTGATCTAAATAGATGAACTATTTGTAGGGAAATGTTACAATAGCTCCTGTACGCCAAAAAAATATTTGAATTTATGTGAACCGATTTCCGGCTCATGACGAATATAAAGTGAACGGAGCAAAACAAATTTCTTAGAAAGCCCCGGTAATGGAGGTGAAACTTTGGATGCACTGGAAATAGAACGATGCATTGATCAGTTCGGCACTGATATATACAGATTCTGTCTCAGACTGTGTACTGACCGCTCAGACGCAGAGGATCTTTACCAGCAGACTTTTTTGAAGGCGTTGGAAACGGACTGGACTCTGGACTGGAACCAGAATCCAAAGGCGCTGTTCTTTTCTCTGTCCTGTCAGCTATGGAAAAGTGACAGACGTAAACAGGCCCGCAGGAACGCAATTGCCCCCTCCTACGTTCTGGACGATGAGACAGCCTGCACCCTTCGTTCTCCTGACGACACCGAAGAGTCTTATATGCGTTCAGAGCTGATATATAAAGTCAGGACTGTCATAGAGGAACTTCCGGATAAATTCCGAATCCCTCTCACATTATTTTATCTGTCTGACCTGCAGGTGGATCAGATAGCCCAGGTAATAAATAAGCCGCCCGGGACTGTAAAAAGCCGGCTTCATAAAGGGCGGAAATTAATTAAAAAAAGATTGGAGGAACTCGGTTATGAAGAAGGATTTTTCTGATACAAAACTGGACGAACTCATTCGTGAATCAATGAAGACGACCGATGAACCGTCCGTCATTCTCAATAATACGCTCAAAGCCAGCCTGTACAGCAGGGAGGCAGCCAGCCGTAAAACAGCCCGGACACGGCCGCTCTTCCTCTGGTATCTCCCTATGATTTTAAATGTCGTCATATTTGCCCTTCTGGCGGCCGCGGCGTTTATAGGGATCCAAAATCCTTATCTTTCATTTTTTGCCGCAGGGATCTGCATTTATGCCGGGCTGGCAGGTATTGTGCTTACTGCGGTCGGCATGAAACGTTCGTGCCTGAAAGATGATCTGACACTTTATATCCATGAAAGAGGTGAAACTGTATGAAAAACAGAAAAAAACTAATTTCAACTGCCGCCGTCATCATACTTTTACTTCTTATTATGGCCCGCTTTATTTTATATTTTTTTAAAAGCGATGGATTCAGCGGACTTTCCATGCTTCTTCCCGCCCTCCTGCTCCTCGTTTTGCTGACCGCAGTGTGCATGTCCGCGTCATTTGCGGCCTGGGTATATCAGGACTGCAGAAAACGCGGGGATGATCCGATATTATGGGCCGTTGTCGTATTTGCCGCCACACCCTTTATCGGACTGCTGGTCTATTTTCTCCGGCGGCCAGAGCCCAGTCGGGCATGCCCTGCCTGCGGCCATCAGATTTCCCTGCGGGCTAAATACTGTGAAGAATGCGGAACATATATTGAAGATAAGGAGGTTTATAAAACCATGAATGAAAAAAGAACCCACCATTTAAAATACCTTATATCCGGAACAATCTGTATGATATTAATGCTGGTCTGCCTGACCGGATTTATCGTGACAGCTGCCTCAGGCTATGGCATTAACACTGACGCCACCGCAGATAAACGAGTATGGAATACCGGTATCATCACTATGAACTCCAACTCTTATCTGAACGGTGTATGGAAGCTTGACTTCCGCCACGCCAGCGATGGATTTACAGCTGAGGAAAAAATGGTAATCCATGATCCGAAGACAGAAGTATTATATGCGGACATCTCCTGCGGTACTGTTCCTGAGAACAGCTCCCTCACCCTTTGGCTCGTACAGGATGAGACTGTCAGATCTATGGATGTAACAGATCTTTCACAGCCGCTGGAATATTCCCTCAGCGATTTTTCAGAGGGGAAAATCTACGTCCGTCTTCAGATCAACGGCGTGGAAGATACTGTATCTGAAATATATATTGAATGATAATATCCAGCGGGGCTGCTGTAATCTAACCAGTAAATCCGCACAGTCAAATCCCCGATACATGCATATAGAACATCAGAGCAAAACGATGCATGCATCGGGGATGAGCTGGTACAGTGAATAATCTGTTTAGAATGTAACTCATTCACTTTCTGGCCCGGTCAATCTCCCGTCTTCTCCAGCAGGCCGTAAATCTCATACGCGGCATTAAATGTCAAAAACATTTGACATTTTGGCTGCGCCATGTTATGGTTGAAATGTAAAAAGTTTTTGACATTTTTTTAGAAAGGAGCGATTTTTATTATGAGTACACTTTCCATTTTACTTCTTATATTCCTCATCATGATTTTAGCATTGATTGCGCTGGATATCGCCATGGTTATCTCTCTTGTCAGACCCGGCGATGAGCGCAGGCAGTTAATTGTCTGGAAATCCAGCTCATATACGCTCCTTGGCATAACCGGCAGCCTTATTCTCAACGTTATTGAAAATATTATAAATAATGATCCCATGACTGTAAATCCATTTACCATGCTTGGAGCTTCCGCTGTCATCTATTTTATCCTGCTTCTCTTCTTCAAAAAAAGGTATGGTGGATGATATGAAAAACAAAATCCGGGAAAGACGAAAGGAACTGGGGCTTTCACAGGAAGAACTTGCCAGGAGATGCGGCGTATCCCGGCAGACTGTAAATGCTATTGAAAATAACAAATATGATCCCACGCTTTCTCTTGCATTTAAACTGTCAGAAGAACTCCATCTTCTGGTCGATGAACTTTTTGACGCATGATAAATGCCCTCCTGAAAATCAGGAGGGCATTTATCATGCGTCAAAGAGCAGGTCAAATTCGATTCGTACCGTAAAGATATCTCCATCCAGAGATGCGCTGATCTCCCCATTCATCCGTTCCGCAAGTCCTTTGGCTATGGACAGGCCCAGTCCAGTAGAAGTGTGCGTCCTTGCGGAATCCGCTTTATAGAATCTCCCGAACACCCGGTCTATATCGATTTCTTCCGGATGTTCCACGTCATTGGAGCAGCAAAAGACTGCCCTGTTGTTCTCCCGGCGCAGCTCCATTTTAATCTTCATTTTTCCATGCACCAGAGCGTTTTTCACCAGATTCTGCAGGGCGCGGCGCGCCGCTTCCACATTTCCGTCTATGAACAGGCGCTCTTCGCTGAAATTTATCTCTGGTTCGATTCCTTTATTCTGAAATTCGTCGTAAAAAGAAAAAACCGTATCAAACACGCACTTCCCGAAGTCCATGCGCTCTGTCTCCAGTTCATAATCTCTGTCCTGCAGCCTGGTATAAGTAAACAGCTCCTCCAGCAAATCTTTCAGACTGGAAATCCGCGACTGTATGATCCCGATGTATTTTCTGCGCTCTTCTTCTGCATCACTCTGCAGAAGGAGCTGAAAGTATCCGTCCAGCGAGGTAAGCGGCGTGCGGATATCGTGGGATAAATTTGTTATAGTTTCTCTGAGGCGGGTCTCATTTTTCAGAGTTTTCTCCCTGCTCTGTCTTGACCGGTCGATCACATCGTTGATGCCGTCGATCAGTTCATTCAGCTCGGGCAGAGGCAGGTCCGAGGTCAGCCGCAGATTCGTTCGGTTGTCTTTTAGGAACTTCAACTGGCGGCTGATCGCTCTGATCTGCCGCCGGTAAAGAATCAATATAACTGTAAGTATCACTGCCGCAGCCCCTGCTGCCAACGCTAAGATTACCATAACTGCTCCTCCGGAATCTGATGCATTGTATTACTTAAAATATAATTGTGTCGGTACACCGGCATACTGTTTCGCCGCACTGAATATAGTCTACCGTACATCCTGCTTTTTTACTGCCAGCGCAGCCAGAGCGATGCAGACTGCCACAAAGGCTGCTCCTACCACCGCGGCGCGGGTCAGGATCTCGGGAGACGCATTTATCCCCGCGAGCCCCATATTTCCGTCCAGCATATACTTGTTGATATCAAAGTTCCAGGACGGCCGTATCTCCGCTATTCCCCTGTTTATGAGAGAATATACCGGAATGGAGAACCGCATTACGATCAGGATTCCCGCTGTCATGCCAAAGGCCGAGCTCTTGGTCAGCGTACACAAAAGCAGGATCAGCGCAGCGAATCCCAGATTCAGCAGATACTGCGCGCCGAGAAACGGAAGCATCTCCGTCACCGCGCCCAGAACAAATCTTTCTCCCCAGAAGATTTCTCCTGTCAGAAAAGTGAAGATGGTAAAGAGCAGCATCATAAGGAAGACCTGCACCGCGGAGGCGGTAAACTTTGAGACTGCGAGCACGCCTCGGTTTTTCAGCTGTCCGGCTATGTTTTTGATATATCCGTTTTTGAAATCCGCGCTGCCGAATACGGCCGCGAAAATAATGCACAGCAGAGTAAGGACTCCGCTCTTGATCTGGATACTGAGCATCTCTCCCGCGTCAATGTTTCCGCTCACCCACTCCGGATCTGATTCGGCGTAAATTCCAAGCTGAAGTTCTTCACTTGAAGAATCCTCATTTTTCTCCTGAACCGATTCCTGCGCATACTGAGGGTCTTCGGCCATTGCGCTGACGTCTATATTTGCCATGGAGACGGTGAAAACGGCAGCCGCCGCGGCGAAGATAAGAATTACCCATGTGGAAACCGAGTGAAACATCCTGTAAAGATCCATTTGTATCAGATTAAGCATTGACCGCACCTCCTGTCAGATTTAAATAATAGTCTTCGAGAGCCTCATTTTTCACTGTAATTCCCAGTGTTCTGATCTTATTCTGCGCAAGGGCAAATGTGATCTCCCCGCTGTCATTCAGCCGTTCAAAAATGTGGATCGTATCCGGATCCACCACCTTATACTGCGTGATTCCTATACCGTCCAGCACTGTACAGGCTTTGCGCGTGTCGTCTGTTTTCAGCTCAATCCGCTCGCTGCACCGCTCCAGCAGCTCCTCCCGAGTCAGTTCCTGGAGCAGGACGCCGTCGTGAATGATTCCATAATGCGTAGCGATTTTAGAAAGCTCCTCCAGGATATGGCTGGAGATAATCAATGTGATGTTCCGCTCCCTGTTGAGCCGTGCCAGAGTATCCCGCACCTCGGCAATGCCCTGGGGATCCAGGCCGTTAATGGGCTCATCGAGCACAACCAGGTCCGGACTGCCCACAAGCGCGAGGGCGATCCCGAGTCTCTGCTTCATTCCCATGGAAAAGTTCTTTACCTTTTTTCTTCCAGCCCCGGAGAGTCCGACGATATCCAGAAGCTCACTGACTTCATCCTTTCTGCGCACTCCCATAGCCAGACATTTTAATTTCAGATTATCTGAAGCGGACATATTCGGATAAATGCCCGGCGACTCAATCAGCGTTCCGACCCGCGACAGATACCGGTACGCTTCTTTCCCGCTTTTCCCAAACAGAGTGAAATCTCCCTGTGTAGGAGCCGCGAGACCGCTGATCATCTTTAAAAGCGTGGTCTTTCCCGCTCCGTTTCTCCCGATCAGGCCGTAGATATCACCCTGACGGATATGAATATTGACTGATTTTACTGCCTTATGCCTGCCGTATTGTTTAGTCAGGCCGTTTGTATTTAACAGATATTCCATAGATTCATGCCTCCTTTGCTTTACGCTTTTTATCTTATCTTTGTGATACTAATAAAGAGCAAAGCAAAGTTTAAGAAATGTTAAAGTCTTCCGGTTAATCTGTATGTTTCAGCCGGAAACCGATCCCCCACACGGTCTCAATGTATTCATCATCTGTAACAGCCTTTATCTTTTTCCTGATATTGCTGATATGTACATTGATCGTCTTGTCCTCTCCGATATAAATATCATCCCACGCGTAATCATAGATATCCTGCTTGGAAAACACTTTGTTCGGATGGGTGAGAAGAAGTTCCAGAATCTTAAATTCCTGCTTTGTCAGATCCAGCTTCGTCCCTTCGACTGACACCTCATAAGAATCCGTATAAATCCTCATCTCCTTAAAGGAAAGTACATGCGCTCTGTCCTGCCCTTCATTCCCGGCGAAGCGGCGGATCTGCACGCCCACCCGGGCAATAAACTCCTGGATGTCAAAGGGCTTTGTCAGATAGTCCTCAGCTCCGGAAGTGAGAAGCCCAACCTTGCTGTCAATGCTGTCCTTAGCGGACACCACAATGACCGGGATATTCTGCTTCTCTTTGATCTGAGGGAGCAGATCTTCCCCGTCAAGCCCCGGAAGCATCAGGTCCAGTACCACCAGGGAGAAGATGTCCCGGTCGATATAGATCAGTCCCTCCGTGCCTGAGAAAGCCTGTGTACATTCATATCCGGCCTTTTTCAGTGCATCCGCCATCATATTGTTAATATCTGTATCATCTTCGATAATTAAAATTCTGCTCAAGCCAGCGCCCTCCCCGCCAGACGAATCCACGCGCCTTATCTGTAACCCGCGTGTGAAAGCATCCTGCATTTTTTATACGATCAAAATCCCCCTGCCCTGCGCAGGCAGAACAGGAAGATTCTAACGAGATTATACTCTGCTTTCGTCCTATGTGGAAGAAAAAAATCATCATTTTGCAGCAGTTATATCTTTTTCATCCCTCCTCTCCTTCCCTTTCAGCTCCCGTCTGCCCACGAAACACGCCACAGCCGCTGCCGCAATATGGCTGATCAGCACTGCGCACCAGATCCCGTTCAGGCCGCACCCTGCACCGGAAAGCGCCCACGCCAGAGGCATTCTCACAATCAGATAGTAGAATACCATGCAGAAGAGACTTTTCATCGGTTTCCCCATTCCGTTTACAGCTCCCAGGAAGCAGTTTGTCACAGTATTTAAAATATAGCCCGCACCGATGATCAGAAAATAAGTCCTCACTATCTCCGCCGCTTCTTCGCTGTCTATAAACAAGCCGGAAAGCCTGCGTGCAGACAGGACAACCAGTACCGACAAAACAGCCAGCAAAACGCCGCCGTACAAAAGCGCTGCTCTGATATAATCTTTTGCCCGGTCACTCCGCTTCGCGCCAACGCACTGTCCTACAACCGCAGTCAGCACCATATTCAGCGCCATAGCCGGATAAAACAGAATCGTCTCCAATTTCCCGGTGATCCCATATGCGGCGATCGCGCTAATCCCGTATCCACTTACTAGGGAAGTCAGGAAACTGGTACTGATCGCCGGTATACTCTGCTGAAATGCCGAAGGAATCCCCTTCGCGAACAGCGGCACAATCCAGCTGCGCCGGAAAGCAAAAAGACGTACCGCGAACAGCTTTTTCTTCCACAGATAAAATAACATAAACACAAGGCATAAGCTCTGTGACAGAAGCGTTGCCGCAGCTGCTCCCCTAAAGCCCATCCACTGGATAAAGAGCGGATCCAGCACCGCATTTAAAACCGTACAGATCAGCATCGCCGCAACCTGAAACATCGTATTTCCGAAACTGCGCAGCACCGCCGTAAAATAGCAGTACAGATATACTGAAAGATATCCCAGAAGATAGATAGAAAGATAATCATAAGCCATCCCGTATGTCTCTGCCGGCGTCTTAAGCGCTGTCAGAATCGGCTTTAACAATATCTCCAGAAGCACCGTTACTCCCAGTGAAAACAGGATTGAGACAATCAGAGAGGTCGTCACAATACTCTCCGCCTTATCCTGATCTCTCGCTCCCACAGCCTGAGACAGCAGAATCGAAATCCCATTTGTGGCGCCCATGGCAATCGAATTCAGAATAAGAATCAGCGGCGTGGAGCCCGTAAGCGCCGCATACGCCGTCTCTCCCATCAGGTTTCCGATCCAGAGACTGTCCACCAGGTTATACGCCATGTTGAGGAACATAGCCGCCACCATGGGAAGCGACACCGCAAGCAGACATTTCTTCGTATCTCCTGAAATAAAATCCATTTCAAAGTTCATTTTCATCTCTCCTTTCAAATGAATGAATATTATTCATTTTAATCCTGTAAAGAAACCCTGCTCCAAAAAACAGGGCATCTGTATCCATATCTATAAGTTTTTCAACACATCGGTCAGAAAATCTTTAATCCTCCTGACGCGTTCTTCCCTCGGAATCTCCTGATCCAGCAGAATTCCCAGCTGTCCGTACACGCAGAAAGAAGCTGCTGCCCGGGTATCCCGGATATGGGTCTCCCCGCGCCCATTTGCCTCTTCCAGAAGCTTCTGTACAACAGGCTGCATTTTCTCACAGATACTCATGGACAGCTTCATATGGATTTCTCTGCTGCCCGGTCCGTGAAACACCTTTTTCATATATCCATTGTCCTGCTCCGCCTCAAGAAAAGTAGGCATCTGCTCCACCGTCTCAAGCAGAGTCAGCCCCGGCTTTTTCAGAATTTCCTTCATCTGATCGGCCTGGATCTGTGCATACTGGTCAACCGCAGTGTCGAACAGGATTTCCTTGGAAGGGAAATACCGATAGAAAAGACCCTGAGCCACATTCATCTCCTTCGCGATGTCGGAAATAGACGTCTTCTCATAGCCCTTCTCATAAAACAGGCGCATCGCCGTATCGATGATCTCCTGTTTCCTCTCGGCAGGTTCTTTAGAAATGCGCATTATCCTTTCCTCCTTCCCGGAAAAAAGTATAGCACTGTGGAATACAAAAGTCAATGAATAATATTCACTCACTTATAGCAGTACAGCTATAAAGTTCACTAACGTCCTTTTGCAAAACGTCCGAAAACAGTACCTTTGCCAAGATGTATTCTGCGGGGATGGAGGACGGCTCAGGGCTTCGCTCCAGGGGATAAGTGAAACTAAAAGCTGCGGCGACAGACTAAGTACAAGGACTGCCGGTGGACAACTCGCTTCGCTCAGACAATTCCACCGTCAGCCCTAACGTCTGTCACCGCAGCTTTAACTTTCACTAATCCCCTTTCGAAGGCGCCCGTCGCCATCCTCCATCCCCGCAGAATTTTTCTCGAAATGAGGCTGTTTTCTGGGCTTTTCGAGCCGGAAGTTAATGAATATATAGGCTGCCACAAGAAGCAGGCGCGGCCGGAAGACTTTCTCAGCCAAAACCCCTCAAGCCGCGCCAGTTGTACGTTTCAGTCTGTTTAGGGCAATAACACTTCCGTCTAGAAAAGTGTAGGAAGCGGAGCGGATGTTTGAAACGTAAGTTCTTGGAGAGGGGCGTGTGGGGACTGTGACTTTGGAGGAATCGGATGGAAGATCTTAGAAGTCGGAGAGCTGTTGTTAAGCGGCGCGCAGGGATTGTCTGAGCGTAGCGAGTTGCCCTGCACGCCGCTTTGCACTTAAACAGCTCTTCGACTTCTTAGATCCTTCCCGGATTCCGGAACGGAACAGTACACACACGCCCCTCTCCAAGAACACGTTTCAAACATTCGCTCCGCTTCCGGACGTATTTTGGCGGAAATTGTTATTGCGCTAAATAGCTGATCCGTTATCTTCTGACCGGCTGCCTGATTATGGTTTTCAGATTCTCCGGCCTGCATCTTCGCACATCGCTTAAATAAATCTCATGGTGATATCTGTGATCGGAAAAATCCGGTTTATATCCCTGTTCTTCGATATACCGATTCATCTTTTCTACTGTCTCCGGCTCATCATCATAAGGACCGACATGCATACATTGAACGCACAGTCCTTCCTCATAAGTCAGATATTCAACTTTAGAAAAGTCCGTTTCTTTTTTCTCCGTGGCTTCCCTCAGCGCCCAGTCGAATTCTTCTTTTGTTACAAATTCCGGCAGACGGATCAGGGAGATCCACTGGAAGTCTTTCTTCCTGCTGTAATCCACTCCCTGCATCCCATCCTGCCACCAGAATCCCTCCAGCGGAGGAACCACGTAGTCAAAATACCCGTCCATTTTGTGACTGCCCATCTTGCTCATTTTAATTGTGTAGGCCACTCCGTATAGAAGACCGATCGACTTCTTATAATCGCCTTCCGCCTCGTTCGGGTCGCCTTTGCCGCGCACCGCCAGAAAATTCATAGACGGGATCTCAATAATCTGCGGCTTCTTCGGCGGCAGATAGAACTCTTTGTACTCCTTCTTGTAATCAAACGCTGCCATGATTTACGCCTCCTTACTTGTTCCTTTGTTTCTTCTCGTCCGGGCTTTCCGCTTCGGTTCTGGCTCCGGCAGAGCCTCCCATGTGGCCCGCGCCAGCTCCACAAGCAGTTCCCGGTCATCAATATCCTCGATCAAAAAATAGTCTTTTGCCCCATCATAAGGCGGCGCTTTCGGCACATCCGTGAAAGCCGCCTCCGTTTCCGGAATGATTTTCACAAAGAGCTGATCACCGCAGATCACTCCAAGAAATTTTCCATCGCAGTACCATCCGTATTCTCCAAACATCTTCTGATACGACACCAGTCCCGCATCTCTTAACTGTTCCATCGCATATTCAACGAATTCCTTACTTGACGCCATGTTTTTCCTTCCTCTACTCCTCCTTCAGCCCGATGTAAATATGAACCTCTGCGTGTTCCATATCTTCATTCTGATATTCCTCAAAATCACAGATATACGTCCTCGGAAGATCCGTCTCCCAGATTTCCTGCCACGCCTCTGAAACTGCTGCCGGGGAAGTACGCATATCACACACGATTTTAAACCTTGCATACCTTCCGGCAGGGATTTTACGCACCTCATATTTCTCTGTTCTCTCGCCGTTTCTGCTGCCAGCCTTTTCATCCACCGCACAACAGACCATAATCGTATAATCGTCGTCCACGCCGCCGGCATACTCTGTATAAAGTCCAATAGCCTTACAATCAGCCTTGTCCTTTATATTTTCATAAATACCTTTCTGATAGAAACTTTTCCACAGACCGCCGATCACCATTCCCATATCCGGCGCATTATTATTTGTTCGTGCAGAAATTCCCTCCACCGTTTTCTCTTCCAGATTTACAATTTCATAATTCATATTCCTACTCCTTTCGCTTTGTCTGACTCATTCTATCAGAGCAAACAGGACATCAGTATGTCATGAATTAGAATATTGTTCCTCCAGTTTCTTCCCAAGCTCAGATAGTTTTTCCCGAAGCGGCTCAGGTTCCAGAAGCTCTGCCCCTCCCCGGAAAGACAGTATCCATCCGATGATACTCTCCTCATCCGTAAATCCAAAGGAAAACACAAGCCTTCCGTCCTCCTGTACGGTAAAGCTGTCCGGACCGTATTCCTCTACCAGACGCCAGCGAAATTCCGGTTCTATCAAAGCTTTCACGTGATAAACGTGTGGAAATATCCGCTCATTGGACAAATCCGGCAAGGGGGCTTTCCTCTTTTCAAACATTTCCCCTGCATGTAGTCCTATCATCCGGTTCAGCTTAAACAACCGGTAATCTTCACGTTCCGTACAGTATCCCCACACATACCAGTTCGCCCACTGAAAGATCAGGTAATACGGCTCGACTTCTCTGACACTCTCCCCGTTTGGGGAATAGTATTGAAAGCAAATCTTCTGCCTCCTGTCCATTGCTTCCCGGATCAGCTGGATCTTCGGAGCCAGAGTCTCCTTATACCAGGAGGACAGATCAATCAGTATATTCTGCCCGCCCGGCATGAGTGTGGATGATCCGGCGGAGAGTTTCTCCATAAGCTGAGCCACCTGATTCGTACCGCTGACACTGTCCAGGCTCCGCAGCCCCGCCAGAATCTCCTGCATATCCGACGAAGTCAGAAGCGTACTGTCTATCTTATATCCTTCCATAATAGATATCCCGCCGTTTACGCCCTGCGTCGTCCTCAGCGGGATGCCCGCCCGGCACAGTTCTTCAATATCCCGATTGATCGTACGGCGCGAGACCTCAAACTTTTCCGCAAGATAAGGTGCGGTTACTTTGTCCTTCTGGAGAAGGATGGAGAGTATTCCTATCATACGGTCTATCTTCATAAATGTAATCCTTCCTTAACTGCTACTGTCATCAGTATGACATAGTTTCAAAACTTTTTCAAAACTTTGACAATTTAATATCCTGCGAAGTACTTGACCTGTATCTAATCGCATGATATTATTCGTATATACGTATTCCAAAATCCAATTTAATATATTTACATCGGGAGCCGTTGAGGTACTATGCCAGCCGCCTGACAAAAGGAAGGAGGCTGGTGTTTATGGTTACATATCCTGATCTGTTCACATTTGTAATCATGCTCTGTACTGTTATAACCCTTGTTGTAACGATTTTCAGACACAAAAAATAGTGCCCCTGCTCTGGTAAAGTAAGGCACTATTTTGATCAACATCCACCGGCGGCCGGTATGCACCGGTCAACGGCTCTCGGTTTAAATATATTATAGGCACAATTCCCGAATGTGTCAAACGAATTTTAATCCATGACAATTCGATCACCAGGGCTGTGCAGAACTGATTTATTTAATATATTTACCCAGGGAGCCGATGGGGCAATATGTGGCCGCCTACTCAATAAGAGAAAGGAGGCTGGTGCTTATGTATGTTACATACAGCGATCTGTTTACATTTGTAACTATGCTGGTTGCTGTTATAACCCTTGTTCTAACTATCAATAAGCATAACAAAAAATAGCGCCCTCACCTGGTCAGTGCAGCGCTATTTTGTAATGCATTTTTGCCGAGGTGGCTAGGTATCAGCTAGCTATCGGCTCCCTTGTTAAATATATTATAGACAATCTTCATATAGGTGTCAAACGAATTTTAAGCCGAAAACGCCTGAAAGGAAAGCAGATATGATAATCAGTGAAAAAATATTTACACTTCTTGAACAGAAAAAAATGAACCAGAAAGAATTTTCCGAAAAAACCGGAATCTCACAAAGTACAATCAGCGACTGGAAAAGAAAACGTACCAATCCTTCTGCTGATAAAATAATGAAAATCTGCGAGGTTCTGTGCATCTCCCCTTATGAACTGCTATCTGAAGAACCCACTGTCGATTCCGAGGTTTCTCCGGATTATAGTATCGTTCTCAACAGCGAAGAACGTCTGCTTCTGGAACATTACCGGAATTTTTCATCACAGCAGAAGAATCGCCTGCTGGGATATCTTCAGGCATTGCAGGAACTAAATTAAAACACATTGAAGATCAAGATATAATCTGCAAACGCTTAATTCCGTATATACGTATTATGTATTTGCTTATAATATATTTACCCAGGGAGCCGTTGGGGCGCTATTCCAGCCGCTGGACGCAAGGAAGGAGGCTGGTGCTTATGGTTACATATCCTGACTTATTCACATTTATAATCATGCTTTGTGCTGTTATAACCCTTGTTGTAACGATTTTCACGCATAAAAAATAGTGCCCTCACGTCCTGGTAAAACTGAGGCACTATTTTTAGTACTTATTTACCGGCGGTCAGGTGTACGCTGACCAACGGCTCCCTTGTTAAGTGTATTATAGTCAATAATCTCGTATGTGTCAAATATTTTCACTTTGCATCATCCCGGGTTCCCCCTGAAAATGCAGCTCTCACTCCCATCGCCACAAGCCCCGTACCTGCCCCTGCCATAATCCACTGCAGCGGCATCTTATCCGCCATTGCTCCGAACACAAGCATTCCCAGCGGCATAAATCCGGAATACGCAGAGCTCATCAGCCCGAATACTCTTCCCTGCATGGACAGCTCTGTCTTCTCCTGAAGCTTGGTCGTAATCGACGTCTGTACGATCGTCAGCGCGATCCCGTACACAAACATCTGCCCCAAATATAGGAGAAACTCTCCGGTCAGGCTCATTCCCACAGCCATCGCGCCGAAAACGATAAGTCCTGCAGTCAGAAGGATATCCCCTCTTCCGCCCTGCCTCCATCTGCTGAACTGCCTGCTGAACCTTCCGCAGACATTCATGATCACTCCGCCCAGCACCATTCCTGCAAACCCGGTCACTTCCACTGCTGTCAGATATCCGTATCCATTTCCAAACACGCGGCTGACCAGAAGCCCGGCCAGATACCCTGCCGGAACGCTTAAGAATACAAATCCGCTATAAATTACAAGCAGTTTACCAATCTCACTGTTTGACACAGCATACCGGATTCCTTTTCTGATATCCTCCAGAACAGAATCCGCAGTCCCGCTTTTCCCGGTATACGGCAAATCCCCCTGTTCCTTTGGAAAAGGAAGACAGAGAACAATGCCAATCCCCACTGCCGCAGTGATAATATCAACAAAAAGTGTATCCCTCAGGCTCCCAAATGAAAGCAGTGTCCCTGCTGCTGCCGGCGCCGCGAACTGTACCAGTGACTGCATGACAGCGTTCATACCGTTATAGCGCATCAGCTCTTCCTTTGGCACGATCTGGGGTATCACTGCATTGACAGCCGGAGTCTGTATCCCCGCTCCCACAGAACGAAGCGCTGACATGACCAGCAGACAGGTCAGCATCACGGTATCCGTCTTCATATACGGCATCGCCAGAATCATAAGAAATGTAACACCTGCCGTCAATGCATCCGCTCCCGCGATCAGGGCTTTTCGGCTGCAGCGGTCCGCCCACGCTCCGCCCGGAAATGAAATCAGGAACTGGGGAAGGTAAGAACAGACACTGAACGCTCCGACCCACATTCCGGAGGATGTTGCCAGCGTCACATACCAGACGACCGCCATCTGGACAAGAGTTGATCCAAGCAGGGTAATACACTGGCTCCCAAGAAACAGGGCCGCGGTCCGCTTCCATTGTTTTCTATGTCCTTTCATCCTCTCTGACCTCCTGGATTTTCGGAGGACACACAGATCTCTGGGTGGGATAGCCGAATTCTATCAGCAGTTCCCGCTCAGCAAATCCCAGACTCTTCAGCTCTTTCCTGTATCCGGTGTCCGCTCTGTCATCTTTCCTGTAGGTGGTAATGCTGATCTCCCGTCCCGGCAGATATTCTTCCATCAGAACATCCAGAAGAATCTTCTGGACACCCCGCTTCCGATACTGCGGATGCACCCCCAGAAACTCAATACTGCCGGATGCACAGGAAAAAGCCATTGCTCCGATCACCAGCCCCTCTCTTTCCATCACAAGAGCGCTTTTCTGCCGGATGAATTCCCGCAGTTTCTCTATGTAATCTGCTTCATCCAGATACGGATACCCATCGATCACCAGATGAACCAGCTCCATCCATCCTGGAATATCTCTTATCTCTGCCAGACAGACATTTCCCCTGTCCGATTCAACCTTATCGTTCTCTGCTGCCCTTCTGCTCAGATGGAACTTTAACTGCAACGGATAGAACTCCCTGTTCCTCCGGTACTCTGCGGGAGGGGATTTGTACATGGCTTTAAACGCATCGGTAAAAGACTGCTGGCTTTCGTATCCGCAGGCCAGCGCGGTCTCCAGTATGGATCTCTCCGAAAAGACAAGAAGCTTCGCCGCCTCTGTCAGGCGGCGGCGCACCGCATAATCATGGATCGTCATCCCAACCGTATCCGCAAACATCCGGTGCAGATGATATCTGGAATAATGCAGACTCGATGCAACGGATTCCAGATCAAGCCGCTGATCCAGATGCGTTTCGATATACTCAATGGCCCTTTCAATTGCGTCAACCGTGTGAACATCCATCTGTGCGTCCTCCTTTCTCCATGACAGGATAACAGAAATGAGAGCGTTTCTTTTCATCATTCTTGCGGCGTTGAATCTATAAATATTAGAAATTTGTAACGCCCACAGGCTGCTGTGTCCTGTGGGCGCTGCCGTTACTTGATTTCCTTCGAGGTTTCTTCTGATCCTAAGCAGGCATGAAAGTCCTCAATCATTGATTCCAGCGTGACGCTTTCCATCGCGCTGCGAACTCCATCCTCAATTTTCTGGTATGGTTTCTGCAGTACGGCACGGATATTCTGGGCAACCGGGCACGCCCGTCCGTCACAGGGATGGATGCCAATCAGAGAAGAAATTCCGTCCGGCTCAAGGGCCTGATAAATCATATACAGTGTAATCTCAGACGGAGGCCTGCATAATTCGGTCCCGCCGGTGCCACGGGTCACTGTAATAATACCGGCCTTTTTCAATGCGCTGAACACATTACGGATGACCACTGGATTACATCCGGTGCTTTGAGCCAGCAGATTACTGGTGACTTTGACCCTCCCCTTTGCCTCATTTATAAATATCAGGCAGTGTACTGCCACCGAACATTTCATACTAAGCTGCATGATAAATCCTTTCATAATCCGTGTAACAGACAAGCATGCGCTATTCGTAAAACCGAACTGCGTACAAGTTGTAAATGTTGACTTTACATCAAGCGCGTGCTATACTACACAGAGATGTAATTTTTCATTTTACATTCACTCATTTTACACGCTTTACAGCGGAAATGCAAGGGGAACCCATGATTAGCACGAAGTACGGTTTTACGAAATGCAAAGGCAAAAGAACCGATTCTTCAGGCCGGGGCGGTTTGGAAAAGGCGCAGGATGCGCTCCAGCTTGTGGCACATGGGCATACGGAGGGAAAGGTCATCATTCAGCTTTAACAACATGATATGGATTTTTTAGTAATTAAAAAATATAAAGGAGGATGTTTGAAATGAAACTTTATGAGATTTGTTTTAGCCCGACTGGAGGGACAAAAAAGGCAGCGGATATGCTGGCAGACAAGCTAACCGGTGAAATCCGTCCGATTGATCTGACAGACAGCGAAACGGTTTTCTCCGATATATCTCTGGAGGAAGGCGACCTTGCGGTAATTGCTGTCCCTTCCTATGGCGGGCGCGTGCCGCAGCCGGCAGCAGAGCGTCTGGCTGCCATCCAGGGGAATGGCGCAAAAGCCGTCCTGCTCTGCGTCTACGGCAACCGGGCGTATGAGGATACACTTGTGGAATTACAGGATATCGCAAAGCAGGCCGGATTTCGTGTCATCGCCGCCGCTGCCGCCATAGCAGAGCACTCCATTGCCCGCCAGTTTGCCGCAGGACGTCCGGATGAACAGGATCGGGAGCAGCTTCATACATTCGCAGAAAAAATCCAGAACAAATTGGATGCAGAGAATATTTCTGAGCCGGAAATTCCGGGGAATCGCCCTTATAAACAAGGCGGTGGAGCCGGTATGGTGCCAAAGCCTGACAAAAACTGCGTAAAGTGCGGATTGTGCGTGCAGGAATGCCCGGTGCAGGCTATAGACCTCCATAACCCGAAGGAGGTTGACGGGAAAAAGTGTATCTCCTGTATGCGCTGCGTGTCGGTCTGCCCGCATTACGCGCGAAAGGTAAACGGTATGATGCTGGCTGCCGTTGGCATGGCACTGAAGAAATCATGTGCCGAGCGGAAAGAAAATGAACTATATATTTGACCTGTTTCCAGGAACCCTTAGAACAGGGTAACCGGGACGGTTATTTTTCACCATAATAATAGGAATTCTGCACATGCTCTGTGCTCTTAATTACAAAGATGCAGCACATCACATGTCAGAATTCCTTTTTCACAGCATTATACATTCATTCGACAGGTATCTGATTTATAAAAAGAGGGACTTCCTTATGGCTAATTCTACGTTTTTTACTGCCTGGATAATTGAGCTTGGGCTGTAAATTGATTGAATTTGCATCCCATTCATCAATTATAATAATAAACTTGTCTCCTGCTGCATCGCTGGTATCGCTCAGAACACTAATATTTTCCGTCAAAATGTGTCCGGAAGCGGAGCGGATGTCTAAAACGTACAACTGGCGCGGCTTGAGGGCTTTCCTCTGCAGAAGCCTTCCGGCCGCGCCTGTTTCTTGCAGCAGGTATATATATTGACAACACCCCCTCCTCGCTGTATAATCAAACCAATACATACCAAACGAATGTTAATAAAAGGAGGGGATCTTATGGCCCGAAACAAATATCCGGAAGTCACCGTTGAGCGCATCCTGGACGCGGCGCAGAAGCTCTTTCTGGAAAAGGGATATGAACACACCACCATCCAGGATATTGTTGAGGAACTGGGGGATCTGACAAAAGGCGCTGTATACCATCATTTCAAATCAAAAGAAGAGATCATGGACGCAGTGGGCGACCGGATGTTCTTTACAGACAATCCATTCGAGGCAGTCCGGGAGCGCTCAGACTTAAACGGCCTTGAGAAACTCCGGGAAGCGATTCGGATCAACCAGACAGATGCCCGCCGCACGGACTTAAATATCCAGTCCATCTCCATCTACAAGGATCCCCGCCTGCTCATGGGAATGATCGACTCCAACAGACGGATCTTGACGCCCTATTTTCAAGAACTTTTAGAAGAGGGCAACCGGGACGGCTCGATGCATACGGAATATGTCAGAGAGATCGCCGAACTGCTTCCGCTTCTTACAAGTCTCTGGATGCTGCCCTCGGTCTTTCCTGCAGCCAAAGATGAGATGAAACGCAAATTCATCTTTCTCGGGGATATGCTGGATAAGATGGGGGTTCCGCTCTTCGATGACGCCACCTCCAGGCTGGTGGATGACTTCTTTGATAAGATACCAGATGCGGAAACGGAGAAATAATCCCTCAGGCTTTGCAGGGTAAATATATCACAAACTATTTATTTTTCACCGTAATAATGGGAATCCTGTACATGCTATATGCTCTCAATTACAATGATACAGCACATCATATGACAGGATTCCTTTTTTACAGCATTATACATTCATTCGGTTGGTATTTAATTAATTAAAAAAGGAGGCTCATTATTATGTCAGAAAAGAACTTAAAACCACATCTGTTCACCCGCAATTTTACTCTCCTCATTCTCGGCCAGGTCAGTTCCCTGATTGGCAATTATACTTTGAAGTTTGCCCTGTCCATGTACATTCTGGAACAGACGGGATCCGCATCCGTCTACGCCGGACTGATGGCCCTCTCCCTGATTCCGATGATTCTTCTCTCTCCTTTCGGCGGAATCCTTGCCGACCGGGCGAACCGGAGGAATATCATGGTGACGCTGGATACTCTCTCTGGGATTACCGTACTGTCCGCTGGGGTCCTGTTCCATTGTGGAAATGATCTCATCCTGACTGGAGCTCTTCTCATCGCTCTGTCTGTCCTGGGCTCCTTTGAATCTCCTACTGTTCAGGCATGCGTGCCGCAGATGCTCACCGGCGAACAGATCGTACAGGGGAATGCCGTCGTCAATCAGATCCAGGCGGCCGCCTCGCTGATTGCGCCATTCTCGGGAAGTATCTTCTACACTGCATTTGGCATACGCCCTGTTCTCTATGCATCGGCCGCATGCTTTCTTCTGACTGCGCTTCTGGAGTGCTTCATCCATCTGGAATACCGCAAATCCGGGAAAAAGCAGCAGATAACAGAAGTCATAAGAGAAGATCTGGGCGAAAGCATTCGTTTCCTGCGCCGGGAGCAGCCCGACATCGCAAAGCTCCTCTTTCTCGCCGCACTGATCAGCATGTTCCTGACCGGGATTCTAGTGGTCGGATTCCCTTATCTCGTCCGCACGGTTCTGGGACTTTCTGCGGAGCATTACGGAGCGGCGGAAAGTGTCATGGGAGTGGCGGCTATCCTGGGCGGTCTTGCCATCAGCATCTTTGCCGTAAAGATGCGCCCACGGTATATGCCGCTGTTTATCATCGCCGCGGGGATTACGCTCCTTCCGGCAGGCATCGGCTTTCTCATTCCTGCCGGTTCAGCCGGCAGATATGGGGTTCTGATGATCTCCTTTGGCTGCTGCCAGGTGATCTGCAGCATGTTCTCCATCTATGCCATGTCTCTCATCCAGCAGAAGACGCCAGAACACCTGACAGGGAAAATCATGTCCTTTGTCTACACGATTTCCCTGTGTGCGCAGCCGCTGGGACAGATGATTTACGGTGTGCTCTTTGATGTATTTTCAGACAATGTTTGCCTGGTGCTTGTTCCAAGCGGAGCGCTTATCTGCGCTGCCGGCATCATGACAATTCCGTTTTTCCACAGATTTCAGTACAGCTGCGCAGGATTGTGATATGAGATCGCAGGATTGTAATAGACTTCCCACTATCCATACATTATAATGAGCAGTACTGTATTTAGGGATATGGCCCTGTTCATTGCTATTCACGGCCCCCTAATCTATAACACATAATTTGTAACAGGAGGTTTCGCAGTATGTTTCATCTTCTTTTAGCTATTATATATCTTGCATTTATCAGTCTGGGGCTGCCGGACTCCCTGCTGGGTTCCGCCTGGCCGTCTATGTACCCTGAATTTGACGTTCCGGTTTCCTACGCCGGAATAATCTCCATGATCATTGCCGCCGGTACAATCGTGTCCAGCCTGCAGAGTGATCGGCTCACCCGCCGGCTTGGCACCGGCAAGGTGACGGCTCTCAGTGTTGCGCTGACTGCGGCGGCACTGGCCGGATTTTCTGTTTCCGGCTCCTTCTGGATGCTCTGCCTCTGGGCCATTCCCTACGGGCTGGGCGCAGGCAGCGTAGATGCGGCGCTGAACAATTATGTTGCGCTTCATTATAAGAGCTGGCATATGAGCTGGCTTCACTGTATGTGGGGCGTCGGGGCCACGCTTGGCCCATTTATCATGAGTTATGCGCTTTCCGGCTCTGCCGGCTGGACTGGCGGATACCGCTATATCAGCGTGATACAGATCGTACTGACAGCTGTTTTATTCCTGAGTCTTCCTCTTTGGAAAAGGCAGGACGCCGGACAGGCGGGAGCAGACATTGAAGAGCCTAAAGCGCTCACATTAAAAGAGATTATACGGATTCCGGGAGCGAAGGAAGTCATGATATGCTTCTTCTGCTACTGCGCGCTGGAGCAGACAGCGATGCTGTGGGCCGGAAGTTATCTGTCTCTTTACAAAGGGATGTCCGCGGAAAGTGCGGCAGGCTTCGCCGGCACATTTTTTATCGGAATCACAGCCGGCCGTGCGATCTCGGGATTTATTACCATGAAGTTAAATGACACCCAGATGATCCGGCTGGGACAGGCCCTGATCGCCCTTGGCGCACTCGCTTTACTCCTTCCGGGCTCCTATGTATTATCTCTGATCGGTCTGTCTTTAGTGGGCCTGGGCTGCGCGCCTGTTTACCCATGCATCATTCACTCTACTCCGGATCATTTCGGAGCGGATAAGTCGCAGGCCGTCATCGGTGTCCAGATGGCCAGCGCCTATGTGGGAACCTGTCTGATGCCCCCGCTTTTCGGCCTGATTGCGAATCATATCTCCGCAGGGCTGCTGCCGGTCTATCTGCTTCTGTTTTTGGGCCTGATGGTTATTATGCATGAGGCTTTGACAAAGAAAACTGCCGCGCACCGGAAATGCATCCGTCAGGAGAAGACTGCCATTTCACTTTAACAGGCAGAACTTCACATACTGATATATCCCATACGAAGCGCTTTGGTGACAGCTTCTATGGAGGAGGACACTTCCAATTTTTCATAAATATGCTGTAAATGATTGGACAGTGTCCTCTCACTGATGTAGAGCTTCCCGGCTATTTCTTTTCTCTTTTCACCGCCGGCGAGCATCTGCAGTATCGTCTTTTCCATATCGGTCAGTTCTTCGATCATACAGCTGCTGTCACTTGACGGAAAGCAGGTCTTCCCCTGGTAGACTGCGCGCAGCGCCCTTAAGAGCCCTTCCGGGCTTATATTTTTATTAAGAAATCCTGACATCCCCAGCTTTCTTGCCTCATACCGGTAAACCGGCAGATCATATCCTGTCAGAATGATAATCTTTACCCCGGGCGCCTCCCGGCGCAGCCTTCGGGCGGCAGACAGTCCGTCCCCGCCGCTCATCTTCCCGAGATTGATATCCATCAGAACAATATCTATTCCCTTTTCCTCCGTCAGCCGGGCCAGGGAATCTATATTCCGCACAGTATAAAAGCTGCTGATCTCACTGTATTCTTCCAGAGCAATCGCCAGGCTCTCAGCGAAAAGCTCATGATCGTCAACTAACAAAATGTTGATAAGAATCCTCTCCTCTCATCAGAAAACTGATTTCTGTTCTTGTCCCTTCCGGCAGATTGTCCGCGGCAGACATCGTTCCGCCCAGCTCTGTGATCTGTTCTCTCACAGAGAGAAGTCCCTTATGCCAGATGCCGTTATCCTCTTTCCCGGGCCTGGCCGCCGTATTCTTCCCATTGTCACGGACACAGAGGTGTAACGTATCATTCTCCACATACAATGTGACCCATGCCCGGTCCCCGTCTGAATGTTTGTACACGTTTGTCACCAGTTCTTTGATGAGCCGGTATACCAGCACATCATATGGCTCCGGGATAAAGATTGTATCCGGGCATTCGAGTGTCACGCTGATCTCTCTTTGGGCAAATACGGCGGAAATGCTTTCGATCAGCTGATCGAGATTTTCTTTCAGCGTCAGGCTTTTCGATATGACAGGATGATAGTCCTGCATCTGGTTCCGGATGCGGATATTCAGCCCTTCCAGCGTCCGGGTGATCAGCTCCCTTACTTCCGACCGGTCACTTTTCCCCGCCATATTTTTCACTGCCAGAAGATCCTGGAGGACCTCATCATGAAGGAAACCGGCGAATTCTTTTTTCAGCTTTTCCTCATGGCGCAGTCTGCTGACAGCGTATGCATACTTGCTTTCCCTGGAAATGACGCCGCTCTCCCGCTTTAAGTTTTCTCCCAGAATCAGATTGAGCAGGAATACGGCGGCCAGAAAAAAGTTAATCACTGCCAGAAATCCTGCGAACGTCCACCCGGCTGCAATACAGAGACCGGCGGCCAGGGCGGCGGAAGCTCCGCAGATAAAGAGCTGCTGCTTCCATGTAATGATGGCGGAGATCGGAAGTCCGTTCGTCTCTTTCATCACAATTCCGTGCACACTCATGGAAAAAATGAGCGCCACGATATAAATTCCGAAGTTTTCAATATGGTCTTTCACGTTCGCTGTTGCGGTGTAATAAATCAGGAAAAGCAGGATTGTGACTGACAGCGATAATAATACCGGCTTTCTTTCCTTTCGCAGCACATAACTGACTCGTTTCCAGTGCAGCGCAGCAATATACAGAAAACATAACACGCTGCCCGCAAATTGAATCCCGTAGGCACAGGCATAGATCCATTCACCGAGAAATACTCCGGCCGCCGATGTCAGGAAAGCCAGGATCAGAAAGATATCCGCAGCTTTCTTAAACCTGTATTTGTACCCCTGGAAGAGAAAAAGGAGGCAGAATCTGACAGAAAGATACAGCGCGGCCGGACCGAGCAGCCGGAACAGCCGGTCAGATATGCTTACGGGATTTACGCTCAGCATAAGATACCAGCCATCCACTGCCAGAAGGCCGCAGAAAAGGTACAAAATCCTGCTCTCCTTCACGCTGCTGGACACGATATAGACGATATCTCCCAGAAACAGCACCGTCAGCACAAGGGGCACTGTGTTCTGGATTGCCCCGGGATCACAGCCGGCAGCTAACCGGGCCATGAAGCAGACAGCCAGAAAATGATTCGCAAAAAATATTCCTTTCACCATCTTCCCTTTCAAAAGCCATGCCTCCTTACTTCTTATTCTGCGTTCCGCCGCTGTTTTTCTCATATACGGGTGCTCAGCTCATCGTTCTGCCCGATGGCTGAACAGTTCATCGTTCTGTCCAATGGCCAAACTGTCGCGCAGCAGGACTTCACCGTCAAGATATAGTATACAAAATATATCAGTGCAGTCAATAAAACAGCGATTCCCACAGGGACATACTGACTCCATGAACTGCCCAGAAGATTCTGCATGAGCCCGGCCTTATACACCATGGATGCAAAGATACAGTCCGCCAGCCCCAGAAGAAAGGGAATAGCGAAAAAGGCACGGATCTGTCTTCGGATGATTTTCCTGATCTTTGATCTCCTGTACCCGATCTTTTCCAGGATCTCATAGTCTGCCTTCGAATCCTCGGCCGCGGACCTGTTGTTAAAATATAAGATGCTGCCCGCCGCGATAAAAAACAGGATCACAAGGAATCCGATGAGGAGAAACGTGGAGCTGTTCATATAGATCAGTTCATTGATCCTGTGGGAATGTCCCTGGAGGTAAGGGCTTCCGTCCAGATAGTCCGACAGTGCCTGATACAGCGCTTCATTGTCCTTAAGCGCGCTTCCGTTTAAGCTTGCGACCCTCACATCCGGCGTCTGCCCCCTGCTGATCGCGCTGTAAAGCTCATCGCTGACGACCAGAGTCCCGACGCTGTTCGCAAAAGAGATCACATTGTCCAGGGACAGTTCTTTTACTGTTACCTCCGCACTGCCGTTCGCAAAGTCCAGAACATACTGTCTGCCTGCTTCCGGTTCTTCCTGTTCGTCCGGCTGGTATTTTAGAAGAATGCACTCATTCCCCGACAGCGGCGCATATCGGTCTGCCGCTTTATTTTTCCCCTGTTCCTCCAATAGTCTCCGGTACTGTGAATAGGAGATGCATTCAAAGCCGGCCTCTCTTAGGATCTCTTCTCCCTGCGCCCCGTTCATTGACGATCCCAGGCTGTACTCCACAGGCAGATGGTCAGAATCTGACGTAACTCTGTAGAGATCCGTAATTGTAATCTCTGTATCCGCGGCATCCGGCGCATATCTTTCCGCCAGATCAATTATGTCCTCTTCCCGCATTCCGTCCCCGATCCTGAACTCAATCTCCGAGGGAGCCACACGGGAGACGGCGGCAATCGGATAATACAGCGTGAGCGCCATAACGGAAGATACTGTTAAAACCGCCGCTGACAGCAGGGTCAGCATAATCAGTGTTCTTGAATTGGAGCGGATGCGGTAGATAAAGCCCGGAGTGGTGACGATCTTCATGTCTGTGTAAAAGCTTTTCTTATGCCTTTTACTCCTCTCCATCACATACGGAAGGAAAAAGGCAATGAACAGCACGGTTCCCGCAGTAACCAGAAAGAGCGTCAAAAGTCCGGTCTGGTAGAATCCGGCCCTGATCCAGACAGACCTGCTGCCCCTTAAAATATCCAGAGACAGTCCATAACCGGACAGGATCATAAGGAATCCCGCCGCAGCGGGCAGCTTATGAAATTTCATTTTCTTCTCAGCGCTTTTTTCAAACCGCACCAGGTCCATCAGCGACGACCGCCAGAGGAATCTCCCGTTGGATATCACCAGGATCACAAGCACTGCCGCCACAAATACTGCCGTCTGCGCAACAGCGGAGGGATCCAAAAACGAGAGTTCTGACTGGCGGATCCCTAAGCGCAGCAGGCCGTTGATCAGACATACGATTCCCCTGTATGCCAGAGCGCCCATGAGGATTCCGAAGAGAAAGGCCAGGCAGCAGATATAAATATTTTCCGAGATGAGCAGTTTCAGAATATCCGCCTTCCTGTAGCCGAGCAGCGCATAAATCCCCAGTTCTTTTGTCCGTCTGCGCAGGAAAAACCGGTTGGAGTATGCCATGTAAAAAATCACAAAAGCCATAAGAAATACGGAAATCGTACTGCACATTGTCTCCACCCTGCCATCTGAGGATATCTTATCCAGGATGATTCTGCTCTTGGAAAATGAAGTAAATGAGAAGAAAACCGCGATGACAAAAGCTGCTGACACAAAATATAATAAATAAAATGAAACATTCTTTTTCAAATTCCGGTATGCGATATAAAATGCATTCATTTCATAATTCATTTCACGCTTCATGATCAATTCCTCCCCGTATCCATTTCCGCGACCTTCTCAATGATTCTCTCATAAAACTTCTGTCTCTCATCCCGGTTTCTGCGCAGTTCTTCCACAATGCGCCCGTCCCTGAATATCAAAATCCGGTTCGCATAACTGGCAGCATACGGATCATGCGTCACCATCAGTATCATGGTCCGCAGATCACGATTCGCCTCATACAAAGCCTTTAACAGCTCCGTCGCCGAGGCAGAATCCAGAGCGCCAGTAGGCTCATCCGCGAACAGGATGCCCGGCTTTTTTATGACTGCCCTGGCGGCGGATACCCTCTGTCTCTGCCCGCCCGATAATTCGCCCGGATATTTGTCTAACTGGGAGGCAATTCCAAATCTTTCCGCCAGACTGCGCACCATATATTCGATTTTCTTTGGAGGAATCTTCTGCAAAGTGAGCGGTACGGAAATATTCTCCCGCACCGTAAGACTGTCCAGGAGAAAATATTCCTGGAAAATAAACCCCAGATGGTCTCTGCGGAAATCCGCCGCCTCAGAATCACTCAGCTTCTCCAGGTTCACATCATCGATCAGCACATTCCCCTCTGTGGGCCGGTCGATCGTGGACAATACGTTCAAAAGCGTCGTCTTCCCGGATCCGGAGGCGCCCATAATCCCGATAAATTCCCCTGCCTCCGCCTCAAAGCTTACCTTGTGAAGGCTCGGTTTCTGTCCCTTTGTGTATATTTTTGTCACTTCATTTACTTTCAGAATTGTACGCATGACTCATTCTCCTTTCCCCTTCCCGTCACCGGGAAGTCCCATTGATGCTTTCTCCTTCCCGTTACCGAAAAATCCCATTGATACTCTGCGGCCGCCGGGCAGCTCCCGTACAATTCGGATTATACTGTCTGATCCGTAGGAATGCATGAGTAAATCACGCATACTGTTACAATTGAAGCCAGAATATTTTTATGCTATAGTGAAATCACATTGATTCAACATGACACTTAGCTAAACATTTATGGTACCGGGCAAAGCCCCGGCTGTGATCTGGAGGATTTTTATGGAATTACGCGTACTAAATTATTTTCTTGCCATTGCAAGGGAGCAGAGTATTGTACATGCTGCGGAATCCCTTCACCTCTCTCAACCCACCCTCTCCACTCAGATCAAAAATCTGGAGCAGGAACTCGGGAAACAGCTTTTTATCCGCGGGACAAAAGGCTCCCGGAAAGTCACGCTGACCGAAGAAGGGATGATTCTGAGAAAACGCGCGGAAGAAATCCTTGAACTGGTTAAAAAAGCAGAAACCGAAATCAAAATGAACGATGATATTGTCGTGGGAGACATCTACATCGGCACAGGAGAAACGGATGGAGTCCGTCTGATCGCAAAAGCCGCAAAACTGCTGCAGAATCAGTATCCGGGCATCAGCTATCACATTTCCAGCGGAAATGCGTCTCTCGTGTCCGAATATCTGGATAAGGGTTTAATAGATTTTGGTATTGTGTTTGGAGATGTGGACCTGACAAAATATAACGCCCTTGATCTGCCTTATGAAGACACGTGGGGGATTCTCATGCGCAGGGATTCGACCCTTGCGGAAAAGGACAGCATCACACCAGAAGATCTGTACGAGGCGCCGCTGATCCTGTCCCAGCAGGAGGCCCAGGGCGGGATTCTGACTAAGTGGATCGGACGGGAACCTTCCCAGCTTAATATCACCGCCACCTATAATCTGATCTTCAACGCTTCCCTTCTTGTAGATGAAGGTCTGGGATACGCTATCGGGCTTGACAAAATCATCAATACAACCGGTGACAGCAATCTGTGCTTCCGTCCTCTTAACCCACAGCTGACCGCCAGTATGAGCATGATCTGGAAGAAATATCAGGTATTCTCAAAACCGGCGGAAAAGTTTTTAGAAGTGCTCAGGGAATCTGTTGTAAGTGTAGTATGAAATATAGTCAAAAACGCCGTTTCGAATTACCGTTTCCGACAATTCAAAATGGCGTTTTTTCTTTCTGTTTTCTATTTCACTCCCTTTGTCAGCGGAATCAGGCACAGCAGCAGGATGATGCCGGCAATTCCAACTATGATTCCGATGATCATATTGCTCCATACCATTGTCAGGCACATCCCAATTCCAAGCGTAAGCGCTCCGACGATCCCCAGCAGCACTGTCCCGATCATTTTTCCTGACAGCTTAACCGGACTCTTATTCTCCATCTTCCTCCATACGAGAACCATAATCAGCAGTACCACCGCGCCGGCCACGCCCAGCACAACTCCCTGATTAAAAGCATTCCATTCCGAAATCAGCGCCATGCACATTCCCAGCGCAAACAGAATTCCTCCGATCGTTCCTAAAATCATTGCCACAAAACTACTCTTCTTCATGATGATTTCCTCTCCTTTTTATTATTTACTTTGTTTTCATGATATAAGAATATATCTCATTCTTTTGAAAAATGTTTCGCTTTTGTTTCTGAAATATTAATTTGAAATTGTAAAAGAACCCTCTTCAGGATTCTTTTCTCCTGGAAGCGTAATAAATCATGCTGGCCCCCAGCAACGCTATAAGTATACAGACTGCCAGTCCGGTGATCCCGTTCATCCGGCTGGCATCAATACTGCTTGTTTTCTGAAACGAGGCGAGCGTCGTTATCTTATAAAACGTATATGCCGCTATGGATATGACCATGATTTCCGAGTGTGTTTTTGCTGTTCCTTTGGCTATTGTCAGCAGAACGACTCCGCTTAGTGCCAGATTCAACAGCAGAAGAAGGATCCCGTCTGTACGGATGACTGACAGTTCTTTCTTCCGTATCTGTTTTGGATCCTCCATACGGGATATTTTTCTCTCTGTATTTACCGCACAGTAGCGCATGATCCCCAGCAGACTATAGTAAACGGCCATAGTAATAAACCATGCAGACTGATTCATAATACCGATAACGCCATTGTATATCGTGTAGGCTACATTGATTATGAATGACGGCATAGTTGTCAGGATCGTCCGAAATGTATAATCCTCAAGGAAACGCGCCCCGAAAGCCGTTTTTTTATCGTCATGATCAGTCTTTCTATAATTCCATTCCTCAAAGCTCTGCATAAACATATACAGGCTGCAGTCAGAGAAACAGCTGCAAGGACATATATGATAATTCCCACCATCTGCGGCATCTTCTTATGGATAAAGTATGGAAGAATCCACCCTCATTTGACACTACCCTGGTCTTATCTTTCTGCCTTAATATATGCCTTTTAATTGTTTACAAAATATTTGAAAATTGTTTCAGAATTATTAAAAAGAGACAGGCCATAAGCCTGCCCATAATATAAAATCCCTTTTATTAACGTTCAGCTTCTTTATCAACATGGGCTGGGTTACTATTCTCCATTTTTTGTATTATTTCTATAGTAAACTCCCGCGCTGTTTCAACAGCCTTCCATGCATCATCGATATCTGTTTCATCAGCAATGAAGCTATCTTCTCCAGGATATCGTGTTGTAAAATAAAAGCCGTCAATAGCCTGCATGGCATTTCTTTCATCATCGGTAATTTCCAGACCCATATCACTCTTTAAATACTTGATGAGTTTATGCAGACTGTGAGTATGCAGAGTAGATTCTTTCTTCATGTGTTCGAATTCATCTTCTGGAAACGCATACTCATTTATAACATGTTTCAGATATCTCTCACAAATGCTTTGTCCCATTGCCGCAAGAGCCGGCCTTTTCATCCCAGCTGCATATGTTTCCTTGAAAAAATTGTAATCATTTTCAGCAAATTCAAAATAATTATTCAGGCTCACCATAACTTTTCACCGTCCTTTCTTATGTTAGTGAAAAAAATCGTATTATCCGTCTTCCATTTATTCCCGATCACAAGCTTTACTTCTATCTCCGGTAATGAGTCGTCAAGCTGGCTCAGCCTTCCCCGAAGTTCGGATATCATCGCTGCTTTCCTTTCTACTGATTCAAATGCTTCGTCCAGTTCAAGGAGCAGATCCACATCGCTTCCATATGACTGCTCATTCCTGGCACAGCTTCCATATAAATATATCTGCCGGACATATGGCGCAATATCAGCTTTTTTAATTTCTGACAAAGCATAATCAACCGCTTTATCACTTCTTTCTTTATATAGCTTACGCACATCCGCGCTGTTCTTATTCCCAACAAGCATTATACCGTCTCCTCAGCATATCGCGTTTTTATTGATTTTACCACACACGTCTTGGAATAACAACTTTGCACCGCATCTCAATTGCGCGTATCTGACAAGTTTGGTAAAAGTACTGCTTTTATACACATTGCCATAGACACAGCTCCCGCATCCGGGGTCCCGCAGCTTCTCTTAGCCTGAGGGCGCGCCCGTCCTACTTTGGGAAGCAGCTCTGCGGTTGCCCTGGCAGCCTCCTCAGCTGTTTCTGCGCCTTTTGTCCACGCTTCGCGGATGCTCAGACCTTCCTCTGCCGCATTTTCCAGCTTCTCAGCGAATGGGATCAGCGTATCCAGCATTGTTTTATCTCCCCGTTTTGCATTTCCCAGTTCCTGCATCCTGTCTGCTGCTGCCTTTGCGGCCCACGCTCTTCCCGCAGCGCACAGTACGCTGCCCACTCCTGCGCCGCCTTCTGCGGTGTCGGCCGCTGCTTCATAAGCATGTGTCACTCCTTTGACCATACCCCGGCCGTGATCACCGTCTCCTGCCACAGAGTCAATTCTCGCCAGTTCTTCTTCCGATGCAATAATTTGATTCTTCATTTTCAGAAGTCCGTCCACAACAATTCCTTCCATATCAAGGCTTGTCACTAGCTCTCCGACCTGGGGATCTACCAGGGTATATCCCTTTCCTTTGAGCACCTCGGAAACTGTCTTCCAGACTACAAATAATTCTTCGTATTTTGTAGAGCCAAACCCGTCCAGTATGACTGCGATCCGTCTGCTCTTATATTCCGGCACATCCTCCAATATCTTCGAGATTAGAAGCTCTCCGAGCTCTGATGCTGATGCAAGATCACTCTCATACACGCCAGGCTCTCCGTGGATTCCCTGACCCACTTCCATCTTCCCGTCCGGCACTTTAAAGGGCGGTTCGGAAGCTCCCGGCATTGTGCAGCCTTTCAGCCCCACGCTCATCGTGCGAGTAGAATCATTGGCTTTTTGGGTCAGGCGGACGATCTCATCAAAGGGACATCCTGCTGCGGAAGCTGCCCCGGCAACTTTAAAAACAGTAAACGTACCGACATTTCCACGCCGTTTCCGTTCTCTACAGCCTTGGCCACATGATAAACGTCGTCTGTGGACGGGGAGGTAAATACATTTCCCACAACCGCAGCGTCCATAAATCCTGAACCAACGACACCGCAAAAGGCCGGGTAATGTCCTGAACCGCCGCCGTTTATGACGGCTACTTTGCCCTCCGGGGTTTCTGTAGCCCTTGCCACCCCGCCCGGCACTTCTACAATATAGTCCGGAAATGCAGCGGCATATCCTTTTAACATATCTTCACGAAACGTTTTTGGATCATTGTATAACACTGTCTTTCTCCTCCATTATATCCTGTTGTCTAATAACCCGCTGTTTGGTCTCCTGCTATTTGACTACTCTTTCCTTACTGAAATCCTGTCCCGGAAGCGGATACTTCGGGCATCCGAATTTCTTCGCCCACCAGGAGGCGATAAACGGCACCAGGATCGCGGTAAATACTGTAGACGCCGCAACCTGAGTCGTCGCCGCCGCAACAAAGGGCTCCCAGTGTGAATCCCATGAATGGAAGTGTGATCGTTCCGATCGGGGCAAGGAATTCTTTAAAATCTTTGTCAAGATTTCCGATAACCATACCGACTACAATCGGCACAAGCGCTGCGATCAGGTCTTTCGGTGAGAACTGTGCAAGCCCTGATGCCCCCAGTGCGATCAGTGTAAATACCGGGCCGTCATTGAGCGTCAGGATCGGGTGACAGGCAACGTCTGTCTCATCTCCGTACTCCTGCATAAGCGACAGATAGATCGAAGTGTTGCTGTTCGTCACCGCACAGATAATCGCCAGGGCCGAAAGTCCGAACACACCGCCCGGCCCGAAGATCTTGCCGACTGCAATACCGATTCCGGCGCCGATCAAGAACTTGGAGAGCAGCAGGATGCCGCCTCTCTTAACTACCTTCGGGATCTCTTTGACTTCCAGATGAGAACCCATACAGAACAGAACCAGTGCGACGATAGTCGTTGAACCGGCTGAGGTAAACAGCGCGGTTGTAAAAGAACCAATCTGGAAAATACTCGGAACAAATGTGTTTAATACTGCGGATAAAAGCATGGGAATAACCATTAACCCTGCCGGAATCTTCTTTAAAAATTTAAGCATATCTAATACCACCCTTCTGAATCAAAACCTTTTATAACCCAGGTTACAGCCGGGAATCCTTAGAGAAGGACTCCGTTTTTGAAAATCATAAGTTCAATAATGTTCGAATGCAAAACGTTCGAAAACAGGGGCTATTTCTGAGAAGTATTCTGCGGAGATGAAGGATGGCTCTGGATTCCGCTCCAGTTCTACGTTTCAGCCTGTTTAGAGTAATAACACTTCCCTCTGGAAATGCGCAGGAAGCGGAGGGGATGTTTGAAGCGTAAGTTCTTGGAGAGGAGACGTGTGGGGACTGTGACTTTGGAGGAATCTGATGGAAGATATTAGAAGTCGGAGAGCTGTTGTTAAGCGGCGCGCAGGGATTGCCTGAGCGGAGCGAGTTGCCCGGAGCGCCGCTTTGTATTTAAACATCTCTTCGGCCTGCTAGATTTTCCGGATTCTGGAACGGAACATCGCACGGCTGTCCCGTTTCACAGAATACGTATCGCAAACCATCCGCTCCGCTTCCGGACGTGAGTCATAGGAAATGTTAGTGCGCTAAATAGCTGAACTGTTAAAAAAATCCGGAAGACGGCCTCTCCATCTTCCGGATTCTCTGCTATTTCAATTATCTCTGTACTCTGGCTCCTGCGCCGCCCATGATCGCTTCTACTTCTTTCTTGCTTGCCATGGTCGTATCTCCCGGTGTTGTCATTGCCAGTGCTCCGTGCGCAGCGCCGTAATTTACTGCCAGCTCTGCATCGCCTGTCGTCATCAGTCCGTAGATCAGGCCGGAAGCGAAAGAATCTCCGCCGCCTACACGGTCCATGATCTCCAGTCCCTTGTAGTCTTTTGCCTTATAGATTTCTCCGTCTGCCCAGCAGATTGCGCTCCAGTCGTTTACTGTAGCTGTTTTAACCTCACGGAGTGTTGTTGCCACTGCCTTGAAGTTCGGATATGTCTTTGCAGCTTCGTTGATCATCTTTTTGTAGCCGTCCAGATTCAGCTGTTTGAGATCTGCGTCATTTCCCTCGATCTCAAATCCGAGGCATGCTGTAAAGTCTTCCTCGTTGCCGATCATAACGTCTACATATTTTGCGATCTCCTTATTTACTTCCTGAGCCTTCTCCTGTCCGCCGATTGCGCTCCACATAGAAGGACGGTAGTTCAGGTCATAAGAAACAACTGTTCCGTATTTCTTTGCTGTCTTAATCGCCGCCAGGACTGTCTCGCAGGACTGCTCTGACAGAGCAGCATAGATACCGCCTGTATGCAGCCAGCGCACGCCCAGCTCGCCAAAGATGTAATCAAAATCAAAGTCTTCCGGCTTTGCCTTTGAAATCGCTGTGTTCGCACGGTCTGAGCATCCTACCGCCCCGCGGATACCGAATCCTCTCTCAGTAAAGTTGATACCATTGCGGCAGATTCTTCCGATTCCGTCTGTCTTCACCCATTTGATCAGAGATGTATCCACGCCTCCCTGGAGGATGAAGTCCTCCATCAGCTTTCCGACCTCATTATCTGCAAATGCTGTGATAACAGCAGTGTTCATGCCAAAGCATCTTCTTAATCCGCGGACAACATTGTACTCTCCGCCGCCTTCCCATGCGCGGAACTGTCTTGCGGTACGAATTCTGCCCTCACCCGGATCAAGGCGAAGCATAACCTCTCCCAGTGATACCGCATCAAATCTGCAGTCTTCTTTTGCTCTTAAATTCAGATCCATAGTCTTCTTTCCTCCTCTTTCTTTGGCTCTGTTTTTTCGTAACTTGTTTGACACTATACTTAAATAAAATATAGATATAAAGCTTCTCAAAGCCTCTATGTAATAGGATAGTATGTAATTCAGATTTTAGCAACAATAAATTTGTAAATATTTACATTTTCGAAACAGTACAGCTATAAAGTTCAATAACTCCCTACTTGTAGAAACGTCCGAAAACAACACCTTTACAGAAACGTATTCTGCGGGGATGGAGCTGTTTTCTGGGCTTTTCATTTCGGGAGTCAGTGACTATATAGCTGCCAGAAGTGTGGCGCGGCTGGAATAAATTTCCCAGCCGAAAGCCCTCACGCCGCGCCAGTTGCGCTTTACAGCCTATTTAGACAGTAACATTTCCGACAGGAGATGCGCAGGAAGCGGAGCGGATGTAAACGCTTCCACAGTTTTCTCTGCGCCTGTGTCAAGGGCCATCTGAACAGTTCCGCCCATCATCGCAGGATTAAAATCTGTTCTCACATCTTTTCCGGTTGACAGTTTTCAAGCTTCCTGAGAATATGTGACGATATCAGAACCGTACAGCCGTACTTCTGAGCAAGATCTGTAAGGATCTATTTTTGAAGCGCTTTCTTCTTCCATCCGCCGGTATTCTGTCCTGCGCACTGGCACCATGTTCATCCTTCTGCGTCTATCATATTTGAAATCAGGTCCGCAATCAATGTATTTTGCCGCACAGAGTCTCCCCTGTCTGCTCATTATTCCAGTACCACAGATCTGCCGGCTCTGTCACCCGGAACATATCGGACAGCTCTTCCCGTCCCGGACAGATCCGTAAAAAGAGATTGTCACATCCGGCAAACATTTCTTCCCTGTACTGCTCCGTTCTCTCATCTCCCCACAGAGCGCAGTAGAAGATTCCCGCCTCCACAAGATCCTGGAACATATGGCTTCCATAGCTTAACTCCGGCATGTATCCGGCCCGTCTGTCCGAGACTTCGCAGATACCGCTAAAGCCCGATATCTGCGCAAAGCTGACAGGAACTCCAAGCTCCGGGGAAGAAGTCCCCACCCGGCCCGGCGTCATAAGAAGGAGATTCTTCTCCTTCCCCTTATACCAGGCGTTAATCTCTCCCACTGCTTCCGCTGCCTGGGGTTTCAGCGCATAAGGATACTCGTAGTAAGCCTTTGCATCGATCTGGACAACCACATCTATCTTCTCTTTCACAGAGCTTCCCATCGCAGAATCCTTCAGACGGAAAAATGTATCTTCCTCTGAAATATCCGGAAGTTCTGCCGCACTGCCCTTGGCCCCGGTGTAAAGAGGCCTGCACTGGAGCAGATTGACGACAAAAGCGCCTTGTTCATCCAGATTCACCGTATATTCAATATCCACAGGATTTCCATAGGCCTGATCCAGAACTTTGAGTACGCTCTGCATCAGGGCAGTAAATTCCTTATTCTCAAGAAGCCCCTGACAGGTCGTAAACCAGACCTGTCTCCACCGGTTCATCCGTTTCAGCGCGTTCTCCGCCTCATAATCCCTCTCCATAACCGCCTTCTTAAACCAGAGGGGAAGGCTCTCAAGAAGCGTGTCTGTCTCCACACTCTTTAGTTTATTCTCCTTTGTGTCCAGCACATCCATAACCCGCTGGGAAAATCTGTGCCGGTCTGCTACACTGCCGTGCATGGGAACAGCCGGACGGTCCAGATTCGCAAGTCTCGGATAGTCGTGATCCGGCCGGTCCACGGCCCTGGTGCCAAGCCCGGCCACAATACGCAGGAGGCCCGCGGAGGGATCCATGTATTTATTCCAGCGGTAAGAGCTGTAGCTGTAGCCGACTCCCGCCGCAGCCGGAAAGAACAGATCCCCATGATAGGATCCTGACACGCGCTGAACCAGCACCGCCATCTGCTCATCGCTGTGCTGCAGTCCCCTCTGCATTCTGTATTCCAGGGCGGAAATATCCATTGTGCTTGCATAGACCGTCCGTACAGCTGATTCAAAGGCTTCCAGGCGTTCCTCCGGATTTCCCTGATTCACGCAGAATACGGATTCATATTTTCCCGCAAACGCATTCCCAAAGCCATCCTCCAGGAAGCTGGAAGACCGGACGATAATCGGGCTCTGGCCGAAATATTCCAGGACAGAGCGGAACTTTTCCCGGATATCAGGCGGGAAACTGCCGGACAGAAGAGCCTCTTTGAGCGCGCCGGCCTTTTCAAAATACCCTTCGTCTGTCCTCTGGGCGATCCGTGTCTCCCAGCAGTTGTTGGACACAATATACGTATAGAACACATCCGACCCGATGTAATAGGAATCATGGGGTTCAAAGAAAGGCCTGTACTGCGGAAGTTCCGTTTGAATGATCTTCCTCGCCAGCAGCATGCCGCATGCCTTGCCTCCGACAGAGCCGCTTCCGATCATGCGGTCTCTGAGCTGGAAGTAATCTTTGGGCCTGAAATACTTCTTTATCATTTCCTTCAGACGTATATCCCGTGTCATCGTACTTTCTATGATCTGATTCTCCGTCTCGTCACTGAACACGCCTCTCTGGTAATCCAGCTTCGCCAGGGCGAAAAAACGGTCATGGCTGTCATAATTCTGATCCTGATTCTGCGCCTCTTCCTCTTCCACAAGCTGATAATAACGGCTTAAAGCTACGCCGCCGTCCACTGTGCTGAATGCGCATTTTTCTGACAGCGAAAGGATATCTGCCTCTTGTGCATCACTCTCCTCAGGCAGATAAAAGCCGCAGGAATACGGCAAAAACATTCTGTTTGAATACCGATTCCAGACCTTCAAAGGATGCAGATACATCTGATCACCGTGATACACATCAATGAGAAGCTGTGTCGTATCCCTGATCCGCGCCACTGCGTCAAAAGAATGCCGCCCCCGAAGAAGCGGAAAATACGCTACCGTATCAAGCCGGAACAAATAGGGGCAGGTCACACGGAAGAAATTCCCCATCATCAGATCCGTATACCATACCGACTGGAGCGCGGACAGACTGTCGAACACATAGAACGCATCCCGTCCCTCCTCAGTAATCCTGTTGTAAATATCAACAGTAAACGCTTCAAACCCTTTATCTGGATCAAACTCACAGATCTTAAGCCCCGGCTGCGGTTCTAGGAGAGGCTTTTGTCCCGCGAAGTGCATGTAGATCAGATTTCTCCCGTCCTTAACCGCCTGTTTCACAAACGGCACAGCAAAAAATTTAAAATCCTCCAGATCCGACACACTCCAGACCACATTATCTCCCATCCGGATATAATTCAACAGTTCATCCATTCCCGGCAGACCACTCTTAATCTTATCAAACGCTCCCATCAGACACCTCCTGAAATCTCCTAAAATCTCCTGAAAATAAAAAAGACAAAGAGAGCCGTTTCAGACCCCTTTGTCCGTTTTCATTATAAATCATCAGAACCGAAAAAACAATGTGTCTCCAGCTATAAAGTTCACTAAAGTCCGGATGCAAAACGTTCGAAAACAGGGGCTATTTCTGAGACGTATTCTGCGGAGA
>CALWTQ010000035.1 GCA_944384505.1 uncultured Mediterraneibacter sp.
TGGAACGGAACGTCTTACGGCTGTCTCCTTTCACAGAATACGTATCGCAATACATCCGCTCCGCTTCCGGACGTGAGTCACAGGAATTGTTAGTGCGCTAAATAGCTGTTCAAAGAATTTTCAAACTTATTTCAAGTCTATTTCAATTTCCATTCTGTATAATGATGCGTGATGAAACCAGAACAGTCCGGCCCACATTATCCTTTGTGGCTGCACTGTTATATCAAATCATATTACAGGAGGATTTTTCATGGCTTTTCAGAAAGTGTTTGAGAGATATGAGCTGAAATATCTGCTGACCCGAGAGCAGAAGGCGGAAATCCTGCGGGCGATGGAGCCGTATATGGAGCCGGATGAGTATGGCCGTACAGTGATCCGCAGCTTATATTTTGATACGGATAATTACCGTCTGATCCGTCATTCCATTGAGAAACCGGCATATAAGGAGAAGCTTCGCATCCGCAGCTACGGGAAGGCTGAGCCGGATAGTATGGTATTTGTAGAGTTGAAAAAGAAATATAAACATATCGTTTATAAGCGAAGAATTTCGATGGGAGAGCATGAGGCGATGGAGTTGCTTTCCGGCGGAGGATGCAGTGGGAACAGTAAAAACAGGAAGAAAAGCGTTTCAGACAAAAGCATTTCGGACAAAGGCATTTCAGATAAAGACATTTCAGATAAAGACATTTCAGACAAAGGAGCTTCTGACGGGGCAGACCGGATTTCAGGCAGGGATGCACAGATTTCAAAGGAGGTTGACTATTTCCTTAAATATTATGGGAGTCTTCACCCGGCGGCTCTGGTTTCCTGCGAGAGGGAGGCGTTCTGCTCTTTGGACGGATCGGACTTCCGGATAACCTTTGACGACACGATTTTGTACCGCCAGAAGGATCTCTCACTGGAGTCCGGGATATACGGGGAGCCTCTGCTTCCGGAAGGGATGGTTCTGATGGAGCTGAAATGCCCCGGCGCGATTCCCATGTGGATGGTAAGGACGCTCTCAAAGGAGCATGTCTATAAGACGTCCTTCTCTAAGTATGGGACGGCATACTGTGAGGGGATTTTCCCACATCTTACAGAGGAGGAAGTATGCCATGTCTGATATATTATTTCGGGGGCTGTTTGACACAGATCTGACAGTGGTCATCAGTGTGACCGATTTTCTGCTCTGCATGGGTGTTTCTCTTGTAATTGGACTTGCTGTTGCGCTTACTTATATGTATCATACCAGGTATACAAAGAGTTTTGTAGTGACTCTGGCGCTCCTTCCGGCAGTAGTCTGCGTTGTGATTATGATGGTAAATGGAAATGTGGGAACCGGAGTGGCGGTTGCCGGCGCGTTCAGTCTGGTGCGCTTCCGCTCGGCCCCGGGAACGGCAAAAGAGATATGCACGCTTTTCCTTGCCATGGGTGCAGGACTGATTACCGGAATGGGTTATCTGGGATATGCTCTGTTATTTACTATAGTGATGTGCGCAGTGTTTCTGCTCTATAATCGTCTCGGGCTCGGCATGGAAAGAAGATCTGCGGCGTACCGCACAGTTGCGGTGACGATCCCGGAGGATTTGGATTACACGGGAGTTTTTGATGACGTTTTTAAGAAATACGCGGACTCTGTAAGCCTGGTTTCTGTAAAGACTACGAATATGGGCAGCATGTTCCGGCTTACATATCATGTGACGCTGTCTGATCCCGCCGGGGAAAAGGAAATGATCGATGAACTCCGGTGCAGGAACGGGAATCTGGAAATCATGGTTTCTCCCCAGGAGACAGCGATCGCCGAACTCTGACATTTGTGCAGGAAAAGGAGGGAATGACCTGTGAAAAGATGGATTTCTATATTGCTGGCATGCAGCTGTGTTCTCGTTATGACGGCCGGGTGCAGCAGAACCGGCGATGCTCTGGAAGAGACTTCCGGCACAGCTTTGGGCGGCAGCGGGGATGCAAATGCGAACGGAGAGGGAAACGATAGGGATATTGCAGAGGCAGATTTCGCACAGACGGATGAAGATATGTTTACCGACCGGGACTATAGGACGGATTATGATGAGGATGACAGTGTTCAGATTAAACTGAGCGGGACTTCTGCATCGGCAAGTTCTGACAGTGTGAAAATCAGCGGCTCGACAGTCACTATTACTGAGGAGGCCGTTTATATTATCAGCGGCACGCTCGGCGACGGCATGATTATCGTGGATGCACCTGATACCGCCAAGATTCAGATCGTGCTGGACGGAGTTCAGATTAACAGCGGGACGTCGGCCGCGCTTTATATACTGGAGGCGGATAAAGTGTTTGTCACTCTTGCGGAGGGAACGGAAAATACACTGTCCAATGGAGGGACATTTACAGCCATTGACGACAGCAATATTGACTCCGCGCTCTTTTCCCGGCAGGATCTTACGCTCAATGGCTCAGGATCGCTTACGGTAACGTCTCCTGCAGGGCACGGCATTGTATGCAAGGATGATCTGGCAGTCACAGGAGGAACATATACGATTACTTCTGCATCTCATGGCATTGACGCCAATGACAGCGTCAGGGTGACCGGAGATACAGTCCTTACCATTGACGCGGGAAAGGACGGGATCCATGCAGAGAATGACGACGATACGTCTCTTGGATTTGTCTATATCTCGGGAGGAACATTTGATATCGCGGCAGAGGGCGATGGCGTCAGCGCCGGGGCATATATGCAGATTGAAGATGGAATGATCGGGATCCTTGCAGGCGGAGGAAGCGCAAACGGATCAGAGCAGTCTTCTGATTCCTGGGGCGGGTTCATGGAAGGCGGCGCTCCGGGACAGCCGGGAGGCGGCAGAGCCCCGGGAGGCGGTGCAGAGCCGGAAGGGCGCAGCAGCGCGGAGCAGGAGAATAATGCAGCACAGGCAAATAATACAGAGCCGGTGAATGCTGAAAAGCCGGCGGATGATACAGAACAGGGGAACCATGTGGATACGGAGATTTCAGAAGTTTCAAATGAGGACAGTTCTGAGGACAGCTCCGAAGACAGCAGCACCAGTATGAAAGGACTTAAATGTGAAACCGGGATGCTGATTTCCGGGGGAACAATTACCGTTGATTCAGCGGACGATTCCATCCATTCCAATGCGTCCATAACGATAAGCGGAGGGACATTTGACCTTGCATCCGGAGATGATGCATTTCATGCTGAGGACACTCTGACTGTGACAGGCGGAACCGTTACTGTCTCGGAAAGCTATGAAGGAATGGAAGCGCTGCATGTGGAGATTCAGGGAGGCGATATTACGCTGACTGCCAGTGACGACGGACTGAATGCCTCAGGCGGCACAGATGCAAGCGGAACCTCCGGGGGCCGGGATGGAATGTTCGGCGGCTCAGGCGGCATGGGCGGTCCGGGAGGCGGGGAAGGCATGTCCTCCTCTTCTGACGGGACGATTGTAATCTCAGGCGGGAATCTGTATATCACGGCTTCGGGAGACGGCATCGACGCCAATGGGTCCGTGGAGATCTCGGGCGGATATACGATTGTCACGGGGCCCACACAGGGAGATACTGCAACGCTTGATTTTGACACGACTGCGGTGATTACAGGCGGGACATTTATCGGAACGGGCGCTGCGGGAATGGCTCGGACATTCACCGATTCCGAACAGGGCGTTGTGGCGGTCAGCGTGGGAGAGCAGGCCGCGGGAACAGAGCTTACCCTGACAGACCAGAGCGGAAATACTCTGATCAGCTATGCGCCGGAGCTTCCCTATGCTGTGGTGATTTTAAGCAGTCCGGAGCTTGTTTCCGGAGAGACGTATACGATCACGGCAGGAACCGTGTCCGGAGAAGTGGAGGCAGACTGATTTTGCGCATGCAGGGGAAGTGGGGGCAAATACCAGCATCCATTCTGCTTTTAATAATTTAGAAACAAAAGTGAAACACATCAGAAACACAAAACCTGTTATACTATACGCAGAACATCTGAGAAAATACAAAAGTTCGAGAAGAGATAGAAAACGGAGTGTGAGAAGATGATTCATATCCTTGTTGTAGAAGATGACGAAAGACTGAACCGGATTGTATGCACTTATTTAAATGACAGCGGATTTCAGGCAAAGGGATGCTTAAATGCCAGGGACGCCTATGATGAGATGTACAGCCAGCTTTATGATCTGATTATCTCGGATATTATGATGCCGGAAATTGACGGATTTGAATTCGCCCGTACGGTACGGAAAGTGAATAAAAGGATTCCGATTCTGTTCATGTCGGCAAAGGATGACCTCCCGTCCAAACAGAAAGGGTTCCAGCTTGGCATTGACGACTATATGGTGAAACCGGTTGACCTGGACGAACTGGTGCTTCGTGTCCGGGCGCTTCTCAGACGTGCGAATATTGAGACGGAGCGGAAAATCACAGTGGGAAATCTGCTGCTGGACGCGGACGGGATGAGCGCGGAGGTAGACGGAGAGGAGATCAGTCTGACTACACGGGAATTCAATATTATCTATAAGCTTCTGTCCTATCCGAAGAAAACATTTTCCAGGGCGCAGCTTATGGATGAGTTCTGGGATGTGGACAGTGACACAAGCCTGCGGGCAGTAGATGTGTATATGACGAAGCTGAGAAACAAGCTTGCGCAGTGCGACGGATTTAAAATCGTGACCGTGCGCGGGCTGGGCTATAAGGCGGTGCTCCAATGAACGGCGGAGAAAGAGCGGACGGAAGCCGCATGATAAAGGACAGTCTTTTTCCGCTGTCCCTTTTTGGCATTTTCCTGGGCGTCCTGCTCCTGATGTCGGGAATCCATGTGGGGCTGGTCGTGCTGATGAATGATCTGGAATGGAGCGATATCATTCAGATCATTGTGCCGATGATGTACTGGGGCGCCGTGGCAATGGGGCTTACCCTTTTTACGAGGAAAAAGATAAAGAGTACTTACGAGGAGCCGCTCCACCGCCTTGCGGAGGCGACAAAGCAGGTGGCGGAGGGGGACTTCTCTGTATATGTGCCGACAATTCATACGGCGGACCGGCTGGACTATCTGGATGTGATGATCACTGACTTCAATAAAATGGTGGAAGAGCTGGGAAGTGTGGAGACATTGAAGACAGATTTTGTCTCCAATGTCTCTCACGAGATGAAAACACCGATCGCCATTATTAAAAATTATGCGGAGCTTCTTCAGACAGGAAAATGCGCTGAGGAAGAAAAGCTTGAATACGCACGAAATATCGAAGAAGCAGCAGGCAGGCTCTCTGACCTGATCAGCAATATTCTGAGATTGAACAAGCTGGAAAACCAGAGGATTGACCCGGAGATGAAGAAATATGATCTGTGCGGCCAGCTGGAAGAATGCATTCTGAACTTCGAGGAGATGTGGGATGAAAAAGACCTGGAGCTGGAAGTGGATATGGAGGAGAATGCTTTCATCCGGGCAGATCGGAGCCTGATGGATATGGTGTGGAATAACCTGATCTCAAATGCGGTCAAATTTACCGAACCGGGCGGGAGAGTGACGATACAGCAGACCGCTTCGCAAGGACATATAGAGGTGTCAGTATCAGATACAGGCTGTGGGATGAGCAGCGAGAGTGTGCGCCGCATATTCGATAAATTCTATCAGGGGGATACGTCTCATTCCAAAGAAGGGAACGGCCTCGGGCTGGCTCTTGTAAAGCGGATTCTTATTTTAATGAATGGAGAAATCTCTGTTGTCAGCAAAGAAGGGGAGGGCAGTACTTTTACAGTGCGGCTTCCTGCGTCGGCGCCATCTTCCGGAGCCGGAAGAAATACAGGACAGGAATCGGAGGAAAAAACAGATGGAAGATAAGACAAAAAGGCCGGGAAGATTTATCGGATATGAATATAAAGAAGTGTCAGCAGATTCCGCGCAGGCCTCTTTTTTAATAGACGGTTATAAGAATTTCGGCTGGGAACCGGATGAGAATGTAATGCAGGGCCACCCCGGGGGATATCCAAAACATTCCGTCCCCTCAAAGCACGCGAAAGTAATGATCCGGCTGAAGCGGGACCGCAAAATCATCAACAAGGCAGAACTTACAAGACTGCAGAGAAACTTTGAGGCATGTGTGGCTCAGCTTGATCATCTGGAGAAGGAGAAAACCTCACGCCCGTCGATACTGGCAATTACTGTGGGAATAATCGGAACTGTGTTCATGGCAGGCGCTACGTTTGCGGTGACGGCAGATCCGCCAATGATTGCGCTGTGCATTATTCTGGCGGTCCCGGGATTCCTGGGGTGGATTCTCCCTTACTTCTTCTACAGGGCGGGAGTGAAGAGACAGACAGAGAAGATCACGCCGCTGATTGAAGAAAAGTATGATGAAATTTATCAAATCTGCGAGAAAGGGAGCAGACTTCTCTAACTGTGAGGACAGCTATAAAGTTCAATAACGGTCCGGATACAAAACGTCCGAAAACAGGGCTGTTTTCTGGGATTTTCAAGACGGAAGTTAATGAATATATAGCTGTTACAAGCAGCAGGCGCGGCCGTAAGACTTTCTCAGCCGAAAGTCCACAAGCCGCGCCAATTCGTGTTTTATAGCCTGTTTAGGGCAATAACACTTTTACATGGAGCTGATGCTTGAGAGCTTCTGCAGCTATATCGGATGCTTCCGTGCAGGTGGTAATGAGGAAGGCGGCGTACTGTTTAGATTGCCTTTCTACATGCTGCGTTGCAAAATCGAATTACAAATGCAAACTGATCTTTGTTTCCATGATTCACATCTCTTCTTTAAAACTCATACTGGAAGAAAGAATGTTCATTAAGAAAATCCTCTGCTTTATGGATGAACTCTGTCATATTGGCTCCGTTTTCCAAAATCACTTCGCCGGGGATGCACTGATCATCCTTGTGCAGCCCATGCTTTGCTTTTTCGGCTGAGAAGTAGTTGTGTTCTGCACCGAAAGTGGGATCGGGCTGGAGCATACAGTTGTTGTAGGTATCCAGAATGGCGGCAGCAGAAACGCCCTTAGGACTGACAGCCTCATAGGGAGTGAAATCTGCAGTCCTGGCAGGGCCGGTTTCCCGGTACAGACGTGCAGCCTCTGCCAAGATGTACTGTTCCTGTTTTGTCAAGGGCTGAGTGTTCTGCATGGTAGCCGCATTTTCTTCCACCTGCTCCAGTGTAGACATGCCGGACAGAACCGCCAGCACCCCGTCCAGACTGCCGGCGAAGCGCAGCGCCCAGGCGGCAGGCGACCAATCCGGGTGCTCTGACTGCAGGAGTTTCTGCACAGCGTCCGGTGCCTTAGCCAGCATACCGCCTTTGACCGGCTCCATGATGATGACCTGCTTGCCATGTTTGCGGATCACATCATAGCAGGCTTTGGACTGAACCAGATAGGCGTTCCAGTCAAAGTAATTGACGACGATCTGTACTGCCTCCACTTCCGGATGCTCGCTCAGGATTTGATCCAGCACATCTGCCGTATCATGGAAGGAAAAAGCGATATGCTTGATTCTTCCAGATTCCTTCCACTTTTTCATATAGTCAAACATATGCGTTTCCCGAATGGCCGCTTCACTGCCGCCATTGTGATAGGCCCAGCTGGTGTCAAAGTAGGTAAAGCCGGCCTCCAAGAAAGTGTCCGCCATCTTGCTCAACTGTTCTGTGTCGATGTCCGTGGGTTCCGCAGAGCACTGGGGCAAGCGCATCAAACCAAAGCCTAAATTTCCATTATTCATAAATACATTCCTCCTTACATTTTCCCGGCGTTGACGAACATCTCAGCCACATCCGGGGCATAGTGGTCGATAAACTGGCTGTGTCCCAAATCCAATGACTCAAGCTGCTTCATTTCGTCATTGGTCAGCTGGAAGTCAAATAAATCAAAGTTTTCCTCCATTCGATCTTTGTGGATTGACTTAGGGATCACTACCACACCGGACTGAATCAGTAACCTCAGGTTTACCTGTGCCGCAGACTTTCCATACTTCTCACCAATTTTGGTCAGCACAGGATTGGTAAACAGCCCGTTTTTTCCCTGGGCCAGCGGTGACCATGCCATCAGCTGCGCACCGTACTTTTTCAAGATGGGGCGAGCAGCCTTCTGCTGCTGGAAAACGTGTACCTCCAGCTGGTTGACCATCGGAGGAATCTCGGTAAAACCCGCAATGTCAATGAAACGATCCGGCATAAAGTTGGAAACGCCGATAGCCCGAATCTTTCCGGCCTTGTACGCTTCTTCCATGGCCCGGTATGAACCATAGTAGTCATTGAAGGGCTGGTGGATCAGCATCAGATCTACATAGTCGGTGCGGAGCTTTTTCAGAGACTCGTCAATAGAAGCCTTTGCCTTCTCATAGCCGCCGTTGCTGATCCAGACTTTTGTGGTCAGGAACAGCTGGCCGCGGGGTACGCCGCAATCGGCGATAGCCTCGCCCACGCCTTCCTCGTTGAAATATCCCTGTGCAGTATCAATGCTGCGATACCCTGCCGAGATAGCGTCCAGCACGCAGCGTTTGGTGTCCTCCAGCGGAATCTGGAATACTCCGTAACCCAGCATGGGGATTTTGACACCATTTCTTAAAGTTGCATATTCCATAATGATTTCCTCCTTGCAGTGTGTAAAATCAAAACTTTTGATATCTCCATTGTATCCATATCTACATTGACATGGAATGACCAAAAATGCTACAATGCTTTTACAAAAAGTAAAAGCGAAAGGAGGGGCGATTTTGCTTAGCCAACAGTTACAGGTTTTTCTTCAGGTAGTAGACTGTGGAAGTTTTTCTAAAGCTGCAAAACAGCTTTTAGTTACTCCGGCTTCTGTTATGAAACACATGAACACCCTTGAAAGCCGACTGGGTGTTACGCTGCTCAAACGAAGTAATCAGGGGATTGAATTAACTGCTGCGGGAAAATCCTTGTATAAGGATGGAAAAAAACTGCTTGCATCCGCACAAAGCGCTGCTGCACGGGCCAAAAACGCAGAGTTTTCTGAGGGAATTACCATACGGGTAGGTTCGTCCCTTTTGAACCCCAGCCGGGTACTGACCGATTTGTGGGCTCCTCTGCGGGAAAACTATCCAAAGTATAAGTTTCATATTGTCCCCTATGAGGATACAAAAGAGCAGATTTTATCCGTTATTTCTTCGCTGGGAGATCGCATTGATTTGTTGGTGGGTTCCTTTAATTCAAAAACCATGCGGGAAGAAGCCGATTATTTGAATTTAGGGGAGTACCGGCTTTGCGTTGCAGTTCCGCAGGGGCATCCCCTGGCCACAAGGAAAGAGCTTACTTTAGGCGACTTGCATGGAGAGCATCTTATGATGGTCAAAAGCGGGGATACAGAATTACTCGATCGTTTTCACGATATGTTGACGATGACACATCCACAGATTTTAGTGGAAGAAGCCGGCTACTATTATGACATGGACACATTCAATACCTGTGAACAGACAGGGTCGTTATTGTTGACTTTGGATGCATGGGCTTGTATCCACCCTTCACTGGTTACTATTCCGGTGAACTGGGATTATAAAGTACCTTATGGAATTTTGTATTCCAAGGAGCCCTCCGATGAGGTGAAAAGGTTCATAGAAATTATAAAAAAGGGAAAAATATGAACAGTAAAGAGCCGGAAAGCCGAATCCCAAAACCGAAAAGACGGGGTATTATACTCAGTACTGGAATTCAATGCTAAGAAAGAGGATAATCTGATGTGGGTGAAGAGTAAGGAAATTGCGCAGGAGCTGCAGGAGATTGGATTTATGGATAAAGCTTTTGCCCAATATGACAACGGTACTGTTGGTCCAGGAGTATAATTGATAAAAAATCTGTCACACTGCTATGTTGGATAAAGTTATAGTTATATGTTATATTAGAATGCAATAGTAGAAAGCAGGTTTCTGGTCGGAGGCGGAGTATGGATTCAAAAAAAATCAAAACAATTTTGGATATAGGAGAAACCATCGCAGTAGAATTTAAACGCTGCGGGAATGGGATCGAAAGTGATGTTTACGAGACAGTCTGCTCATTTTTGAATCGATTTGGCGGAGATATTTTTTTAGGTGTTCTGGATGATGGAACTGTACTTGGGGTTCCCGAAAAGGCTGCTCCTGACATGATAAAGAATTTTATAAGCTGTATCAGTAATCCTGCATTATTTACGCCGACAGTGTATTTATCCCCTGAAATTATACAGTACGAAAAGAAAACGATTATCCATATACATGTCTTGCCGGGTGCGGAGGTATACAGCTATAAGAAAGTGATTTATGATCGGGTAGATGATGCAGATGTAAAGGTGACTTCGACTGCTCAGATCGCGCAAATGTATATCCGCAAACAGGAAATATTTACAGAACATAAAGTTTATCCTTATGTGGAGAAAACAGATTTGAGGTTTGATATGCTTCCCAAACTTCGTGTTATGGCGCAGAATCAAAGTAACGTGCAAGGGCATCCCTGGAACAGTATGACGGATGATGAACTGTTGAAAAGTGCAAGATTATATACCCTAGACCGTGTGACAGGCAAACATGGATTTAATCTGGCAGCAGTTATGTTGCTGGGAAAAGATGATGTGATTCTGGATATTGCACCTGCTTATGTGACAGATGCTCTGCTTCGGCGTATTAATGTGGATCGCTATGATGACAGAGAAATTGTACAGACAAATCTCATAGAAAGCTATGAACTTCTGATGGAGTTTGCACGAAAACATTTACCGGATAAATTTTTTATGGAGGATGACCAGCGAAAAAGTCTGAGGAATATCATTACCCGTGAAATGATTGCAAATACATTGATCCATCGTGAATATACAAGTCCGTACCAGGCAAAATTTGTAATCGAAAAAGATCGTATGTATGTAGAAAATGCCAACCGGGCTTCTCAGGATGCGGTTATTACACCGGATAATATGGAACCATTCCCAAAGAATCCGATCATTGCCGCATTCTTCAGAAATATTGGATATGCAGATCAGCTGGGATCCGGTGTGAGAAATTTATTTAAATACAGCAAATATTATTCCGGTAAAGATCCGGAGTTTATCGAAGGAGATATTTTCAGGATTATAGTTCCGCTGGACGCTGACTATTCTTTTGATTTTGGACAGGTTGAACCTGGACATGATGCCGGAAGTCCGGGATATGCAGATATTGAGGGTAAATCAGGTGAAAGTACGGGAAAAGTACGGGAAAAGTACGGGAAAAGTACGGGAAAAGTACGGGAAAAGTTAAATACAAGCCAAAAAAAGATCATAGGATATGTTGAAAAGAATGGAATGATAACTAATAAAGAAGCGCAGAAGCTTCTAAATATAAAAGAATCAAGGGCACTAAAGATATTAAAAGAATTAACGAATTTAGAATTGTTAAAGAAAGAAGGAAAATCAAAAGGAACTTATTATGTGCTGCAAAATAAGGGTGAATAGGATTAAGCCGGGGTGCTGTCATCGGAAATCAGGCCGGACAAAATCTGCTCATAGTGCCTTTTCCGGATCATATTTATACAGGTCATTCAGATTATTTCCCACGCTCCGCTGGACATAAGGATTTTCGTCATTGCGGAGATTATCCAGGATGTTCACATAATCAGTGAATCGCTTTCTCAGTTCCCGGATAAAGTCCACGGACTGCTCAAAACATTCTTTTGACATACCGGGCAGTATACGCTGCTCCTGCCGCCGATCACAGTACGGCAGAGGATTTCCCCACAGACCGGACAGGGTTCGCTGCCATGTCCATAGACCTGCAGAAACGGCGTGTTGCGGTAGTCCTGTCCCTTTGTCGCCAGATATTCCTCCGGCGTGGTTTTGTTCTTTTCGATAAAGAAGGCCAGCCGCTCCGGGATAACTGAAACAAGACGGTTCCATTCCTCAGTTGTCAGCGTGTTGGCGGGGCGTGCCGGGTAGATGCGGGCGGCAAACAGAATTTCATCGGAATAGATATTGCCGATCCCGGCGATCACGCTCTGATCCAGCAGGCATTCCTTGATGGCCTTTTTCCGCTTTCCAAGGCAAGTACGCAGGTATTCCACAGAGAATTGCGGATCAAACGGCTCTTTGCCCAGTTTTTCCATACCGCTGTATGTATCAGCTTCTCCCTGCCGCAGCAGCCAGAAGCGCCCAAACCGGCGTGTGTCGGAGAAATGCAGCTCCCTGCCGTCTGACAGATGGAAGACAAGGTGGGTATGCTTTTCTTCCGGGTAATCTGCCGGCGTCATCAGCAGGCAGCCGGTCATACGCAGATGGAGGACTAGCCTGTCTCCGCTATCCATACAGAGGATCAGGAATTTCCCCCTGCGCCGAATTTCGGTAAATATCTGTGCGGTGATCTGCCGGCAGAATTCATCGGCGGCAGGGCGTGCGATCACTTCAGGCCTGTTGACTGTGATCTGCTGAATGGCAAGACCCTTTATCTGTGGTTCGATCACCCGCTTGATTGTTTCTATTTCCGGTAATTCAGGCATGGCTGTCACTCCCTTTCCTTGCAGACTTTTTGATCTGCTCATGATAAAAATAGTTTACGATAACCGGCGGAGCGTCAAATGGGCGCTTCATGCTGTCGTCATTGGTCACGTAGTCCAGTCCGATCTCAGCGGCATAGTGTTTCAGTTCCATATCCAGAAGCTCCCAATAAGTACGATTTCTCTTATGATAGATTTCCTGATACAGCGGTAAGAGCTGAGGATGCTTTTCTTGAATATAGTCCATGATAACGGTCTTGTAACTCCCCCGCAGATTGAGATTTTCCAGCCAGACCAGATTGCACTGGCTCCTAACCCAGTCGATGATGGCTTTTACATCCGTAATCCCGGGAAATATAGGGGAGACAAAGCAGGTGGTTCGGACGCCGGCGTCATGAAAGGTCTTCATGGCGACCAGCCGCCGTTCGATACTGACGGCGTTGTCCATCTCATTTTTAAAGTTCTCATCCAGCGTATTGACAGACCAGGAGACCCGGGCGTTCGGGAATGTTTTGATCAGGTCCAGATCCCGCAGCACAAGGTCGCTTTTGGTGGCGATACTGATCCTGACTCCGCTGCCTTTGAGCTGTTCAAGCAGCGCGCGGGTGCGCCCGAACACTTCTTCCTGGGGCAGGTAGGGGTCCGTGACAGAACCGATGAACAGCTCCTTCCCGGCGTACCGCTCCGGGCGGCGTATCTCCGGCCAGTGCTTGACATCCAGAAATGTCCCCCAGGGTTCCGGATGTCCGGTAAACCTCTTCATAAAAGAGGCGTAGCAGTATCGGCAGGCATGGGTGCAGCCCACATAGGGATTTACCGAATAGTCGCTCACCGGCAGATTGGATTTGGTGAGCACGCTTTTGACTTCTATTTCTCGAATGATTGGTTTCATTGCAGTATTCCTCGAATATCCGTTTATTTCCATCGTCCATAATGCAGCTGCTTGTTGAGATCGGCAACATTTTGCTCCAATACCGTTTCATTAGGATCAGCGTAGCCGATTCCGATAAAAACGGGGATCATATAGGTGGGCGGCAGGAATATGTTCTCGATCACGCACCAGATTGTGGAAAAGGGATTCAGCTTGGATACATATTCGCCGTTCAGTTCTTTGCACCTGAATACAGGGATGACCACATACGGCGCATCTTTGAGCATTGTATACTGCCTCGGCATCGCATAACCGTACATTTTCTGGGCAAGTGTCGTTGAGTACGGTCTCGGCGCATTCAGATATTTTTCTGCGTCGAACTTGTCGGCGATCTTTTTTGCATATTCAAATGCGTATTCCTTTTCCTCATCTGTTTTCAGGATAATATAGCTCCAGCTGCGGTTGTGGTTCCAGGTAGGAGCCTGATTGCCCGCTTCTAAGATCCGTTTGATTGCTTCAAAATCAACCTCTTTATCCAGAAACTCCCGAACCGTCCTTCTTTTCCTGATTACTTCATAAAACTCCATCTTCTGATCCCTCCATTTCCGACCTTTCCTGATTGACCAGCATGGTCAGATTCTTTGTGAATGTCCGGGACAGGTCGATCAGCTGCTTTTGTTCCTCCGGCGTAAACATGGACATGGCCGTGTCCTCCGCCCAGGTAATGTGGCGCACAACTTTTTCGCAGTACGCCCTTCCGGCATCGGTCATCTGAACAATCTTGTTCCGCTTGTTTTCCGGTACCTCGGTGACGGCAGAGTATGGGAATTTTATAGTTTTCCATTATGGCCCTCTGCTTCTGACTTCCCCAGTATATAAAGAAAAGCTATGGCAGGAACGCGCAGAATGGGGACTAATGTTTCGTGCCTGGTAATGCCGAAATCGTCCAGGCGTTTTGTGATTAAAAAAGCGTCTGTTACTTTCGAGTTTTCATCCCGGCATAACTCGACAATGGCATCTGTCGCCGCAAGGCGGGAATGATTGCGGTATTTTACCTCGCACAGGATCTTCTGTCGGGGAAGTTCTGCCACAACGTCAACTTCTTTCTGATTGTCTTTTGCCTTTCTGAAATAGCCAAGACTCGCCGGACTGCCCTGATAGAAGGAAACCATATGCTTGTAGACAGTTGTTTCCACCATTGCGCCGAGTTCCTTTTCATCTGAAAGCACATCATCGATCATCAGCACCGCATTGCGAATCGCTGCATCGGCAACAAAGATTTTTGGTTTTCCCTTTAGAGAACCTTTACGCCCTACATCCATTGGTTTGGCCAGATAAATGAGATTGGACATTTCCAGTGCCTTAATATAATTGTCAATCGTTGTGATTGAGATATTCTCCAATTCCTTTGCTGCAGTCGTTGCATTAAAAATTTCCGTCGAATTCATACATAAGTAGAGAAACAGCTTTTCCATCAGCAACGGACTTCGGATATTAAAAAGCGACAGTACATCACGCTTGATAACCTTGTCCACCACGTCCTCACGCAGCATCCTTTGTGCATAGGCCTCATCATCTGATAATACAAGCTCTGGAAAACCGCCGATCATAAGATACCGGTTAAAATGATTTTGCAACGGGGTAAATTTATCCATCAAATCACCAAGTTCTGCCATATTCATACTTTCAAGCCCTGATAAACGTAAATTTTCCGGCAGGAGAGGCATGTCTAGCTCAAGCAGTCTGCAATATTCATAAAAGGACATAGTAGGTATTTTGAGAACACTCCATCGGCCTGTACCGCTGTCTGCGGAGCCTTTTTCCAAGAGCGGGCTGGCAGATCCGGTGGCAATCAGCCGGATATCTTTTCTGCTGTCGTAGATTACCTTCATACAGAGTTCCCAGTTTTCGGTGTACTGCACTTCGTCAAAGAGGATATACCTTATGCCCTCAATAGGATACATCGTTTCATAGATAGCCAGTACATTTTCCACATTGACAAGTTTCAGAATTGGATTATCGAAGGTGGCGTATAAAATATTTTTGGGATTAACGCCCTCATCGATTAGATGATCAATAATCTGATACAGGATTGTCGTCTTACCCACGCGTCTCATGCCGGATAAAACGGCAAACCTTCGGATGCGTGAGTATTTTCCATAATAGTATTATTCCAGTGGAAATTCACTATTATACAATTTGTTTTCCGAGACTATTTACAAAGTATATTATAATAATAGACGGATTTGATGGCAAGCTGCTTTAGTAATGTGATTATCAACCAAGAGCATCAGGTATTGCTGAGTGGGAACGTGTATGGCAATGAGTTTAAACTTCGAGGTATAAACACCGGAACTTATTGTTTCTTCAATAAACACAAAAGCGGTTCTATAATTTATATCAGCAAAAAGAAAAGGAGAGATCTGTTATGCAGAAGTTTGTCTATGAGTATGCGACAAAGGTTTATTTCGGAGAAGGCGCGGCAAAAGAACATCTTGCGGCGGCCGTCTCAGGATATGGTGAGAACGTGATGCTGGCCTATGGCGGCGGTTCGGTAAAAAAGAACGGAATTTACGATGAAGTGAAGAAGATCCTTGAGGACGCGGGAAAGAAAGTATTTGATTTTAACGGTATCATGTCCAATCCCACTTATGCGAAAGTGCAGGAAGGCGCGAAACTCGCAAAAGAAAATAAGATCGATTTTATCCTTGCCGTGGGCGGCGGTTCTGTTATTGACTGCTGCAAGATCGTGGCTGCCCAGGCGAAGACAGACAAAGACCTGTGGGAGATGGAGATGACAGATCATCAGTTCCCGATGGACGTTCTGCCCATGGGAGCTATCGTTACAGCATCCGGCACCGGAGCCGAGATGAACGGCGGCGCGGTCATTACGAACGAAGAAAAAGTGATCAAGGCAGGTATGGCGGCGGCAGCCCCCGGATTTGCGATCCTTGATCCCGCTTATACGGCGTCTGTTCCCAGAATGCAGGTGATCTCCGGAGCCTTTGATACACTGAGCCATGCCATGGAGACCTACTTCGGAAATTCAGATCAGGACAATGTCTCCGATGATGTGGCGCTTGCCATTATGAAAAATACGGTCGTGAATATGAAGCGCCTGATGGGAAATGTAAATGATATGCAGGCAAGGGGAAATCTGATGTGGGATTCCGCTATGGCGGAGAACGGCATCCTGAAAGTTGGAAGAGTGACAGACTTCCAGGCACATCAGCTGGAGCACCAGCTGGGAGCCTACACGGACTGTAACCACGGACAGGGGCTTGCAGTGATTCATCCGGCCTATTACCGCCACGTTATAAAAGATGCGGAGGAGAAGTTTACCAGATTTGCAAAAGAAGTATTCGGTGCAGATACGGCTGAAGCGGGTGTGGAAGCGCTGGCAGATTTCATTAAGACATGCGGCCTCCCGACAAAGATGAGTGAACTGAAGTCAAAAGTGGAGATCACGCCTGAGATCTTACGGAAAGTGGCAGATACCTGCAACGTGATCAAGTGTGGACCGAGAGAGCTGAGCCGCGATGAGATATATGATATCCTGATGGAGTGTATGTAATAATTGAGAGAAATCTGAGCGCAGGCAGCTGACAGTCTGCGCTCATACTATGTTGACGGCGTCAAAAAGGTTTTTGATGCTTGTATCATACTTATGAGGTGATATTCCGCTGCGAAAGGGGCAATGGAGCTTCTGACAGAAGCTCTGGCGAAGGAGACGGAACATCTGGGCATCCGTACAATGCTGGTAGAGCCGGGCGCGTTTCGGACCAATTTCTACGGGGACGGGCTTCGCGGAACGGAAAGCCGGATTTCAGATTATGACGTGCTCGCGGATCGATATCGGAAGGAAAATCTGGTCAATAACCGTGATCAGCCCGGCGATCCGGTGAAAGGCGGAGAAGTGATCGTGGATACGATTCTGAGCGGAAAGATGCCTTCCCGCCTGCTCCTTGGCAGTGATGCGGTGCAGACAGCAGAGAATGTGATGAAAGACAGGCTGCAGGAAACAGAGAAATGGAAGGATGTAAGCTGCAGATCGGATTACAGATAAAGATTCGTACGGATCAGGAAAGAAGGAAGAATGGTCATGAAGAAAGAAATATCGGAAAAGGAGCTGTTTGAGACGATACCGGTTCCACGGGCAGTGGCGACCCTGGCAATTCCTACGATCATCAGTCAGGTAGTTACGATGATCTACAATCTGGCGGATACTTTCTTTGTAGGGCAGATTGGAAATCCGTATATGGTTGCGGCAGTATCGCTGGTCTCTCCGTGGTTTAATCTGTTAACTGCGCTGGGGAATCTGTTCGGACTGGGCGGCGGCAGCCTGATATCAAGAATGATGGGAAGGCAGAATTACGATGATATCAAAAATGTATCCGCTTTCAGTGTGTGGGGCGGCGCGGCAATAACACTTGTATTTTCCCTCCTTACTTTTGTGTTCCGCAGGCCGCTCCTTGATTTCCTCGGCGCCAGCCCGGATACATACGGATATGCGGAAAACTATCTGATCTGGGTTGTAGTTCTTGGCGGAGTGCCTACCATGCTGAGTCTTTCTCTTGGGCATCTTCTGCGAAGCGAGGGACATGCCCGTCCGGCAAGTACGGGGATGATGTTCGGCGGGATTCTGAATGTGATTCTGGATCCGGTTTTCATATTCGGGTTTGATCTTGATGTGGAGGGTGCCGCGATTGCGACTGCATTTTCCAATCTGGCTTCTGTCGTGTTTTTTGTGGTGATCTATATGCGGCTGGGAGAGCGGACCAGCGTTTCTCTTCATCCGAAGAACTTTACCTTCCGATTCATTCGTCAGATATTTTCCGTGGGTCTCGCGTCAGCTCTGGCTACGGCGCTTGGCAATGCGTCAAATATGGTCATTGTGAAACTTTCTTCCGGATACGGGGACATTCCGGTGGCGGCTTATGGGATTGTAAAGCGGATCGACCAGTTTCCGCTGAACGTTTCTATGGGACTGTGTCAGGGATTTATGCCGCTGGTGGGATATAATTATGCGTCCGGCAACTATAAGCGGATGCGGAAGGTCTCTTACTTTTCATGGAAAACGGCATTGATCATGTCCGCATGTTTTATTGCCTGCTTTGCGGCGTTTGCACCCCAGATCCTTCATCTGTTTATTCCTGAGGCTGAGACAAGTACGCTGGGAGCCAGTTTCCTGCGGATTGCCTGCCTGGCAGTGCCGTTGACGTCAGTAAACTTCCTGATCAGCTATACCCTGCAGGCAATGGGAAAGGGAACTCAGTCCGCAATCCTTACCTTCAGCAGGCAGGGGCTTCTCAATATCCCGCTGCTGATCCTGATGGATATCACCATCGGACTGTATGGTATGATCTGGACACAGCTTGCCGTTGAGATTATCATGCTGCCGGTGTCTTTTGGAATGTATCTGCATACGCTCAAAAAACTGAAAAAGTCAGAAGAAAGGACGAAAGAGGTGTGATGCGATGAGGAAGAAAATCATAGGTGTCCTGCTGGTTATGATATCTGCGCTTGCAGTCAGCGGATGTGCGGACAGCGGGAGAAATGCAGAAGAAAATGAAAATATAACAGGGGAAGACTCCGCTCCCGCATCGGAGCAAGGTGATACTGAGGAGAACGATATGGATGAAGACGACAGCCGGCAGTCCGGGGCAGAGAGTCAGGATACTGTGACAGAGGGTACGGAAGAATACAGAGGCTTTATCCTCGACAATGTCCTGCACTCGGCGAGCGAGGGAGATATCCACTATAACCTGTATGTGCCTGACAGCTACGATGGAAGTGAGCCCTATGCGCTGTTCTTTACCCTTCCCGGTTATGAGGGACTTTATTTTCAGGGTGTGGGTGAAAACCTGTACAGTGAAAACTTTGGATTCGAAGCTCAGAATTACATACAGGATATGATCATCGCAGCGCCCCAGCTCTCAGACTGGGGAGAGACGTCGGCGGACCAGACTATTGCCCTTGTGGAATATTTTCTTGCAAACTATAACATCGATGAGTCAAGAGTCTTCGCAGAAGGATACTCCGGCGGCGGGGAGACCATGTCGCAGGTCATGGGAAAACGGCCGGATCTTTTCACGGCATATCTCCAGTGCAGTTCTCAGTGGGACGGAGACTATGAGCCGGTTGTGGAGAGCCGGACGCCGGTGTATTTTGTGATCGGAGAGGACGATGAGTATTACGGTTCCGGACCATCCCGTGAGGCTTATGAGACCTTGCGGGAAATGTATCAGGATGAGGGACTAACGGATGAAGAGATTGACGAGATTCTTGTGCTGCATATTAAGGATGCGGATTATTTTGAAAGCCAGGGAGTGACGGTTCAGCATGGAGGAGGCAATCTGTTTGCGGCGGATGATGCGATCATGGGATGGCTGTTTGATAGATAAAGAGACAGAAGGGAGACATAATGAATGTATTCGTTCAGATCACAGGAATATCAGTTTCTCGACAGATGATCGCTTGACAGAAAAATAAAATTTCTGTATTTTTAAAATAGTACACAAGGAGGCGATGCTATGTATAATCCACAGCTTGAGACATTTATCGTTGTAGCAGATATGGGCAGCTTTAACAAGGCGGCAGAGGCGCTTTATATCACGCCTCCGGCTGTGACCAAGCAGATCAACCTCCTTGAAAATGATCTGGGACTTCAGCTTTTTAACCGGACGCACAGGGGTTTGACACTGACAGAAGCCGGAAAATCACTGTATAAAGATGCAAAATATGTGATCCAGTACTGTAAGGATTCCGTGGAACGGGCCAGAAAAGTTATGGAAGAAAAAGATAATATCATCCGGATAGGGACTTCGCCCATGACACCTGCAAACCCGATCGTAGAGATATGGACAAAAGTACAGAAAAAGTATCCGGACATCAAACTGCAGCTGATTCCTTACATGAACAGCCAGGAGAGCGCCAGGGAAATCCTGAAAAATCTGGGGACGAACATTGATATTGTGGGCGGGATCTTTGACGAGACTATGCTCAAGCTCAGACAGTGCGCGGGAATGGAGCTGTCCCGTCAGCGGATCTGTGCAGCGGTTTCTTTAAGCCACAGGCTTGCGGAGAAAGAAATGCTGACTTATCAGGATCTCTATGGAGAAAATTTTCTGATGATGCACAGAGGATGGAGTAATTACGTGGATGAACTGAGGGACGATATCTGGAAGAATCACCCGCAGATCCATGTGGTGGACTTTAATATTTACAGTATGGATATTTTCAATCACTGTGAAAACAGCAATGACATACTGATGGTGGCAGAAAACTGGCAAGACATTCACCCTATGCTGAAAGTGATCCCGGTTGAATGGAAATATACGATCCCCTATGGGATCCTTTATTCCCCGGAACCGTCTAAGCTGGTAAAGAGATTCCTGAAGGCGATACAAGAAGAGATTGAAAAATAAAATACTATAAACCTGAAGGTATATATAACAAAACTAATCGAGACTTCTGCGGAAGTCTCTTTTTTATTACAATAAGATCAGAAAGAAAAGGGAGGTTTTTCAGTTTATGAATAACTTCATATATGAGAACAGCACGAAAGTATATTTTGGTCAGGGATGTGTGAAAGAATTCCTTTCCAGCCTGACAAGAGACAGCAGAAATATTCTCCTTGCCTGCGGAGAAAGGTCGGCAAAACAGTATGGCATTTATGATGAAGTGCTGAATATTCTGATGGCGGATGGAAAAAACGTAGTTGATTTTTCCGGGATCATGCCGAATCCCACATACGAAAAAGTACTTGAGGGAATTCAGCTTGCAAAAAATCACAATATTGATCTGATCCTGGGGATTGGAGGAGGATCCGTAATGGACTGCGCCAAAGCGGTTTCCCTTGGGGCCAGATGCAGCGGCGATCCATGGGAAAACTTCTGGGAGAGGAAAGGAATCGTAGATTTCTCACCGATTCCTGTGGGAGTAATACCCACGACTGCAGGAACAGGAAGTGAATGCAATGGAGCAGCGGTGATCACAAATGAAAAGACCAAAGTGAAGATCGGATATGATTACGCAAAATGCAATCCGGTATTTGCCCTGATGGATCCGGTATACACATACAGCGTTCCGGAAAAGCAGATGGTTTCCGGAGCATTTGACAGCCTTTCCCACATCATGGAGACTTATTTCAGCGAGCCGGATGAACAGAATGTATCCGATGAGATCGGAGAAGCTCTGATGAGAAGTGTGATCAGAAACACGCTGCAGGCGGTACGGGATCCAAAGGATTATACAGCAAGGAGTAATCTGATGTGGACATCCACATTATCCGAAAACCGTCTGATCAAACTTGGAAAAAGGGGAGACTTCGGCTGCCATTTAATTGAGCATCAGCTGGGAGCATATACAGACTGCAATCATGGACAGGGAATGGCCGTGCTCCAGCCGGTCTATTACCGGCATATTTATAAAGACGGCCTGAAAAAATTTGCCAGATTTGCCGCAAATGTGTGGCATGTTCCGGAGGAAGGCAGATCAGAAGAAGAACTGGCAGAAAGAGGAATAGAGAAACTGACCGAGTTTATCCATGAGATCGGACTCCCCGCAACACTGAGAGAACTGGGAGTCAGAGATAAGAGCGTATTAAAAAAGGTTGCCGGCTCCAGCCACTACTCTATGGGTGGATACAGAAAATTAAGCCCCGAAGAAATACTGGATATTCTTACAGAATGTTTTTAGATAAAAAGAACAGAAAAGGAGAGAAGAAAAATGTCTAAAAGAGTGTTGATTATTTCGGCGAGTCCCAGAAAAGGTGGAAATTCTGATATCCTCTGCGACCGTTTTATGCAGGGTGCAGAAGAGGCAGGGAATACAGTAGAAAAAGTATCATTAAGAGACCTTAAGATCGGGTACTGTATGGCCTGTTACGGATGCAGAGGAACAAAGAAATGTGTGCAGAAAGACGACATGGAAGAATTGCTTTCCAAAATGATTGAAGCGGATGTGCTTGTTCTTGCCACACCGGTCTACTTCTATTCTATGGACGGACAGCTGAAGACCATGATTGACCGGACTCTGCCCCGCTATACAGAAATCCGGGATAAGGATGTATATTTCATTGCAACTGCGGCCGCGGGAGAACGGTTTATGCATCGGACGATTGATGCCATGAAGGGATTCACGGACTGTCTGCCCGGTGCAAGAGTACGTGAAGAAATTTATGGAGAAGGCGTCTACCAGAAAGGCGAGGTAGAAAACACTCCCGCATATAAAAAGGCATATGTGGCAGGAAAAATGATCCGGTGAAAAGCACTGTACTGTAAGTGGAAAACTAAAAAAACTTAACGAGGTGAGTGAACAATGAAAACACGTATTTTAGGAAAAGATCTGGAGGTATCTGCGATCGGTCTTGGTTGTATGGGAATGAGCCATGCGTACGGGCCGGCGGCAGATAAAAAGGAGATGACGGAGCTGCTGGCTCAGGCTGTGGACAAAGGGTATACCTTTTTTGACACGGCTGAGGTCTACGGCACACCGGAGAATCCCCATGATAATGAGGAACTTCTGGGAGAGGCGCTGAAGCCGTACCGGAATAAGATCGTTCTGGCATCTAAATGCGGGATCCGTTTTGATGAGACTTCCACAGCCGTCAATAAGCCGCTGATTCCGGATGGAAGACCGGAAACGATCAAAGCGTCCATCGACGGTTCGCTGAAACGCCTTCAGACGGACCATCTGGACCTGTACTATATACATCGTATTGACCGGAATGTTCCGACCGAGGAGACAGCAGGGGCCATGAAAGAACTGATTGAGGCAGGAAAGATCACCCACTGGGGAATCTCCGAGGCAGATGAGGATACGCTTCGAAGAGCCCACGCGGTCTGCCCGGTAACCGCGGTGCAGAATCGTTATTCGATGATGTACCGCGACTATGAGGCGCTGTTCCCGGTTCTCGAGGAACTGCAGATCGGCTTTGTCGCGTTTTCGCCGCTGGCAAACGGACTTCTGAGCGCAAAATATAGCAAGGAGTCTAAATTTGAAGCAGGAACGGATTACCGCAGCGCCATGCCTCAGTTTACGGCGGAGGCATTTGATAAAAATGAGGAGTTGATCCGGTATCTGAAAGAGACAGCGGACAAAAAGAATGCCACGCCGGCACAGATTTCTCTGGCATGGATGCTGGCAAAGAAGCCGTGGATCGTGCCGATTCCCGGTACAAGGAAATACGGCCGCCTGATCGAGAATGCACAGGCAGCGGACGTGGAACTGACGGATGAAGAAGTGAAAGCAATCGATCAGATGCTGGATACGGTGCCGATGTCAGGGGTGTTCGGCGGATCAAAAGTTGAAAATGATAAATAGCGTGCAAAGCGATTTTGAATAAAACATTTAAGGGAAAGGAAGATGCATTATGGAATATGTAACATTGAATAACGGAGTGAAAATGCCACAGCTTGGTTTTGGAGTATATCAGATCAAAGATCCGGCAGAGTGCGAACAGGCGGTTGTGGACGCAGTCTCCACAGGATACCGTCTGATCGACACAGCGGCTTCCTACGGAAATGAAGAAGCAGTGGGGCGAGCGATCAAACGATGCGGTGTTCCCAGAGAAGAGTTGTTTATTACCACAAAACTCTGGATATCGGATACCACTTATGAGGGAGCAAAAGCAGCTTTTCAGAAATCTCTCGATAAATTAGGACTGGACTATCTCGACCTGTATCTGATCCATCAGCCCCTGAACGACTACTACGGCGCATGGAGAGCAATGGAGGAGTTGTATAAAGAGGGAAAGGTTCGGGTAATCGGTGTATGCAGCTTTTATCCGGACCGTCTGGCTGACCTGATCGCATTTAATGAAGTGGCCCCGGCGGTAAATCAGGTAGAGGCAAATGTTTTCTTCCAGCAGAATGAATCACAGAAGTATATGCAGTCCAAAGGCGTGGTTATGGAAGGCTGGGCGCCATTTGCGGAAGGAAAAAATGATCTCTTCCACAATGAGACGTTAAAAGAAATCGGGGAGAAGCATGGAAAGAGCGTTGCTCAGGTGGTGCTTCGCTGGCTCCTGCAGAGAGGAATCGTATGTATTCCGAAAAGCGTAAAGAAAGAGAGAATGGAAGAGAACTTCAACGTATTTGATTTTACGCTTGATGAAGAAGATTTCGCAAAGATTGCTACCTTAAATACAGGTATGAGCTGCTTCTTCGATCACAGAGACCCGGCTGTAGTTGAGAATCTTGCCGGACTGGTGAGAAATGTTTAGCGCTCTTAAATTGAAACCTTAAGGCTTATACAGAATAACCAGAAGGAACTTCTGCTTTATGAAAAGCAAGTTTATAATAAAGTTATGAACAAAGATAAGAATAGATTTATAAACGAAGACGAGGAGGAATCATCATGGAATATGTAACATTGAATAACGGAGTAAAAATGCCGATGGCAGGAATCGGAACCTTCCTTCTGACACCGGACGAAGCAGAGAATTCAGTTGCTCATGCTCTGAAAGACGGATACCGTCTGATTGATACGGCAAATGCTTATGTAAATGAAAAGGCTGTAGGACGTGCCATGAAAAAATCCGGCATTGAACGGAGCGAGATCTTTCTGGAGACAAAGTTGTGGCCCTCTTTCTATGAGCAGGAGGATGCAGTGGAAAAGACGCTGGAAAGACTGGATACAGATTATATCGATCTGCTCCTGATCCATCAGCCGGCAGGAAACTATCTGGCAGGATACCGGCAGATGGAAAAGGCATACAAAGAAGGTAAGGTAAAAGCCATCGGTCTTTCCAATTTCAATAAAGAGCAGATCCAGGAGATCCTTGACAAGTGTGAGGTGAAACCGGCAGTTCTCCAGACAGAAGTGCATCCATACGATCAGGAAAAGGAACTGAAAGAATTCCTTGCCAAATCTGATATCGTGATCCAGGCATGGTATCCGCTGGGGCATGGAGACGCAGCGCTTTTACAGGAGCCGGTATTTGCAAAGCTGGGAGAAAAATACAAAAAGAGTCCGGCACAGATCATCCTGCGCTGGCACATTCAGGACGGCAACATCGTGATCCCGGGATCGAAGAATCCGGATCATATCTGCGATAACTTTGACCTGTTCGATTTTGCTCTGACAGAAGATGAGATGGCACAGATCGGGGCAATGGATCAGAATAAAAGATATTACACAAGCACACCGGAACTGCTTGAAAAATATGTAACGATGGTTCCGCCTGTAGACGACCAGAAATAATAGTGCCTGTTACTAATAAATTTTCATACACCCATTTAATGAAGAAAACGCACTCCACAGTGCGCTTTCTTCACAAATGCAATAGTTCTGAAAGGAAAGAATGAATGAGAAGGAAGAACAGTGTCCTGAAAAAATACAGGATCTGGATGATCGCTCTGGCGGCGGTCATCATAACCGCCGGATGCAGTGCGGGCGGGATAGAAGGTGAGTCGACAGAAGAAACAACAGAAGTTCAGGGAGAGACAGATACAATGGAAGACACAGAGAAGATGACGGACGTGAATGAGAATGCAGTGACAGGTGCATCCCTTCCGGAAGAACTGTCGCAGATTCCGGAGGAGTATCTGCAGCCTTCGGATCAGCCGGGCACACTGACTGAGCTGGAGTATGATACTTATGAATCCATGACCTATGAGGAGCAAAGCCAGGTGCTCCATAAGAGGGCGAGCGTCTATCTGCCCTATGGTTATTCGGAAGAAAAGCAGTACAATGTTTTCTATCTGATGCATGGAGGGTGGAGTAATGAGACTACTTATCTGGGAACTCCGGATCATCCCAATGAATTTAAAAATGTTCTGGACAATGGGATCGCGGATGGGAAGATCCGGGAAATGATCGTGGTCTGCCCCACCTATAATAATACAAGCGAAGAAGACAGCTCGGACTACAGTCTGGCGCTGCGGCTGACGGAAAACTATCACAATGAGCTGGTAAATGATCTGATACCTGCGGTGGAGAGCACATTCAGCGCTTACGCGGAAGATACAACACCGGAGGCTCTGCAGGCTTCCAGGGATCATCGGGCATTCTGCGGTTTCTCTATGGGATCTGTGGCGACGTGGCGGACATTTCAGTATTGTCTGGACTATTTCAGGTATTTTATGCCATCCAGCGGAAGCCTTACATCAGATGGTGAATATATGGCGTCCCTGGTGAGAGATCCCGGACATGAATGGAAAGATTTCTTTATCTTTGCAGCGTCCGGTACCGAGGATTTTGCCTATTCGTCGTTTAAAAATCAGATTGAGGCGATGGCGGATGTGGACGATGGAACATTCCGGTTCGCAGATAATGAGAGAGAAGGAAATCTGTATTTTCTTGAGCAGGAGGGCGGCGTCCACAACGGAGAATATGCGGAAGAATATTTTTATAATGGGCTGTGCTGGATCTGGAAGGAACAGTAAACTACTTCAATTGCATTGAAAGAGATGGAGAAAATCTTTTCCGAAGAGGGAATTGAAAGTGAGATCATACAGGTAGGAAACAAGCCTATCCGGGGATGCATCGGGTGCCGTGTCTGCGCAGAAAAAGGATGCTGTGTCTTTGGAGACTGTGTCAATGAGATCGTGCCGAAATTCGAAGAGTGCGACGGTCTTGTGATCGGCAGCCCGGTCTATTACGCATCTGCGAATGGTACGATGATCTCGTTTCTTGACCGCCTGTTTTTCAGTACGCCTTTTGATAAGACGATGAAAGTGGGGGCAAGTGTGGCAGTGGCAAGACGAGGAGGATTATCCGCCACATTTGACGAACTGAACAAGTATTTTACGATCTGCGGTATGCCCGTGGCATCCGGCCAGTACTGGAACAGTGTACACGGCAGAGAACTGGGCGAGGCGGCACGGGATGCAGAAGGACTCCAGGGGATGCGGACTCTGGCGAGAAATATGGCTTTCCTGATGCGAGCCATTGAACTGGGAAAGGAAAAGTATGGCCTTCCGAAGAAAGAGCCTTTTGAGATGACAAACTTTATTCGATAAGAAAAGAGCAGGAGAAACAAATATGAGAGAATTATGGACAATGCCCGGAATCCGGTTTTTCCTTGCAGTTCTGTTTATGGTAATGTCTTTTGGACTGACATTGACCGGCTGCAGCCGGAATGAAGACCACTCTCAGGAAGAATCCGATGATCAGGAAGAAGCCAGTGGTCAGGAAGAAACCAGCGGTCAGGAAGAAATTTCGAACGATACTGCTTCAGACAGCGGCGACGAATATACTCTGACGACAAAAGTGGTGGATGTGATAGGTGACCCGGTGTTTGAAGATTACGGGAGGCTGATCTTTCCGGTTGACCGGACGATCAGTGACGACCTTGAACTGCAGGATGTAGGAGATATTCTGATATGGTACAACAATGTGAACCCGGACCGCACGGTGGAGATCGCAAATTATCTGAGAGATCAGGCCGCAGCGGGAAATCAGATTTTCTATGATATTTATACAGAGGAAGAGAAAGCGGAAGATCCGGATAAAGAAGATACAGGGCTCTTTTTCTTCCGGGGAGAACCGGGAGCGAAGACAGCCATTGTCAATGCCGGCGGCGGGTTTATGTATGTAGCTGCCATGCATGACAGCTTTCCCCATGCTCTGGAGCTGTCCAAAAGAGGGTACAATGGGTTTGCTCTGATCTATCGGCCGGGCGCGGACACGGCATGCGAGGATCTGGCAAGAGCAATCGCTTTTCTTCATGAAAATGTAGAAGAACTGCAGATCGATATGACGGATTATTCGCTGTGGGGAGGCTCGGCAGGAGCCAGAATGGCCGCATGGCTGGGATCCTATGGAACAGCGGCATTCGGGGAGGATGCTTACCCGGCTCCCGGCGCTGTGATCATGCAGTATACCGGCCTGTCCGATGTGACAGGAGCGGAGCCGCCTACCTATGCCTGTGTGGGGACCAGTGACGGTATCGCTTCCTGGCGCACGATGAAAGACTATATTAGTCGGATACAGGATAATGGAACGGACGCGGAAATTGAAGTGTTTGACGGACTGCGGCACGGGTTCGGACTGGGAGAAGGAACCGTTGCAGAAGGCTGGCTTGACCATGCAGTCAGCTTCTGGGAACGAAATATGAATGAATAACGAACCGGGAGATTAAGAGGAACATACAGCTATTAAGAGGAATACGCAGCTATGAATACGCAGAAATTTAAGCTAGGAATTGATATACTGCTCACTGCGGCGCTCCTGCTTCTCATGCCCTATGAACTGGTAGGAGAAGCAGCCCATGAGTGGATCGGCATGGGGATGTTTGTCATCCTTATCATTCATCATATCCTGAACAGGAAATGGACCGGACATATCGGAAAGGGGAAATACACTCCTGTCCGCATTGTGCAGACGATTCTTGTCTGTCTTCTCGTGATCAGCATTCTGGGCTCCATGCTGAGCGGGATCATCTTATCCCGTCATGTATTTGCTTTTATAAATATCAGAGGAATAAGCGCACTTGCCGGGAGAGTCCATATGACCTGTGCCTATTGGGGATTTGTCCTGATGTCTCTGCATCTTGGAATCCACTGGCGCATGACCATGTCTGCGGCGGGAAAACAGTCCCAAAATCAGATAAAGGGCAAAATCGGCATATAAGAACATGGATCCTGAGAATTCTGGGTGCCGCAGCAGCACTATACGGAGCTTATGCATTTACGAAAAGAAACATAGCAAGCTATCTTTTTCTTCAGGTACACTTTGTTTTCTTTGATTACTCTGAGCCTGTCATTTTCTATATCCTGGATTATGCAGCGGCAATGGGAATGCTGATATTCCTCGGATATTATCTGAACAAAGGACTTCAGAGCATATACCGGAAGGTTCATACTGAATAACAAATGGAAAATTCTCAAAGCCCAGGCTTTCAGATATACTGAACTTGTAACAAAGAACAGTGAAAATAAATATGGAAAGGAAACGTGACCATAATGAAAGCGAAAAAAATACTCTCTATGTTACTCGCAGGTGTGACATCGATCGGGCTTCTGGCAGGATGCAGTTCTAATACAGATGATACACAGAATGCCAGTACAGACAATACTGCTGCGGAAGAAAATCAGGATAGCACAGCAGATAGTTCGGATAATGCAGATGCAGCGCAGACAGAAGGAAGCACAGATGCGGCTTCCGGATCAGGAAATGTACTGGTCGTCTACTATTCCGCAACAGGAAACACAGAGGAAGTGGCAAATTATATCGCAGATGCTACAGGAGGCGACCTCTTCGAAGTAGAACCGGCAGAGCCCTACACAGACGATGATCTGAACTGGACGGATGACAACAGCCGTGTTTCTCAGGAACATGCGGATGAGAGCTTAAGAGATGTGGAGCTTGTGACAACAGAAGTGGAAAACTGGGATTCCTACGATACGGTTTTCATCGGGTATCCGATCTGGTGGGGCATCGCCGCATGGCCGATGGATACGTTTGTAGAGGCAAATGATTTCACAGGCAAGACAGTGATTCCGTTCTGCACCTCATCTTCGTCAGGAATCGGTGACAGCGGAAATCTGCTGGCTGACCTGGCAGGTACAGGTGACTGGCAGGATGGAGAGAGATTCCGGTCAGGAGCTGATGAGGCGGATGTTCAGGACTGGGTTGAAGGCCTGGGGCTGTAATGTTGGGAACAGAATATTTGGAAACGTGGGCAGGGTACAAGGTATCCTGCTCATTTTTTTAATATACAAAGATAGATTTAGGGGAAGTGACACTTTATCTGAATATTCTTTAAGATAGATAAGCATACCGTTCTGTGGTATACTATGGGTGAACAGAAAGCAGAATCTCAGGTAAGTTTTATGAAAGGATGTGAACTGGATGAACAACAATGAGATCAATGCAATTAAAGACAGAATCTGTATGACTATCATGCCGAAACGAATCTATCTGTTCGGTTCCTTTGCAAAAGATACCTATAATGAGGATAGCGATTATGACTTTTATATTGTTGTTCCTGATGATGCCGGGAACAAAATAGAACTGTCCCAGAAAGCATATAAATCCCTCCGCGGGGTTCGTAAACGTCCGGTAGACATTGTTGTGGGGTATGAATCGTCTTTTGATAAAAGGGCGAAGGAAAATACCCTTGAAAAGGTTGTAAAGCAGGAGGGCGTGCTGTTGTATGAAAATGAAAAAATTTTGAAATGTGTGATGATCTGACGCCATATGGAGTAAAGATTCGATATCCTCAGGAGCTGTTCATTGAAGAATACCATGTAAAGAAGGCTCTGGAAGAGACTCAGGAACTGTATGATTGGCTGTTGACATTGCTACGGACAGAAAAGAAAGATTCAGAGGATGCAGAAGGGCAAGAAGAGTCAAGGGAGGAAAATTATTCTTGATATAAGTTATATATTTTTAAGTGCCATTTAAAGTACCAAAAGGTATTTTTAAATGGCACTTTGAATGTCTTAAAACTGTATTTAATAGGACATTTATAGGACGAAAATATGAGGGGTTAAAATGATTGACATTTTTTCTTGATTGCTATATTATAACGTATATACGATAAAAGTTTTCCGAAAAAAATTCAAGGGAACAAATGAAGAGGAATCAGTCCATGGGAAAAAACGTGAAAATCATTACAGATAAAGATGACAGGAGACTCGTTGTAATTTCGAATATTTTGTTTAAAGGGAAACGGTCGATTTGCTGGGACGAAGTAAAAGAGTATTTGAGACAGTATGTAGGTAATTCCTATATGATTGAAGCTACAAAAGATTTAGTTTATATTGGGAGTGATCTTCCGGATGAATATACGGGATCGAAATACACTTATTCTTTGAAAGGAGCCAATGCTAAAGCAAAGGCAAATGCTGTGCAAGGAATTCCGGAGATGCTTGAGATTGCAGAAGGAAAGCATTTTCGGAAGAATTCTGGAAATAAGCATTTGCGAGATGCGGCCTTTGGTTGGTATAGGTACGATTCCAGATTCGCATTGCCTGTTTATAACGAACAGGGAATATTGGAACGTCATAATGTATATCATGTTTCCATGTTGATTCGCCATGCAAAAAATGGGAATTATTATCTGTATGATATTTTGGATATAAAAAAAGAAACGAGCAACCCGTTCCGATTTTAAAATCATACTTGGTACAAACCCATTTCTCCTGTTTCTATGCTAATAAGAACTGGCAGTTTTGTCAAGATGAAATTTGAAAAAAGATAAGGGAAAAGCTGAAAGGAGAGGTTATGCTTATTAGTGAACGAATCTATCAATATCTTGAGGAAAGGGGAATGTCACAAATTGAATTTGCGAAAAGAACAGGTATATCCCAGAGTACAGTCAGTGACTGGCGACGAAAGGGAACGAATCCTTCTGCTGATAAGATTATGATCATATGCGATGTGTTGGAAATCTCTCCATATGAGCTGCTGTTGGAGGCAGACAGTAAAAATCCGAAGGAACACAGGCAGATGGACTATGTTGTGATTGATAAAAATTCAAGAGAATATGAGCTGCTTCAGATGTATGAAAGGCTTGAACCAGGTGCACGGAAGCGTTTGGAGGGATATTTGCAAGCTTTAAGTGACATGGAATAACTATCCTGTGAAATGGGGGACGGGTAACACGCTTTTGTATTCCGTTAAGCCTGGCAAAATCATGGGCTGAGGGAGACGACCTCCGATTTAGTATCCGATCTGGTTGGGCATCGCTGCATGGCCGATGGATATGTTTGTAGAGGCAAATCTTACATTTTCGTAAGGTATGCGATTTTTCCGATACGTCATGGTATAATTTCCGTAACAGTTCATCCATAGGACTGTCCGTGAGAGAAAATTATGCTCGCTGAACTGCTGCTGATTTACCGGCAGATATAGATGCGGAATTGGCACAGGCTGCGCTGCCGCGCCGCGAAAGAGATGAAAGGAGGATTCGCTATGAGCCGTCTGCTGTTGCTGGAGGATGATATGAGTCTGATTGACGGACTGAAATATTCGCTGGAGAAGAACGGATTTGAGCTGGATGTGGCGCGTTCTGTCCGGGAGGCGAGGGTGTGTCTGGGAGGGGCAGAGCCGCATGAAACCGGATGTCATGGATATGACCTGCTTCTGCTCGATGTGACGCTTCCAGACGGTACGGGGTTTATGATATGTGATGAGGTGCGCGCTGCCAATGATATGACCCCGATTATCTTTTTGACTGCCGCGGATGAGGAAACGAGTATTATCCGGGGGCTGGATGGCGGCGGAGATGATTATATTACGAAACCTTTTAAGCTTGGGGAGCTCTGCTCCCGCATACGCGCATTGCTCAGAAGAAGCGCGGCAGGAAGCACCGGCGGCGCGGATGACAGAGGCGTGATCCGCTCCGGCCCGGTGACACTGGATCTGACAGCGGCAAAAGCATATTTGTCGGGGAAGATTCTGGATCTGACCGGTGCGGAATACAGACTGCTGAGCCTGTTCATAAGGCATGCGGGACAGACGCTCACCAGGAATTTTATTCTGGACGAATTGTGGGATGGAAACGGTAACTTTGTCGATGACAATACGCTGTCTGTCTATATCCGCCGGCTCAGGGAGAAGCTTGAGAAAGAGCCTTCGCGCCCGGAGCATCTTCTGACCGTGCGGGGAATGGGCTACCGATGGGAGGGGGATGCATGAGATCCTTGTATGATAAGCAAAACCGCATTTATATGATATTTATTGGGCTGTTCTGCCTGGGAACTGTACTGGTCTGCCTAAGCGCAGGGCTGATGCAGGGCCCTGTTGTGAGGGACAGCCTTTTTCAGTGGGAGAGGACGACTGCGTCATCTCTGCTCGCCCAGGGAGTGGATGCAGAAACGGTTGCGGAAGCATTCCGCGCGCAGGAGACTACGGATGAGGGAGAACGCCTGCTGGAACAGATCGGACATACGGATGAGAATATGGCTGTTCTGTTCCCTGAATCCCGGACGGTTATGCTCAGGATGGGGATCTCCTTCTTTTTTGCGGGAGCAGTTTTGTCTGTCCTGCTGGTTCTTGCATCCTTTCTATTTCTTAAAATGCGGGAACAGAGCTATGAAAATGCGGCGGATATAATAGAAAGATATGCGCAGGGAGACTTTGGCCGGCGCCTGACAAGAGGGGGAACAGGAGACCTGAACCATCTCTTTGCAAAAGTAGATCAGCTGGCCACAGCGCTCCGGGCGAAAAGCGAGTCAGAAGCCAGGGCAAAAGAATTCTTAAAAGATACGATTACAGACATTTCCCACCAGCTGAAGACTCCCCTTGCAGCGCTGAATATGTATATGGAGATTATATCTGCGGATTCCGACCAGCCGGATACAGTCAGACAGTTCGCCGGCAAATCCATAAGTTCCCTGGAGCGTATGGAGCGGCTGATTTATCTCCTGCTGAAAGTAATGCGCCTGGATTCAGGGAATGTGACTTTTGCGCTACGGCCGGTGAGCATTGGCAAACTGGCGGAGACAGCGGCGAAAGATCTGTATGTAAAGGCAGAAGCGGAAAATAAGCAGATTATTTTTGAAGGGGACTGGGATGAAACGCTTGTCTGCGATGCGGACTGGACGGCTGAGGCCATAGCCAATCTGATTAAGAACGGGCTGGATCACATCCAAAGCGGCGGCTTTGTCAAAGTGTCCTGGCGGACTTCCGCCGGGATGGTGCGGATCTGTGTGGAGGATAATGGAACAGGGATTGAACCCGGGGATATCCACCACATTTTCAAACGGTTTTACCGGAGCAGGAATTCTTCTGACTCAGGCGGCGTGGGGCTCGGGCTGCCCCTGGCCAGATCGATTATTGAAGGGCAGGGAGGAGTGCTCTCTGTAGAGAGCGCGCCGGGAGAAGGGACCGCGTTTACCCTGTCAATAAGTAAAACAGCGGCGCCGGCCACGATGAACACAAGGCGCAGCTTTACGAATGACGCGGGCTGACCGCTGCTTTCCGGGAGGAGATTTCAGATAAGAAAGTTACAGAACTGTAAGATAGAAATGGCTCCTGATTCATCTGGCTGTAAGGTTAGGCTGGTATACTGTCAGCTGAAAGGAGCAGAACTGTATTATGGAAATATTAAAAGTAGAACATCTCAGTAAAACATATGGAACGGGAGAGGCAAAGGTGGAGGCTTTAAAGGAAGTGTCCTTCTCTCTCGAAAAAGGCGAGTTCGCGGCAGTAGTGGGAGAATCCGGCTCAGGGAAGAGCACCCTGCTCAACTGCGTGGGAGGGCTGGATACGCCCACGAGCGGAAAGATCTGGCTGGACGGCCAGGATCTCTTTGCCATGAAGGAGAAGAAGCGGACCGTGTTCCGCAGGCAGAACATCGGATTTATCTTTCAGTCATTCCAGCTCATAGCAGAACTTACAGTAGAACAGAATATTATATTCCCTCTTCTTCTGGACTATCAGAAGCCGGATCAGAGGAAGGTGGAGGAGGTGCTGGATGTATTAGGCCTCTCAGACCGGAAGCATCATCTGCCCGGCCAGCTCTCCGGCGGACAGCAGCAGAGAGTGGCCATTGGGCGGGCACTGGTTACACAGCCTATGCTGGTGCTGGCTGACGAACCTACGGGAAATCTGGATTCTAAGAACAGCCGGGATGTAATGGATCTGCTTATGAAAGCTTCCCGCTACTATCAGCAGACAATCCTTATGATCACGCACAACGAACATTTGACAGCCGGTGTGGACCGGGTGCTGAGAGTAAAGGACGGGCATCTCACTGACCTGGGAGGTGTCCGCGCATGAAGCATTATCTTGATCTGGTGAAAATATCGGCAAAGAAACGCAAAAAGCAGAGCAGGATGACAAGGATCTGCATTGTCCTGGCGGTTTTTCTCGTATCATCGATCTTCGGTATGGCAGACATGGAGATCCAGAGCCAGATGTACCAGGCGGTACAGACAGACGGCGCCTGGCATGCGGCGTTTAACGGGCTTAGTGAGGAGCAGATCCGCCTGATCCGATCCAGGCCCGAGGTGGTGGATTCTTCTCTTTACGCCGCGGTGAACTACAGCCTGGATCAGGGATATATGCTTGGCGGGACGGAGACAGTGATTTGTGGTTTTGACGAGAGCATGACGGAACTGATGCCGGAGGCCGCCATTGACGAAGGGAATTTCCCGTCAGAGAAAGATGAGGCGGCGCTGACGCAGAGCGCGAAGAAACGCCTGAATCTTGCGATAGGGGACAGCGTGGCGCTCTCGTTCCCATCGGGAGAAGAACACGTATTTACAGTCAGCGGGTTTTGTGATGATACATCGCTTCTTACCAGCTCAGACGCCTTTGGGGTTTTTGTGAGCACAGAAACTTATGAGTCGTATTTTATGGATGATACGAAAACAGAGGATTTCCAGCTGTATGTCAGGTTTACCCCGTTCTGCGGCATTCAGAAGACGATCAGTGATATCTGTGAGCAGCTGGATATCAATCCGGACTCAGTGGGACAGAATACAAAAGTACTGGGACTTATGCTCCAGTCCAGTGATCCTTATATGATGCAGCTGTATTTCGCCGCGGCGCTGCTTGCGTTCCTTGTGGCGGCAGCCGGTATTCTGATGATTTCCAGCAGCCTGAACAGCAATGTGGCGCAGCGGACGAAATTCTTTGGAATGCTCAGGTGTCTCGGCGCGGATCAGAAGCAGATCGTCCGTTTTGTGAGGAGGGAGGCGTTAAACTGGTGCAGGACTGCCATCCCGGCCGGGCTGGCGCTGAGCATAGCGGTCGTCTGGGGACTGTGCGCGCTGCTGCGGATCCTGAGCCCTTCCTATTTCACCGGAATGCCGGTTATAGGAATCAGCTGGCCGGGGCTTTTGGCAGGAGTGATCATCGGACTTGTCACTGTGCTTCTGGCGGCCCGTTCCCCGGCAAAGCGCGCGGCGAAGGTCTCGCCTCTGACAGCAGTGTCAGGAAATGCGGGCACAGTGACCGCGGTAAAAAGAGCGGTCAATACGAAAATGTTTCACATAGAGACAGCGCTTGGAATCCACCATGCCGCAGGCAGCAGGAAGAATTTTATCCTGATGGTATGCTCCTTTGCGTTCAGCATTATCCTCTTCTTAAGCTTCAGCCCGGCAGTAGACTTTATGAATCATGCACTAAGGCCGCTGCAGCCGTCCGCCGCAGATCTCTCGATCAAAACAGCAGACGGAGGAAACGGCATTTCAAAGAACCTGGCAGAAGAGCTGAAAGAAAATCCGGTTGTGAAAAGAGTATATGGGAGAAGCTTCTGCAGCGATATTCCGGCCAGGGCGGGAGACACTGACTTTACCGCGTACCTGCTCTCCTATGAGAGCGAGCAGTTCCACTGGGCAGAGGACAGCCTGATGAGCGGGGGGATTGATGCGGCGGCAGAGGGCAGCGGGGTGCTGGCTGTCTACATGAATTCCGTCAGGGAATTCGCTCCCGGACAACAGGTGGAGCTGGCCCTGCCGTCGGGAGCTCAGACCGTAGAAGTGTGCGGCACACTTTCAGAAGGAATGTTCAGCGTGCCGGACGGGACGACGATATTTATCTGCTCAGAGGAACTGTTTGAGAAGCTGACGGGGATTGACCAGTATTCTGTAATTGACATGCAGTTTACATCACAGGTGACAGATGGGGATGTGGATGAGATCCGCTCTCTTGCGGGCAGCGGGGTTAATATAGAAGATAACAGAATGGGAAACAGTGAAGTAAAAGGCGCGTACTATTCTTTCGCCCTGTTCCTTTACGGATTCCTGGCTGTGATCACCCTGATCTCCATCTTTAATATCATTAACAGCATTGCCATGAGCGTATCTGCAAGGCTCAATGAATATGGAGCGATGCGCGCCATCGGGATGAGCACGGGACAGATGGTGCGAATGGTTGCAGCGGAGACGGTCACATATATATTCTGGGGGATCGTGGCGGGATGCGCGGCCGGAATCGCGCTGAATTATGCGATGTTCAATATGCTCGTCACCTCAAGATGGGGAGACGCATGGACTTTCCCCGGTGTGGAAACCGCGGTGATCCTCCTGGTAATGATCCTCGCGGCTGCCGCTGCAGTGAGAGGACCATCCAGGCGGATCCATGAGATGTCCATTGTGGACACGATCAGCGCGCTGTAACCATTCGTTCAAGATGCAGGCGCAGAAGTTCCTTTGCGGGCAGCGCGGACTTAAAACAGTGCGAACTTTCCGCCCTGGTACCGCCTCAGCAGGAAGACCGCTGCTGCGGCAGCGCAGACTTCCCCGGCCGGAAATGCGATCCATACGCCGGCCGGCCCCCATATGCGGGAGAGGATCAGGCTCAGCGGAATAGTAATTATAAACTGCCGCAGAAGTGAGATTGTCAGGGAGTTCTTTCCGCTTCCAAGAGCCTCGAATGTGCCGGAGGAGATAATGCCGACAGAGGAGACGAGGAATCCCAGGCTGATGATGCGGAGAGCTGTTATGCCGGCATCCATCAGTTCTGCGTCCGCGTCGAAGAGCATCAGGATCTGTTCCGGGATGAGCATGGCAAGGAGCGTCCCCGCCAGCATAATGACAGCGGCGGAGGCGAGACTGTAGCGGATCGTCCGTTTCACCCGGTCGTTTTCTCCGGCTCCGTAGTTGTAGCCGATGATGGGGCGCATCCCCTGGACAATCCCGTTGGCCGGCATATAGACAAAGGTCTGCAGCTTGTAGTAAACTCCCAGGACAGCCACATAGATCTCTGAGAACGAGGCCAGAATGCTGTTCAATATGCTGATAAGAACAGAGGGCAGCAGCATCATAATACTGGACGGGATCCCCACACTGTAGATCTGTACAATGATCTTCCGGTCAAACTTCAGGTATCTGGGATGGATGCGGACGGCATAAGATTTCCGAAGCCATACAACGATATACAGTAAAAATGCACTGATCTGCCCGATGACTGTAGCAATCGCCGCACCCGCAACGCCGAGAGCGGGAAATCCGAGAAGCCCGAATATGAGGATCGGATCAAGAATGATGTTGATCACACAGCCTGCGATGAGCAGATACATAGTGATCTTCATTTTCCCGATACTCTGAAAGATCTTTTCATAGGCAATCTGAAGCAGGGAGCCAAAAGAGAAGCACAACACAATATATGTATAGCTGCAGGAATCCTCAAGCACCTTCGGATTCTCTGTAAAAAGAGAGAGGAAAGGCTTCGTGATCAGGATACCAGCCAGGATAAACAGGATACAATGGAATGCAGTCAGCGCCATTCCGATTGTGGCGGAGCGGTCAGCACGCTCCTGGTCCCCGGCGCCCAGGTAGATGGAGACAGCAGAGCCGATCCCCACTCCCACACCGACGGCCACAGAGACAATCGCGTTCTGCAGCGGATAGGCGAGAGAAACCGCAGTCAGCGCGTCCGTTCCCAGACGGGCCACATAGATGCTGTCTACGATATTGTAGAGTGACTGGATCAGCATGGAAAGCATCATCGGTACAGACATAGACACCAACAGAGAAAATACCGGCTTTGTTTTCATGAATGAATTATTATTTTCCATAACAAACATCTCCTAATTTCATAAAAAAAGCCATACGCCTGTTTAAATTCTGAAACAGGAAAACCGTATGACTGTGGAGCTATGATAGCATAGAGGGAGCAGAAAAGTCAAGACAGCAGCTATTTAGGTATGTGTCAAGTAATCATGGGCACTTTTTTTCATTTATTAATGTCAGTTTATTTCTTTAATTTTCAGATAATTCTG
>CALWTQ010000036.1 GCA_944384505.1 uncultured Mediterraneibacter sp.
AGGGCGTGTAGCTCAGGTGGTAGAGCACTTGACTTTTAATCAAGTTGTCCGGGGTTCGAATCCCCGCACGCTCATGGATATTATTAAAAGGAAATCTTGCGTATTGACAGGGTTTCCGTTTTTTTATCCTGAAATTGCGTTGGCAGACAGGAAGCTAAAAAGCCTGTATACAGCGCGTGATTAAGCGGATATGGCGGAATTGGCAGACGCGCCAGATTTAGGTTCTGGTGTCTTTGACGTGCAGGTTCAAGTCCTGTTATCCGCACTGAAAAGCGGCAGAATGCGCTAAAACAGTGCGTTTTCTGCCGTTTCTCTTTGCCCCTTGATACTAAAATGATACTATTTTAATAATTATCTGATGAATAGAGCCGGTCTAATTTGTCCGCAACTTCACTTTGCTTTGATGGAAATAGGTGAGAATATATATCAAGTGTGGTCGATACATTCTCATGCCCGAGCCGCTCCGATACCAGCAGCGCAGAGAAGCCGAGCTCGATCAACAGCGAAGCGTGAGAGTGCCGGAGATCGTGCAGCCGGATGTGATGCAGCCCGGCCAGAGCTTCATGTTTTTTCATGTGCTGCAAGTACGGATTTTTGGAAGAACTAAAAATCCGTGTATCTGGTGTGGCTCCATAGATGCGCTTCATGTGCCGTTCCAGGCACTCACATAAAAACCGGGGAATCGTAATTGTGCGGTTCCCTTTTTCCGTCTTTGGCGGCGTTATGACCGTCCTCCCGTCTATTTTATGGTATGTCTTGTTTATACTGATCGTTCCGGCCTTCAGATCCACGTCAGCAAAGGTCAGGGCCATGAGTTCCCCGATTCTCATGCCGGTGTAGTACAAGACAAGGAAAGCAGTGTAAAACGGATCTGATTTGTCAAACGTAGCAATAAACCGGTCAAATTCTTCGTGAGTCCAAAACTGGACGCTCTTCACTTTCTTTCCAATATTATCCCCCGCAATCCGGCAGGGATTCCTTGCAAGGCCGTAATATTTCACCGCAAAATTAAACACGGCAGAGCACTCCATCACGATATTATGCAGGTATGACTGAGACAGCAGCTCTCCGTTTGTGCCTGTGGCTGTCTTTAGTTCTGCCTGCCACTTCCTTATATCGGCAGCGGTAATACTGCTGAGAGGCTTATCTTTGAAATAAGGAATTACCCACGCTTCAAGACGCCCCTTCTCGCTCTTATAAGAGCTCAGTTTGGCATGAGCCTTCTTATCCTCAAGAAACAGCGTACACATGGCCGAGAAGCTCATATCTGGACTTCCCTGCTGTTGCTCGAGGAATTGACGTTCCCACTCCTTCGCGTCCTTCTGGCGGCTGAATCCGCGCTTCATTTTCTGTTTCTTTGTGCCGGTGTAGTCGGTGTAGTAGCATTTCACAAACCATGCGCCGGTCTTTTCGTCTTTGTAGACTCCCATTTTATCATTCTCCTTTTCACGGCTGGCGGGCTGGATCAGGAGATGATATAGGTCTCTTTTGAAATGCGGGCTATTCGGTGTCTTTGCGCTGGCTTTTTACAAACTCCGCAAACTTCCGGATCTGCTCTAACTCTTCCTCGGTGTATTCGTCACCGTCGAAGTGAGCGGAGATAGTAGTTTCCGGTTCTGATTTTGCATCGGGAATATAAGGGGCGCTATCAGAATCACCCGACATAGCATCATTATACTGATATTCATTGAACTTTTCGTTTTCATCCCCATGACGCACTGTGTCCACGAAGCAATAAAAATAAGGCTCGCCGTTCGGAGCATAACCATAGCCGAGATGCAAAGCGTCAGCTATCTTGTTCAAGGTGTCCTGCTTTGGTTTGCGCTTGCCTTGTTCGTATTGGGCATAGCTTTGCGCGTTTAGCAATCCAATTTTTTTAGCAATATCTAATTGAGTAAGTCCAGACCTTTTCCGCGCTGCTTTCAGCCTATCTTTAAAAGCCATATACTCACATCCTTTCATTGTAAATAATACCCCACAGGAAAATTGAAGTCAATCAAAAAGAATTATTTCTATTGACTTATAACTCAAAAAGAGTTACTATAAACTTGCAACTAAGTCAATTTGAGATACAAGAAGCGAGGTGATTAAGAGAATGAGGATCAATAAGAAAAAGTTTGACCTTGCTAAAGCAAGAGCCTGCAAAGGCACAAAAGATCTTGCTGCGGCGGGGATCCCCAAAGGAACGCTGTGCAGAGTGTACCGCGATGATTTAAAACCGGATACGGTGGGAAAGATTGCGAAGGCTCTCGGCGTTGATGTAACTGAGATCATCGAAATAGAAGACTGACAGGCTGGCGGGCTGGATCAAGAGATGAGTGCGTTGCGACGTCGCAACAGAAAGGAGAGGAGACATGTACATCATAACAGCGACTTACAGAGGCAGGAAGATCACCCGGACAGCGTTCGGAGACTTCCAGGCGTTCACGATTGTCAATCAGTTGGCAAGAGACGGATGCGTTGATATCGGCATGAGAAAGGAGGATGAGCAATGACAAGACAAGTATACGGTGCAAAGGACCTGCAGGAGCTCTTGGGCGTGTCTGAGAGTAAGGCGTACCAGTATATCAGGATTATGAATGCAGAACTGCAGGAGAAGGGATTTCTGACCGTAAGGGGCAAGGTGCCGGTGGCCTATGTGAAAGAGCGTTTCTTCGGGGTGACGATGAATGAGAGTGCCTGACGATATTTTCGCTCAGATCTGCGCGGAGATGGAAGCTGCGGAGAAGTCCGGAGAGCTGGACGGGATCTTTAAGGGAGAGCCCAGGGCGCCGGATCAGCAGGCCGGCAGAGAACCGCTCATGCGCTCCCTGAGACCTGATGTGAAGCTCTACAAGAGCACATTCAAGAAGATATTAGGTTTTGAGCTGACTACACCGGGATTCGCCGAGAACGCGCTCACACGGCTTGAAATTCTCGGATGTAGTAGAGCGCGGGAGTATTACGAGACGGTAAAAGCCGAGTGGCAACAGGAGCATGATGCGCAGATGAAAAGAGCGGCAGAATGGTCAAGAGACCGTGGGCCAAATGAATTTGAAAATCTGAAAAGAAAGGCGGTGAGGGAGTCACGGGAAGATTTGAAAAAGATGAGCAACAGCGAATTGCTGACGTACTTGAAGAACTTGATCGCAGAGGTTTGACAGATACAAAGAACGGAAAAGTTGTTCCGAAGAAAGAATTCAAACCTATCAGGGCAGTTACAGCAGCGGAGCTCGATAAGATGGATATTCCGCCGATAGAATGGATTGTTGAAAAGATCCTTCCTGTTGGACTGTCCATGATCGGAGCGCCGAGCAAATACTATAAAAGCTATATGGCGCTGGGGCTGTGTGTGGCTATCTGTAACGGTGGAAAGTTTCTTGATTTTGATTGTCACAAGCACGCGTGTCTATACCTTGATCTTGAGAGTACGAAGCGCAGACCGAAAAGCAGACTTAATCAGATTATAGGACCGTTTGGAAAGAAGCCGGATAATTTACATATCATCACAGGAACAGACGAGCCCGGGCGGATCGGTGACGGATTTGAAAAACAGATAGAATATCAGTTGCAGGAGCATCCAGACATTAAGCTGATTATCGTGGATGTGTTTCAGATGATCCGACAACCTGCGAAGAAGAACCAGACAGGATATGACAGGGATTATGATGATTTCAAGGTACTTAAGCAGATTGCGGACAAGCACAACATAGGGCTGATGCTGATTCACCACACAAGGAAGATGCGAGATCCTTCAGATGTGTTCAACGAGCTTTCTGGATCTGTCGGAGTCATGGGCGCACTTGACTGCGCCTGGGTGATTACGAAAGATGATCGTTACTCAGAAGAGGGAACGCTGCATATAACCGGCCGTGATATGGAAACTCAGAAATTAAAGATCCGGTTTAACAAGAAAACATTTCAGTGGGAGTATATCGGCACGGAGGAAGATATCGAAGCGCAACGGCTCCAGGCGCAATACGATCAGAGCCCGATTGTCGAAACAATCAAGAAGCTGGTAAAGCAAGGCGGTGGCCGATGGGAAGGCTCAGCCAGTGACATTAAGAGCGCGAGCAAATACTTAAGCTGCGAGATTTACGAAGATGTGAGAAAAGTTGGTGCTCTTATAAATAAGTTTGAGGCTTTACTCTATTTTGATGGTATTGATTATAAAACAGATAGAAATAAACGGGGGAGAAAATATATTTTTAATGTCATCAATGACACTAATGACACTAATGACACCGTTGTCACCAATGACACCGAGCAGATGACAATGGGTGACATGATGACAAGGTGACATAGATGTTATACCCCCACATGAAAGGAGACAAAAATGAAGAATAAGAAAGTGAACTTGCAACTTTTTGGAGATGCAGAAGATAATGCTGTTGATATCCTGAAGGAGCTCGGTGCAGAGTACGAGCACATGGATGCAGCAACACAAATAGAGGTTGCAAAGCTGGCGCAGTTAAAGCGGATCGCGGACGTACTGAATGACATTAACAGCACGTTGATTGATATGAGCGCACCGATCGAGTCGCTGGCTGAGTGTGTGGATGTTTCCCCGGCGAGATACGGCGGCAGGGAATACACTTTCCTTCATATTGGCGGCAGCGTAGACGCGGGAGTATAAAGAAATAAGCCCCATAGGGAGCGGCAACTCTCTACAGGGCAGCACAGCCGGAGCCATGCGGTAAAACACCAGTTACATAATAGCATGGATCTTCCGGGGAAAGGAAGAGGAAATGTTTGAGAGAGAAAAGATTATCATGTCCTTTATTGCAGAAATGCAGGATACCACTCCTGATGATTATATGGAGATTAAGCTGATAATGCTTGCGGTGAGCGCGGGAAATGAAGTGGTACTGAATTTCTTAAAAGCAGCGTTTGAGCTGATCGAAGCACACAGGCCGCGGCTGATCGGAACGAAGGGAGGCGTTACAGTTGAGTAAATGGGAAGAGCTGATAGTATTACTGATCGAACCAAACACGGTGGATGAACTGAGGAATATGCTTCATGAGGACTGTTGGAGCCCAGGAGTGAAGCGGATCTTCCGGGAAGGAATTGAGCGGAGACTTTCAGCAGCATAATAAAGCCTCTGCCCTCCCGGGGAAGGTGTTGGCACACCCGATCCGGGCGGCAGGGGAGCAGATCAGAGAGTGAACGGCGCTCCGGCGTGCTGGTAATACTGCCGGAGCATGAGAGAATGAATAACCGCCCTCCCCGGGGAGCTGCGCCAACAGCAGAACCGGGGCGGCGGGATGGAAGGAGAAAGGAATATATGATAAATAAAGATGCAGCAAATGCGCTTTTTGAAAGGAATGCGTGTCTTGTAGTGGATCGGGATGTTATCCCGGAGAAGGTAGCAATAGAACTTACGAGCAGAGAGGCTGTTGAGTTCGCGAAGAAAATGGAAAGTAGTGCTTGTAATGGATATGGAATAGGTGGGATCGGCACTATGAGCTATTTGAACCGCAGGGGATTTTTCCTTGCGCTTACATACCAAAATGTAAGGCATGAGCTCGGAACGGAGGCAGATCATGAGCATAAAGATTAGAGTATCATATACCGATGATGAGGAGCTGGCCGGAGTGATCCGGCTGCTCTCCCCGGCGGTGAAGTCCTGGAAGGTGGCCAAGCGGCAGGAAGGGGCCTATAAAAACGCCTATATTGTTATGAAAGGTGTGGGTTTACCCCATGTTTTGGTTACTGAAAATGCCGAAAATCCTTGAGAATACAGGGAAAATGATTGCATACCCCCTATGAAAATGATATACTTGCTTTAGAGCATATAGAGCAAGTACCGCACCGGGGATACCTCCACGGTGTAAGCCTTAGAGGACGTGGGAAATGACTTGATTCCAGAAGTGGAAGAAAGCTGTTTCCTGCGTCCTCTTTTCATATGCTCACCTTCGGTTTTTTATTCCGTAAGTGCGGCATCACGTAAAACTGTCAGAACTAGCTGGGGCGGTGGTTTCATCGTCCTGCTGCCCTGGCTGGATTTCACGCCTAACCAAATTTAGTCTACTGGACGTAAAACAGGAGGTTGTTATGGAGAATAACACGAACAAGCCGGGAACCGTTACCGAAGAACAGAAAACGGGACAGCAGCAGGAAGCCGATCAGCAGCATGAAGAGCATCAGGAGGGGCAGAGACCCCCGAAGACGTTCACAGAGGAAGAGGTCAACGCCATTGTGCAGAAACGCCTCAACCGTGAGCGGGAGAAGCTGACAAAGGCTTTCGAAGAAGGAACCAGAGAGAGCGACCTTGACGAGAGGGAGCGTAAAATATTAAGAAGAGAGCTAAAGGCAGACACATTGGAGAAGCTGGCTGAAAATGGTATGCCGGCCGGCCTGGCTGATCTGGTGAGCTATGACAGCGCGGAAGAGTGCGAGAAGAGCCTTCAAACCGTTGCGGCCGTGTTCAATCAGGCTGTAAATGAAGCTGTGAAGAGCAAGGCGCGCCAGACCACCCCGAGAGAAAGCGGACGCTTTTCCGGAAATCCTGATCCGATCGCTGGAGCCTTTGGCATTAAGAGGTGATAGATTAAATGGCTATTGATTTAACGACAAAATATCAGCCTTATGTGGATGAAGTATTTGCCACAGAGAGCAAGAAATCATTAGTTACAAACAATGATTACAGTTGGGCTGGTGCACATTCAATTAAACTGTACAAAGTGACAACGGGACAGATGAACGACTACGACAGGCCCGGCGAAAATATGGGGAAAATGCCCGGGGAGACTGTGATCCTGTCCAGATATGGGGCGATCGAGTCTCTGGATGCAACAACAGAAGAGCTGACACTGGCGAAGGATCGTTCCTTTACATTTGCAATCGACAAGCTGGACGCTGACGAAACGCAGCAGCAGCTTTCCGGAGCGTCTGCCCTGGCCAGACAGCAGCGTGAAGTAGTAATCCCGGAGGTGGACACTTATGTATACGGAGTAATGGCGGCTAAGGCAGGAACAAAGCCCGCAGCCGTTACGCTGACAGCGGATAACATCTACACGGAGATCATCAAAGCGACTCAGGTGCTGGATGATGCAGAGGTTCCGGATGATGGCACAAGGGCGCTGATCGTTACCCCTGCGGTGCTTCTGCTTATGAAGCAGTGCAGCGACATTACACTGAATAGCGACATCGGCGCAGATCTCCGGATAAAGGGAGTTGTTGCGGAGCTTGACGGAAACCGGGTTGTGAAGATCCCGGCAAAGAGACTCCCGTCAAACTTCGGCTTTATGGTGGCTCATCCGTGCGCTACGGTGGCGCCTACCAAACTAGAGGAATATAAGCTGCATACCAGCCCGCCTTTCATCAGCGGTGATCTGGTGGAGGGGCGTATCGTGTATGATGCGTTTGTACTGGACAATAAGAAGATGGCGATCTACTATCAGGAGGATCAGCCGTCGGTATAATTGATAAAAGCACCCTGGGCGCTCTCTCCTTGCGTCTGGGGTGTTTTTGAAAGGCGGTGATGATATGGGGATCCGGTTCAGAATGAAAACACCCACAGAGGTACGCCGGGTTCTGGTACGGGTGTCAAACATGGTCGTGAATGGCCAGATTGAAGCCAAGGAAGCAAACAGCATTATTTCAGCCTGTAACGCCGTCTTGTATGCGATCAAAACGGAAGAACAGCAGAAACGAATAGAGGAGCTCGAGAGGAAGATCACAGAGTATGAGGAGAGCAGGAAGGGCGGTGAATGGTATTGAATCTAAATGATCTTGAACGAAGGGTGAAGGCCTTGGGGATCGGTCAGGATGATGAGGTCAGCTATACACTTGATGGAACCTTCTGCACTTCCAGTATGAAGATGTATATCAACCTCTTGAAACAGGGGCGCAACGTCAGCATGTACCATCTGACGCATGGCAGAGCGGAAAGGTGCTGCGCTGCATACTTGAAGGCAGTGGATGAGATGTTGGAGGAAGACGATCACGATGAACAACGAGCAGATAGTAGCCCGAATCCAGTCCGGGGAGAACGAAGCGGAGAACATGCTTAAGCTATGGCAGCAGAACCGGGGATTTATCGCAACGATGGCCCGGAAGTATTCAGCCGGGGCAGAGATGGAGGATCTTGAACAGGAGGGCTATATTGCCCTGTGTGAAGCAGTTCAGCATTATGATCCGGGCCGTGGAATGTCCTTTATCAGTTATGCAGCATTCTGGATCAAGCGCCGGATGCGGATCTGCGCAGACAATAGCCGAACAGTGCGTCTTTCCTTCAACGCAGGGGATGAAGTCCGGCAGTACCAGAAGATCATGAGGGAATACCGGCAGGAGTATGGCTGTGATCCCTCAGACCGGGAGCTGTGCGCCTTCCTGTACGTCAGCCGAGAGAAACTCGACCAGATCAGGAAAGCGGCTCAGATGGGCAATATCCGAAGCCTTGACGAGCCTGTGCAGGGCATGGAGGGCGATATCAGTATAGGTGATACTGTGCCATCTGGTGAGGACATGGAAGAGGATACCATCAGGGAGATCGACAAGGAGCAGATGAAGCGGGAACTGTGGATTGCTGTGGATCAGCTCCCCGGAGATCAACCCGCAGTGCTCAGGATGGTCTACGGGGATGGCATGACCAGGATTAAGGCGGGGGAAGTGCTGGGGTACGGAAACGGAAAGGTTGGTATAGAAGAACGGAGGGCATTGAACGCGCTTCGGAAGCCTCACAGGTGTAAGAAGTTCCGGGCATACTTTGAGGAATATCTCTCAGCCGCTCCGGTTCATCACGTAGGAGTGCGGCGGTTTAAAGAGACATGGACCAGCGAGGTTGAGAGAGAAGCCCTCAGGTGGGCAGAAGAGGAGTTGGGATATATTTGATGAAGAACCATGAAGGGTATCATGATCCGACAGCCGGGAAGGCGATCAGACGGGCTCACCAGGCGAAACGCCGGGGCAGAGGTAGCGAAATGCGACCTTTGACCTACAAGGTCGGCGATCTGCCGGGGTTCCCGGTGATACTGAAATGATACTAAAAAATTGTACAGAGTACAAAAACATGATATACTATGCAAAGTTACAAGAGTAAAACAACGGAAAACGGGGTATATAATAGGTAAAAACAGGCGCACTGACTCCTGTTATCCGCACCAGAGAAGTAATACTTAAACCCGCACTAAAAAATTAGTGGTTTGAGTAGTTTTTATAGGGTGGGCAGTACGATTCTGAGGGTCTGACTGCTTACCTTTTTTTTGTATTCTGCACTCTGCCGCTTTAACGAGCAGATGGAGAAAATTGGGAAGTTAATGTTCCGATAGAAATTCAATGATACTTTCACTTATTGCCTTGTATTCGTAGTCGTGAACATAATGCGGGCAGTTTAATTCTATATATTCCCCTTCACCCATTCCATTTCATTTATCATAGTTATAGTTGCCGATTAACTTGCAATACACATAAGCGGAATATTTATGTCCATGCTGTCATAATACTCTGGAACTGCCATATCAAGCCCAATAATTGCAGACACCTCATCAGGATATTTTTGCGCCCAATATAATGCTTCAAGCCCTGACATAGAGTGCGGGCATAGGACATAAGGTGCGGTTAATCCTGCTGATGTAAGCGATTGATGTATATAATAAGCAGCAATATAAGCATTGCAACAATCACAGTAAAAAATGTTTTCATAACTCTTTTCTCTTTGGGGGCTGACGGTATAATAGAACTGTCAGCAGCTCCATTTTGGATTTTGCCAACATGCTGGAACTGTTCCAGCAGTACAATGTGGAGTTTATGTCCTTTACGGAAAAATGGATTGAGGAAGCTTAAAGTGGAAGGAAAACTTCATCACGGAAGCGGCACATTCGATTTTGGTGATTGGTCAGTGCAGCTATGAATTTTTAGGAAGGGAGTGCGGAAATGGTGACTTCAAATATAAAAGCGCGAATCCCCGGAGAGCTGTGCGAAAAGCAATTTATCGAATACAGCAAAGAAGGGTACCCTGCAACATTTACTGTTACGAATGTAGAGATGTATAGACGCTGGGAATTTGATAATGAAATTAAATTTTCATTGTTGCCCTTGTCAGTCTGTGATATCAGATTTTCAAGGGAAAGAAATAGCCGCCAACTACTGCGAATAGTTGACGGCTGATGTTGAAAAGCATTTATAAGACTATCTTCTGCTTCCTTAAAATGCTCCCAGATGCTCCAGCAGAATCTTAAAACCGAGCAGAACCAGTATAAGCCCTCCGGCAAACTCGGCCTTTGCTTTATACTTTGTCCCAAATACATTCCCGATTTTAACCCCAAGTGCAGAGATGATAAAAGTCGTCACTCCGATAAAGAGAACTGCGGCAACGATCTGGACCTTAAGGAATGCAAATGTGATCCCCACAGCAAGCGCGTCAATACTTGTAGCGACAGCGAGAAGAAACATAGTCCGGATATCAAGAGAATCGTCTTCGCTCTCACATTCTCCTGAACAGGCTTCACGGATCATGTTTACACCGATAATTCCCAGCAGAACAAAGGCGATCCAGTGGTCGACGGATGTGATTTTGTCCTGGAACTGTACGCCCAGCAGATAGCCGAGCACCGGCATTAGGGCCTGGAACCCCCCGAACCAGAGGCCGACGATGACAGTTTTTCGTACAGAGATCTTTGGCATTGCAAGCCCCTTACAGACGGACACTGCAAATGCATCCATTGATAAACCTACGGCTAAAATAAAAAGTTCAACAAGTCCCATAATTTTCCTCCTATGTGATTATGACGCAAAAAAAACAGACGCCATGCCGCGCCTGTCAGAATGAGACATGCACAGCACAAAAACTGTACATGAGTCTCATCATTTAATGTAAGCCAGGCCTTTCACAGGCCAGCATGTTGACTTACCACGTGTGTACGCCGATTACTCCCTCATGAATCGATAATATATTATCATCAAGGAGCATGTAATGCAAGAGAAAAATCGACAGAATCCGGCTTCTGACGCCGGATAGCTGAACTGCTGCCGGATTTACTGAAGTTCACAGGATTGACATATTTCTCTGGTAAACTTACATTAATTATGAGAAGGAGTGGAACGGTATGGGAAATATTAAAATTCTTGTAGTGGACGATGAGAGCAGAATGCGGAAGCTGGTCAAAGACTTCCTTACCAGAGAAGGTTATACAGTGCTGGAGGCCGGCGACGGGATGGAAGCCATGGACTTATTTTACAGTGACAAGGACATTTCACTGATTATACTGGATGTGATGATGCCGAGGATGGATGGATGGCAGGTCTGCCGGGAAATCAGAGAATCTTCGAAAGTGCCGATTATTATGCTGACAGCGCGATCGGAGGAACGGGATGAGCTTCAGGGATTTGAACTGGGCGTTGATGAGTATATTTCCAAACCGTTCAGTCCGAAGATCCTTGTAGCCAGAGTGAATGCGATCCTCCGCAGGACTCTTGGAAGTACCGGCGGGGATGTGATCGAAGCAGGAGGAATCGTGATAGACAAAGCGGCGCATATTGTAACCCTGGACGGAGAGCCGGTGGAGCTGAGCTATAAAGAATTTGAGCTTCTGGCTTATTTTGTGGAGAATGAGGGAATCGCTCTGTCCAGAGAAAAAATACTGAATAATGTCTGGAATTATGATTATTTCGGCGACGCCCGCACAATAGACACTCATGTGAAGAAACTGCGCAGCAAACTCGGAGCCAAAGGAGAATATATCAAGACTATATGGGGGATGGGGTATAAATTCGAGACAGATTAATGTGGGGTGAAGATCATGAAACATTCAGTCAGAAGACAGATGATTGCGATCTTTATCGGTTTATTTTCCTTTGTCCTTGGAGCGGTTCTTATTATCAACAACAGTTTTCTGGGGAGCTACTATGTGTCGCACAAGTCGGAAGAGCTGATTCGGACTTATAATGAGGTGAATCAGACAATCACAGACGGAGATCTGGCAGATACGGAAGAGTTTATGGGGATTCTGATTCGGACAGAAAAAGCGAACGTGGATGTGGTGATTGTAGACACCGGCGGGAATCTTAAGTTTTCCACACTGAGTGGGGATGACCCCAGGTTTATTGATATGCTCAGCGGAATTACAGGACTAACTGTGATTGCGAAAGATCAGGTGATCCGCCAGTCTGATGAATATACAATATACAGAGACGGAACAGGCTCTGACTCAGAATATCTGAAGATGTGGGGAAGGTTTTCCGATGGATCCTGGTTTTTGATGCAGAGCCCTTTGGCAAGCATCAGGGAGAGCGCCGTTCTTGCCAACCGGTTTTTGATCTACCTGGGCGTTGTAGGCATGATCCTCTGTGGGATTCTTATCTGGCTTTTTTCCCGCAGGATTACTAAACCGGTGATGGAGCTGGCGAGGCTGTCCCAGGAAATGGCAAACCTGAATTTTGACGCAAAATACACAGGAGGCGGCAGTGATGAGATTGGGATTCTCGGGAGAAATTTTAATCGCATGTCAGTCCAGCTTGAGAAGACGATCTCAGAACTTAAGAGCGCTAACAATCAGCTCCAGAAGGATATTGAGCAGAAAGAAAAGATCGAAGATATGAGAAATGAATTTCTCGGAAATGTGTCCCATGAGCTCAAAACGCCGATTGCCCTTATCCAGGGGTATGCGGAAGGACTCAAAGAGGGTGTCAATGATGATCCGGAGAGCAGGGAGTTTTACTGCGACGTGATTATGGACGAGGCGGGTAAAATGAATCAGATGGTCCGCAATCTTCTGACTTTGAATCAGCTGGAATTCGGCAATGATGAGATGCAGTTCGAACGGTTTGACATTGTAAGGCTGGTAAAGGGAGTCATAGCAAGCTGTGAAATTCTGGTGCAGCAGGCGGACGCTAAGGTCGATTTTATTGCGGATGAATATCTGTATGTATGGGCGGATGAGTTTAAGACGGAGCAGGTGGTGAGAAATTATCTGACAAATGCGATTCATCATGTAGAAAATGAAAAGCGGATTGAAGTGAGAATTGCCACTGTGGATAATAAAGCGAGGATTTCAGTGTTTAACAGCGGGAAGCCGATTCCGGAAGAGGATGTTCCTAAATTGTGGGACAAATTTTATAAAGTGGATAAAGCGCATACAAGAGAATATGGAGGAAATGGTATCGGTTTGTCTATCGTGAAGGCGATCATGGAGTCTTTCCATCAAAGATATGGCATAAGAAATTTCAACAACGGTGTGGAATTCTGGTTCGAACTGGATGCCAAGAACGGTTCTGAGACAGAAGAGGAAGGGAAGATGCTTCCCGGCAGCAGTGAAGAACCATAGAATTATTCGCGCTTCCCTGCAGAAAAGAGAAGCGATACTTCTTTACATTAAAGTGAAAATGCGGTAAAATGCAACTATTGCAGAACCGTTTAGAGACATGCGGGATGCCGGCTGTCCGCAGCGGGCATCTTGCGTGTCTCTTTGTTTTTTTCACATTCTGTTCTGGAGGAAAAGAAGGCTGCTGTGTCTGCGGGATTCGTCTCTTTTGGAATCGGATGTGCTGCTGTGGCCGGTCATTGTGAAGGAGACCAGGAAGTACATAAATAATCTGGAGGCAGTGGATGATACGCCTGTGCCTGCAGTAAAAATAGGAGTAAAAAATAACAGAAAGAGAGGGACAGCGGATGATCGCAGTCATTGATTATGATGCCGGAAATATCAGAAGTGTTGAGAAGGCGCTCATGTATCTGGATCAGGATGTAAAGATTACAGGAGATCCGGAGGAAATTTTAAACGCAGATAAGGTAATCCTGCCGGGAGTAGGGGCTTTTGGAGATGCAATGGAGCATATCAGGGCAAGAGGGCTGGAACAGGTGATTCGGTGTGTCGCGGAGCAGGGAACTCCCTTCCTTGGGATCTGTCTGGGCTTGCAGCTTCTCTTTGAGAGGAGCGATGAAGCGCCGGGGGTGAAAGGACTGGGTATCCTCAAAGGCGATATCTTAAAGATCCCGGCTGCTGAAGGCCTGAAAATTCCCCATATGGGGTGGAATTCTCTGCATCTGCAGAACGACGGCAGACTATTTTATGGCGTGCCTGAACAGTCATATGTATATTTTGTCCATTCCTTCTATCTGAAAGCAGCGGATGAGAAAATTGTGAAAGCATCTACGGAGTACGGTGTCCATATTCATGCCTCAGTGGAGCAGGGGAATGTATTTGCCTGCCAGTTCCATCCGGAGAAGAGCGGCGATATAGGGCTGAGGATCCTGAAGAATTTTGTGGAGCTGTAAGAGGAGGAAAGCTATGTTTACAAAAAGAATCATTCCCTGCCTGGATGTGAATGCCGGGCGGGTGGTAAAAGGCGTAAATTTTGTCGATTTGAAAGACGCGGGGGATCCGGTGGAGATCGCGCGCGCGTATGACCGGGCCGGTGCGGATGAACTGGTATTTCTGGATATTACTGCCTCCTCTGACGGAAGAAGGACAGTAATTGATATGGTGCGCAAAGTTGCGGAATGTGTCTTTATTCCCTTTACAGTAGGCGGAGGCATACGGACAGTGGACGATTTCCGGGCTATTCTCAGGGAAGGCGCTGACAAGGTGTCAGTCAATTCATCTGCAATTAACACGCCTGAACTTGTCCGGGACGCGGCGGATAAATTTGGCAGCCAGTGCGTAGTTGTGGCTATTGACGCAAAGCGCAGGGCAGACGGCACCGGGTGGAATATCTATAAGAACGGCGGCCGCATCGATGTGGGGATTGACGCTGTGGAGTGGGCAAAAAAGGTGGAGAGCCTGGGCGCAGGGGAAATTCTGCTGACCAGCATGGATTGTGATGGAACCAAAGCGGGATATGACCTGGAGCTGACAAGAAGAATAGCAGAAAGCGTCTCTATTCCTGTGATTGCATCCGGCGGGGCAGGAGAGCTGAAACATTTTAAAGATGCGCTGACTAAAGGAAAGGCAGACGCGGCTCTGGCGGCTTCATTGTTCCACTATAAAGAACTGGAGATCCGTCAGGTAAAAGAATACCTCCGTGAAGAGGGAATTGCGGTACGCCTGTAAAGAGCTGTACGGAAGAAAAGGAGAATAAAATGGCAGGACTGAATGGAGACTGGTATGAGGCTTTGAAGGGGGAATTTTCAAAGCCATATTATAAAAAGCTTTTTGAAACTGTGAATGAGGAATACAGAACCAGATTGATATTTCCTCCGGCGGAAGATATCTTCAATGCTTTTCATCTTACTCCTCTGAAAGATGTAAAAGTGGTAATCCTGGGACAGGATCCATATCATAACAACGGTCAGGCACATGGTCTGTGCTTTTCCGTCAAAAAAGGGGTTGAGATTCCTCCGTCTCTTGTAAATATCTATCAGGAGCTCCACGATGATCTGGGATGTACGATTCCGAATCACGGATGCCTGACCAAATGGGCCGAGCAGGGAGTGCTGATGCTGAACACGGTACTGACAGTGCGCGCCCATCAGGCTAACTCCCACAGAGGGATTGGCTGGGAAGAGTTTACAGATGCGGCCATTATGGCTCTGAACAGCCAGGACAGGCCGATTGTATTCATTCTGTGGGGAAGTCCTGCCCAGAGGAAAAGGACAATGCTGACAAATCCAAAGCATCTGATCCTGACAGCGCCTCATCCGAGTCCCCTCTCGGCATTCCGGGGATTCTTCGGCAGCAGGCCGTTCAGCAGGACAAATGAGTTTCTGGAGAAGAATGGGCTGGAGCCGATAGACTGGCAGATTGAGTGATTGTTTGGCGGGAGATTAAGATTGGCAGGAGATTAAGCAAAAAGCTCTTGCAATTTCGGCCGAAGAGATGTATAATTTTTATCGTGCCAGATGCAGATGTAGTTCATCGGTAGAACACCAGCTTCCCAAGCTGGGGAGGCGGGTTCGACTCCCGTCATCTGCTTAGGATAAGCCGTAAGCGCTGAATGACAGCGTTTACGGCTTTTTTGTGCAGGCATAAACCAGCTTTATCAATCCCTGACGGCTGAACTGTTACACAATTGTATGGAAATTGTTGGGGAAGCGATTGCTTTTTAAAAAGCAATCGGATATAATGAAACATAAGTCTGAGTGCAATGCTTCAGATACCGTCTTCTAAAGCGTTCAGCATGAAGGCAGACAAGGAGGACAAAATAGTTATGAAGAAAAGAGTATTAGCCGCACTTCTTGCGGGAATTATGGTATTTTCCATGGCAGGATGTTCGGGCGGCGGAGATGATGCCGGAGAGAGCAGTGATACGACTGCAGAGGCGGAAAGTACAGATTCCGGGGAGGAAGAGACTGAGATCCAGGTATTTATCGCAGCCAGTCTGAACACGGTTATGACAGAACTGGCAGAGATGTACAATGAGGATCATCCGAATGTAAAGATTACATACAATGCGGACAGCTCAGGTACACTTCTGACACAGATTCAGGAAGGGTATGAATGTGACATTTTCTTTTCAGCTGCGCAGAAGCAGATGGATGATCTGGAAGCAGACGGACTGATGGTGGAAGGAACAAGGGCAAATGTGGTGAACAACCAGGTTGTTGTGATCACACTGAAGGACAGCGGAACAAAGGTGACAGGGCTTGAGAACCTGAACGAGGCTGAGAGCATTGCCCTGGCAGGCGGAAGCGTGCCGGTGGGGCGCTATACGAGACAGGCTCTGATCAGTCTTGGAATCCTTCCGAAGACAGATGATCCGGCTTCCATTACTACACAGGAAGTATCAGACGCGCTCGGCGGAGTGGAGATCAGCGAGCAGGACAATGTGAGCAAAGTTCTTTCAGCGGTTGTGGAAGGCTCCTGTGAAGTGGGAACGACTTATTATTCTGACACTTATGGATATGAGGATGATATTGACATCCTTCAGACAGTAAGCTATGATCTGACAGGAAATGTAATCTATCCGATCGCGCGCGTAGTTAACGAGGAGGCAGACGACGCGCAGACAGCGGCAGCGGAAGATTTCCTGGCGTTCGTGCTTTCAGACGAGGCCAAGGCAGTATTTGATTCCTATTACTTTGATACAGACGTAGAATAATTGACGCGAATGTAAAATACAGGTAAGAGAAAGAGATATACAGGACGGCAGGAAGCGGACAGAGCGATGGCCTTTGTCCGCATTCTTTATGAGAGAAAATATTCTGCGGAGGGAAGCTATGGAAGAGATCATGCAGATTTTGGAAGAACTGGACTGGAGTCCCCTGTTCATTTCATTAAAGACAGGAGTGGTGGCCACCGTGATATCATTTTTCCTCGGCATCTTTGCGGCGAGAAAAGTAGTTAAGACAACGCCGGGCAAGAAGGCGGTTATCGACGGTATTCTGACTCTGCCGATGGTGCTGCCGCCGACTGTGGCAGGTTTTTTTCTCCTGCTTCTGTTCAGCAGGAGGCGGCCGCTGGGGGAATTCCTTTTTGATGAGTTCGGATTTAAAGTGGTTCAGACATGGCTGGGATGCGTCATTGCGGCGACGGTGATCGCGTTTCCGCTGATGTACAGGAATGCGCGGGCCGCGATGGAGCAGATCGACGTCAACCTAGTCTATGCGGGACGTACCCTGGGAATGTCAGACACAAAAATATTCTGGAAGATCATTGTCCCGACTGCCGGGCCGGGGATCGCCTCCGGGACGATTCTTACATTTGCAAGGGCTCTGGGCGAATATGGAGCCACATCCATGCTGGCGGGGAATATCCCGGGCAAGACCGGCACGATTTCACAGAAGATCGCAATGGTTATCCAGGACGGAGATTATCTGACTGCCGGAATCTGGGTCGCCGTGGTCATGGTGATCGCGTTCCTCGTGATCTTTCTGATGAACCTGATCTCCGGGAAAAAGATGAAAAATATCGGGAGGTGGTAGGCAGTGTCCATCAACGTCAAAATCAAAAAAAGGCTGGGCAGCTTCCTTCTGGACATGGACTTTCAGAGTGAGTCAAGGCGCATCGGCATTCTCGGGGCTTCCGGATGCGGAAAGAGCATGACGCTCAAAAGTATAGCCGGAATCGAAAAACCGGACAAAGGTACGATTATCGTAGAAGGAAGAACGCTGTTTGATCAGAATCAGAAGATTAATCTGAAACCCCAGAAAAGAAATGTCGGATATCTGTTTCAGAATTATGCTCTGTTTCCGGCCATGACAGTTGAGAAGAACATTGCCGCGGGCCTGAAAGGAAGCCGTCAGGATAATGAGAACCGGGTGCGGGAAATGATCCGGAAATTTCGGCTGGAAGGGCTGGAAAAACGGCTCCCCGGGCAGCTCTCGGGAGGCCAGCAGCAGAGAGTTGCGCTGGCGAGGATTATGGCCTATGAGCCTGATGTGATCCTTTTGGACGAACCGTTCTCTGCGCTGGACATGTTTCTGAAAGATCAGCTGCAGCAGGAGTTGATTGAAATGCTTGATGATTATAAGGGTACTGTGATTATGGTGTCCCATAACAGAGATGAAGTGTATCGCTTTAGTGAAGATCTGATTGTTATTGATCAGGGGAAGGTATCCGCGTCAGGGGAGACAAAAGAACTCTTCCAGAATCCGGTGAGCAGGGCGGCGGCCCGGCTGACCGGCTGCAAGAATTTCTCACGTATAAACAGGACGGACAATCATACGGCGCAGGCGCTGGACTGGGGGATTACATTGCATACACAGCGGGAGATCCCGGAGGATACTGGGTGGTTTGGCTACAGAGCCCATGATTTTATACCTGTGTGGGGGGAACGGGGAGAGAATATGATCCGATTTCACCTTGAAGGCAGTGCCCTTCTTCCCTTTGAACAGAACTACTATCTGCATCCGGAAGGAGTTGAGGAAGGCGCGGAGGGATATCTGAAAGAGCCGGCTGCGTCATCGGCGCATGAGGAGAGGGATGTGCTGTGCTGGTTTGTGCAGCGGGAAAAGATTGAGGTGCTGGAAGAAAAAGGGAATCCGGATTTTCTGATGTTCCAGGAAAGTAAAATTCTCTTTCTGAAGTGAATTTAGGCGAAGTCCAATGGCCATATAGGCAGGCTGCAAATACAGCCATTGTCTTCTTGTTTTCATGCTTATATAGTAGCAGAGAATTATGAAGGGGCTGTGACAATATATGGAAGAAAATTTAAAGATTATAAAAAATAAATAAAGTGCGGATAAAGCCGGAAAAATACAGAAATTAAGCGGCCTGAAGCCGCGCCGCCTGCCTTGTGTACAGCAATGTTTACAGCTGCGAACGGCGGTTTACGGTGTGCATCATTTCCTGTTCAGCAGTCAGCCAACGGTCCTTTTCAGATTCAAACTTTTCCCAGAGCCAGGCGATTGCCTGATCCATTCCCTCCTCTGACAGGGGGAAGGTTTCCTTCTGTTTCTCTTCGTCCGGAGTCTGCTCGAAGCACCAAGGCTCCGGATAAACAAAAACAGTGAAAGTTGTGCTTTTCTTTCCATCGTCACCCCGAAAGAAATAACGCATTCCGCGGTGGCTGCCGGAAAAGGGTTCCTTCTTTAATCCTCCATAGGGGATAAGCTTTTTATCGATCATAGTTTATAATGCCTTTCTGAAAAAATGATATTAAAAAGGTTTCTGTCAGTATACAAGGGAAGCATAGCTTAAAGCATGCCTCCCTTTCTGTGTCTCTTGAAGAATAGTATAACGAAAAAACAGGAGAAATACCAGAGGAAAAATCAGAGGAAACAGTGGCGGCAGTCACGATAGCGCAAAACTGAATGAAAGCCGGTTCTATTGCACTGCCGCTTCTGCAAACTCCGTTGTCACAAGATCTTCGTAAGGAACCCGTTCTTCCAGTTCTCCCGCGCTTTCCAGGATATCCTGGAGCAGGTCAAAGCTGCTCTCTTCAAAGATGAGGTCCGCTTTCCATGTGTCCTGGTCATAATAGCGGGTCACAATAGTTGTGATTGTCTCCAGATCAGTTTCGGGAAACTGTGGTTCGATCACATCGGCGATTTCCTCCGGAGTATGGCTCTGGACATAATCCATGCCTTTCTGCAGTGCGTTTGTAAAGCCCTGGATAATATCCGGATTCTTGTCAATATAGCTCTGTTTCGCGCTGAATGCGGTGTAGGGCACATAACCACTGTCTTTCCCGAGAGATGCGACGACATAGCCCTTGCCTTCAGATTCAAGAGAGGTTGCGCCTGGTTCAAACTCGACAGTGAACTCCCCCTGACCTTCAGAGAAAGCTGCGGCTGTAGATCCGAAATCGATATTCTGGTTGATTTCCAGATCTGTTTCAGGATCGATTCCATTTTCTTTCAGAATATACTCAAAGACCATCTCAGGCATGCCGCCCTTGCGTCCGCCAAGCACAAGATGGCCTTTGAGATCTTCCCACTTAAAGTCAGGCATTTCTTCCCTGGCTACCAGGAAGTTCCCGGCTCTCTGGGTGAGCTGGGCAAAGTTGACCACATAGTCTGTGGCGCCTTCTGCATAGGTATAGATCGACGCCTCTGACCCCATGAAACCAATGTCGGCCTCGCCGGAGATGACGGCGGTCATAGTCTTATCCGCTCCAAAACCGCAGACCAGATCCAGGTCAATTCCTTCCTCTTCAAAGTACCCTTCCTCAATTGCGGCATACATAGGCGCATAGAAAATAGAGTGCGCCACTTCGTTCAGGGTGACTTTGACTGGTTCTGCCTTCTCGGGTTCTCCGGTCTGTTCCGCAGCGCCGGCATCTGAAACAGCAGACTTCTCATCGGATGTTTCTGAGCATCCGGCGAGCAGCATCAGAGAGAGGGCTGAGCAGAGCAAACCTGATAAAATACGCTTTTTCATAAAAACCTCCATACATAAGCTGTTAAAAATCTCCAGTACTATTATATGTAAGAGGTTAAAAGCGGTGAAAAGAGAAAAAAGACGCCGCAATATCATGCGGCGTCCATATATGTTTCAGTCATCGTAATCGTCAGCATAGTCATCATCAAACGCATCATCATAGTCATCATCGTACTCATCTCCGCCTCTTGAAGTGATGGCAAGAATGAGTGAGATTACGGCCAGCACCGCGCCTGCGACAGCGGCTGCAAGTACCTGCATATCATCGCCCCGGTTAAAGAAAGCAAAGACTCCGCCTCCGAGATAGAAGATCATAGGCAGGAGGAAAGCAAATACGGTGTTTGTACCCAGCATGATGAAATAAAGGAGTGCGGATACGAGCATACACAGAGCCAGGATTACGTATACCATACCAGGCGACAGAAGAGAGTCTTCCGTGCCGGTAAGACCTGCTGTGAATCCTCTGAAAATAAAATAGGCGAATCCTGCAAGGGAGAGGACTGCAAGGACTATCCGCATTGCGCGGAATTTCGGTGTATCGTCATAATAATCATCATCGTAATCCTCATAGTCGTCATTTTTGGCAGGCGATGTCTCCGGCTTTTCAGCGCTGGCTGAGCGAAGAGACTTTGTCTCGTCTTTCAGCTGCTTTTTCTTTCTGCCGGGTTTGGGAATGGTGCCTGTTGCGAGCATATCCTCATATCCTTGGCGGGCGGCTTTCTCGTGTTTTGTCCGTACTTTTTCAGACGGAATATTACTGTAGCGCTTCTCCTCGACAGTTTCCTCTGACGTCCGGGATACGCGTTTTTTGACCGGTTTCCTTTTTGCAGAAACAGCTTGTGATTCCTCAGCAGGACGAGACGTTGTTTTTGCAGAAACCGGACGGGAAACTCCCTCTGTGTTTGAGACAGAAGTTTTCCTGCCTCCCTGCCTCTTCGTATTTGCGGTTTTCCCTGGCGGTGTCAGTTTCTTTGTACTTTCGGGTTTCTCAGAATTTTCGCTTTTCTTAGCTGCGGCTGCGTTGGAAGAAGCTGACGCAGTCTTCTGAGAAGCAGCTTTTGCGGGCGCAGCTTTCTGAGAAGCGGCTTTTGCGGGCGCAGCTTTCTGAGAAGCGGCTTTCGCAGGCGCGGCCTTCTGAGAAGCAGCTTTTACAGAAGCGGCTTTTGAGGAAGCGCTTTTTTCAGAAGATGTTTTCCCGGCGGCTGTCTTTTTCGCCCTCTGTTTGTCAAGATTCCACTGTTTTCGGCAGTCACGGCATATCGCATATTCATTAAAGATCGGTTCACCGTTCTCGCTGGTGCCAATCTGCTTGTTCTTTAATTCAAGATCCTTTCCACATATTGGACACTTCATATATTTATACTCCTCTCTTTGGCTGAAGAAAATTTACAACACACCTATTATATCATTTTGGAAGCGTGAGAACAATGAAAAATTGTAAGATCTGGTCGAAAATGAGAACCAAATGGTAGCAGTTCAGCCAAAGGACTGTCCGAAAAACGCAGAAGAATGTATATGATTGTCAAATCAGAGAAGAGAGGGATCAGTCCGAATGTCTGCTCTGAGATACTTCTTCTTTTTCTTCTTCATTTCCGCCCGGCGGCAGAAACTGATAGGTGGCGTTATAAGATTCCAATTCGGCTTCGCTCTGCGGGAGTGACGGGATTAGACCGGTACAGTCTCCGGCAGAAGCAGCGTTGGTAAGGTAATCATAGTCAGAAGGATTGTTTTTAGATATTCTTTTCTTCAACTTGTTTGTTCCTTTCTATTCTTTTTTTCTGCGGGCAGTGAGCCGGCCGGACATGTCTGTACATCCGGCCAGCGCCGCTGTGGGCTGAATTGCTGCCTGATTTCAGTATCTCCAGAATGAAAAAATTGTATTCTGGCAGAAATATGCTATAATTCTTTAGAAGGAGTGAAGAAAATGAAAATTATTTCAGATACACATTCACACACACTGGCCAGCGGACACGCATACAGTACCATAAAGGAGATGGCGGCGGCCGCCAAAAGCAGGGGACTCAGTGCGCTGGCGATTACGGAACATGCCCCTGAGATGCCGGGGACATGTGGCATGTATTATTTCGAAAACCTGGATGTGGTGCCCCGGGAGGCGGATGGAGTGAGGCTGCTGATGGGCGCGGAAGTTAACATTATGGCGCCGGACGGCACGATTGATCTTCCGGAGAAAACGTGCAGGGCGCTTGACATTGTTATAGCCAGTATCCATCCGCCCTGCTATGGGCTGGATCATACTGAGGAAGAAAACATAAGGGCATATACAGAGGTTATGAAAAAACCATATGTCAATATCATTGGTCACCCGGATGATGGGAGATTTCCGTTTGATTATGAGATACTGGTAAAAACTGCCAGGGAGACAGGGACTCTTCTGGAAATTAATAATTCATCCATGCGGCCCCAGAGTTATAGAAAAGGGGCAAGGGAAAACGTCCTGACAATGCTGGATCTGTGCAGGCAGTACGAAGTGCCGGTTACGACTGGAAGCGACGCGCATGTGGATGTGGATGCCGGCAATTTTTCATATGTAAGAGAAGTGCTGGAATACTGTAAATTCCCTGAAGAGCTGGTTGTGACGACGGACTGGGAGAGACTGAAAGGGTACCTGAATCTCTGTAAATAAAAACCAGAAAACAGAGAGGATAATTACTTTTATCTTGCTATCTGGTTTTGGATACTATATAATAAACATGTCGAGGTGATAACATGAAGATTGACACAAGCGATATACTGAACAGTATCCTGAAAAGTCTTGATCAGGTTGACTATATAAAACCGGAAGAGGTGCCCAATATTGAACTCTATATGGATCAGGTCACCACATTTATGGATGAACACCTGTCATCCACAAAGCGTTACAGCGAGGATAAGATATTAACCAAGACGATGATCAATAATTATACGAAGAATAACCTGCTTCCCCCTTCCGTAAAAAAGAAGTATTCCAGGGAACATGTTCTCCTTCTTATATTTATTTACTATTTTAAAAATATTCTTTCAATCAAGGATATAGAAACATTGTTAAAGCCCCTGAAGGAAAAATATTTTTCAAATGACAGTTCTGTAAAGCTCTCTGAGCTCTACAGAGAGGTATGTGAAATAGAAAAATCCCGTATCCAGCCTCTAAAAGAATCTATACAAGAAGCGTATGAGAGATCCGCTTCCTCTTTTTCTGCTCTGCCGGACGGCGGGGAAAAGGATGAGCTGCAGCTTTTTACATTTCTGTGTAGCCTGAGCTTTGATGTTTATCTGAAAAAAACAATGATAGAAAAAATCATAGATGAGCTGAGTTCTGATAAATCATCTTCATAATGACAGACAGCCTGAGTATGGTTTCTTCAATAATATATAAAAAGACACCGGAACATAATTTTCAGCTTGCTCCAGGTGTCTTTTTATTTTTGCCGCAGGTACTATTTTTCCGGCTGCTCTTCGTCTGTCTGCAGTCCGATCCTTTCAAATACCATGTCATATCCATCATTACCATAGTTCAGAGAGCGATTCACACGGCTGATCGTAGCTGTTGACGCTCCGGTTCTCTCCGCGATCTCTAAGTAAGTTTTCTGCTCTCTGAGCATTTTTGCAACCTCAAACCTCTGTGACAGGGAAAGAAGTTCGTTGATTGTACAGATATCTTCAAAGAACGTATAACATTCTTCCTTATTTTCCAGACTGAGGATCGCTTTAAACAGATAGTCAACCGCCTCTGTCCTTATCTTCTTACTCATAATATTCCGTCTCCTTTTCAAGCCCGTGGCATGATCAGCCTGAAACACTGATGTAATCTGGAATGAACGTTTCAGGGCACTGTTATATTTTAGCACACTAAACTTTTAAAGTCCACAACTTTATACGGGATTTCGTGTAATCAGAGCTACTGTCTCCACATGCACCGTCTCGCAGAACTGATCTACAGCAGTTATTTTTTCCACTTTATACCCGGCCATCTGTATCATCTCCAGATCCCGTGCCAGGCTTGTCATCTTGCATGATATATATACAATACGATCTACGCCATACTTAAGAATCTTCGGCAGCGCTTTAGGATGAATCCCATCCCTCGGCGGATCGAGAACGATCACATCCGGCTTTTTATCCACTGTATCCAGCACCTGAAATACATCGCCTGCTATGAATTTACAATTGGAAATTCCGTTTCTTGCGGCATTTTCCTGCGCAGCCTTTACAGCTTCTTCGACAATTTCCACGCCGATGACTTCTTTTGCTATGGGAGCCAGTACCTGGCTGATTGTCCCTGTTCCGCTGAAGAGATCGAAGACAGTCATTCCATGAATATCGCCGATATATTCCCGCACGGTCCTGTACAGCACTTCTGCTCCCTTTGTGTTAGGCTGGAAAAAGGAAAAAGGTGTGATTTTAAATTCCAGGCCGAGGAGTTTTTCATAAAAGAAATCCTGTCCGCAGAGGATACGGGTTTCATCACTTTTCACTACATCAGCGAGGGAATCATTAAGTATGTGAAGAATTCCCACAATACGTCCTTCAAGGTCAAGCTTCAAAAGACGTTCAGTCAGCGGTGCCAGATCGTGCTCTTCCTGGGTGGTAGTCACCAGGTTTACAAGGATTTCACCTGTGGAGTCCCCTCTGCGCAGAAGCAGGTGGCGGAGATATCCTGTGTGCTGCATTTTTTTGTAATAGCTTGTATTGCGCGCTCTGAAATAATCCAGCACACATATCAGGATTTTGTTCATATCTGCATGTACAAGCCTGCAGTCAGCGGCAGTCAGTATATCGTAGGTGCTGCCTTTCTTATGAAGACCCAGCGAGAGAGGGCCGTCTTTATATTCATCGCCAAAGGAAAATTCCATTTTATTTCGATATCCGAATTCTTTCGGGCTTGCCTTTACCCCCTCGAAAACATAGCTGCCTTTGACAGCCTCATCCATGATCCGGCGAATCTGGCCTTCCTTCATCTTCACCTGCTCCTCATAAGGCATGGTCTGATACATACACCCTCCGCAGGCGGGAAAGATGCTGCAGACAGGCTTTCTTGTTTCAAGCGGGGAGGGAGAGAGGACTTCTAAAAGACGTCCTTCAGCGTTCCCTCTTTTAAATTTATTTATGACAAACCGGACTTTCTGCCCCGGGATGCCGTTTTTTACTATGACATATTTCTCTTCTTCCGGTATAAATACCATTCCTTTATTCGGGAAATCAACCCGTTCTATCATTCCTTCAAAGATCTGACCTTTCTTCATTCCATCCTCCGTATGTAATAAAGTTCAAATCCGGCCTTGCAGCAAAGCCTGCTTCCTGCCGTCCTCCGGTATACTGTCACGCAAAACAGGCAGGGTGCAGTATATAAGTTACCGTTCAGCCCGCGCCTTACGAGTGAACGGTAACGTTTCCCACATCCTGCCTGTATGTTTGCGTATCTTTTTCCGGCAGATTATACCTGATCGTCTTCGCTGAAATAATCATCGAAATCGTCGTCAAAATCATCCTCAAAGTCTTCCAGATAATCCGGTGTGAAGAAGCGGTATACCGCGTATGCGATTCCGGCAACTGCGGCAACTGCGCCGATAATCGCCAGGATCCAGATCACTGTATTTTTCTGCTTCTCAGCCTCGTTTCTGTTCAGGATCTCACTTAATTTTGATTCAGCTATCATCTCTTCTATTCTGTTCATAATACACGTCCTTTCCCTGTCCCTGGGACAGTGCTTGCTTTCTGATTATTATACCACTAACATTTTCAGATTACTACTAATTTATCCCAAAATCTTGAAGAATCAGCCGGATATTTTTTTCAGCTTTGCAAACATGGCAAACATCTTTCTCACGCCTGCGGCGTCAAAGTCTACGGTCACTTCGTAATCCCGGCCGCCTTCTTTGATATCCAGTACAGTGCCTTCCCCGAATTTGACGTGAGATACCCGGTCACCTGTACTGTAGGAGAGCTTTCCGCCTTTCCCGGCAGTAAGCTGGCTTCCTTTTTTCAAAGCGGAGAACGGCTGCTTTCCGAATGCCGGCGACGCACCCGCAGTTGAGGAGTAAGAACCTGTCGTCTGATACGGAGGTGTCCGGAAAGCTTCTTTTGCTTTCTGGTAAGCTGACGCCGCACCTTTGGAGAAAGGGTCTCCATCGCCGGCGATGTCCCTGCCAAATGCGCCGGCAGAAGAGCGGCGCGTACCCCGTCCTGTATCCAGAAGTTCTCTTGGTATTTCTTTTACAAAACGGGAGATACTATTATACTGGACATCTCCGCGTATCATCCGCTTCCTGGCGCAGGTAAGCGTCAGCTCCTCCTCAGCTCGGGTAATTCCCACATAGCAGAGTCTCCGCTCCTCTTCAAGTTCCTCAGGATCATCTCCGGTGATGGTCATATAACTGGGGAAAAGCCCGTCCTCCATACCGGCCAGATATACTCTGGGGAATTCCAGCCCTTTTGCGCTGTGAAGCGTCATGAGGACTACATAGTCCTGGTCCTCGTCCAGACTGTCGATGTCTGCCACGAGAGCCACCTCCTCCAGAAATCCGCTCAGCGTGGCCGGCTCATTTCTGTCCTCGCAGGCCTCCTCATAGGCGGCCGCTTTATTGACCAGCTCGTCGATATTCTGAATTCTGGCTTCCGCGTCTACCGGATCGTCAGCCTCCAGGCTGTCAATATATCCTGTCTGCTCAATGATTTCATTTAACAGATCTGTAATACTTTCTCTTTGCGCCTGCCCCTTGAAGTATTCGATCAGTGCGGCAAAGGAATCCAGTTTGGATGCGCTTCTTCCGGCTCCGGGGATCAGCTCCGGCGCGAGAAGGGCCTCGTAGAAACTGATTCCCCGCTCGTCAGCCGCTTCCTGGATCCGGTTGACGGTAGTGAGTCCGATGCCCCTTTTTGGCACGTTGATAATCCTGCGGACCGCCAGGTCATCCTGTCCGTTGTCCACGGTTTTTAAATAGGCCAGAAGATCCTTGATCTCCCTGCGGGCATAGAAGTTTACTCCGCCGACAATCTTGTAAGGGATGTTCATGGCGACAAATTTCTCTTCAAATAACCGGGACTGGGCATTTGTGCGGTAGAGAATTGCGTTATCGTTATAAGAAGCGCCGTTTTCCACACTTTTTTGGATGTCCCCGGCAACGAAATCAGCCTCGTCATAACCCGTATCGAACTGGCAGAACCGGATCTTTTCCCCGTCGCCTTTATCGGTCCAGAGCGTTTTGTCTTTTCGCCCCTTATTGTTTCGGATCACGTTGTTTGCAGCGTTTAGGATATTCCCGGTAGAGCGGTAGTTCTGTTCCAGACGGATCACTTCCGCGTCGGGGAACTCCTTTTCAAAATCAAGGATATTCCGTATGTTGGCTCCGCGGAATTTATAGATGGACTGGTCGTCGTCCCCTACTACGCACAGATTCCTGTATTTGCCCGCCAGAAGGCTGACCAGCTTAAACTGTACGGTATTGGTATCCTGATATTCGTCCACCATAATATACCGGAATCTTTCCTGATAGTTCTCGCGCACATCGGGCTGGGTATCTAGAAGCTGTACTGTTTTGACAAGCAGGTCGTCAAAATCAAGCGCGTTATTGGCTTTAAGCTGGGCTTCGTATTCCCGGTAGACTTTGGCCAGCTTCTGCTGTACGAAATCCCCTCCCGCGTTCAGCTCGAATTCATCGGGAAGAATCATTTCATTTTTTGCGGAAGATATTACGGATAAGAGCATCCGCTCCTTGAACTTCTTTGTGTCTACATCGGTCTTCCGGCAGACTTCCTTCATCAGAGTTTTCTGGTCGTCCGTGTCATAGATCGTAAAGCGGTTGTCGTATCCCAGTCTGTCAATGTGTCTTCTTAAGATACGCACACATGCCGAGTGGAACGTGCTTACCCAGATGCTTTCCGATCCGAATCCCACGAGACTGTCAACTCTCTGGCGCATCTCCTCCGCCGCCTTATTCGTAAATGTGATCGCCATGATATTCCATGGATTAACTCCTGCCTCCTGGATCAGATAGGCGATCCGGTGGGTCAGCACCCTCGTCTTGCCTGAACCGGCGCCGGCGAGAACCAGAAGAGGGCCTTCCGTGTGAAATACCGCTTTTCTCTGTGGTTCATTTAAGGTATCAAATATACTCATTTAGTGTCTCCTGTTGTATTTATGGGTGTCTGTTTATTATCGAACACCTTTTCGCTAAAGTCAACTATATTTGTCTAATATCTTTACTGGCTGGTTTTGCGCATGTGGGCAGAGCGGCTGTGAGTAGTAACATCGTTCAGCTATGCTTGTAATTCAGCCATTGATTTATGTATAATAGGGAAATGCAGCGTGCTGTCCTTTGTATACCGGCGCTGCTCAGGGCCAACGGTACAGGATAAGAAAGGATAGATTGCAGGTGTGGAATATGAATATTTTGATTTGTGATGATAACAGAGACATTGTAGTGCAGGAAGAATTTGTTATCGAAGAAGCGATGAAGGTTATAAAAAAGAGAGGGAAGATCAGAACGTTTACTTCTTCGAAAGCATGTTTGGATGCTGTTATGAAGAATAAAAATGCATATGGAATTGTTTTTCTGGATATTGAGATGCCTCACATTTCAGGGCTGGAGCTGGGGAGAAAGATAAAAGAAATCAATCCGATAATACAGATTATATTTGTTACCAGCTTTGAAAAATACTCTTTGCCAGCATACGAGGCACACCCGTTCCACTATATTGTGAAGCAGCTGGAAATGGAAAAGGTAAAGGAGATTCTCCTAAGTGTTATGTGGTATGAACGGGCAGGGGGACCGGCTGGCTCTGACGGCCCCAGGATTAAAGTAGAGATTAACAGGGATATTATATCTATACCACCAGAAAGTGTCTGCTACATAGAAAAAGAGAAAAATATTTGTAATATTGTCACGGAATCCAGAGTATACCGGACGTATGCCAGTTTGAAAGAGCTTGAAAATCAGGTTATGAAACTGAAGGCAAATGATCTGTACAGGTGTCACCAGTCATTTATTGTGAATCTGAGGCGCGTGCAGAGGTATGAGAGCAGCGGATTTGTTTTGGACAATGAAATCACTGTCCCGATCAGCCGGGGGAAAAGGGCAGAAGCAAAGAAGCGGTTCTATGATATGCTCAGAGAGGAAGAAGAATTATGAGAGTAATAACACCAGTATTTCTCGACATATTTCTGTTCTATTGCTATTTGAGTACAGAATACCGTTTAAAAGTGTCACGTATAAAAGGCGGCTGCAGTATTGTACTGCTGTCTTCTCTGTGTTCACTGACTGTTAATACAATGCCTGAAGTACCGTTTATCCAGCTTTTGTCATATCTTATGATTATGCCGTTCATTGCTGCGATGTTTTATGGCAATACCTGGATTAAGACTGCCAGCTGCTTAAAATTACTTTTAGTGCTGAGCGCTCTGGATCTTTCATGCTCATACATCTTTAAACAGGCAGAGAGGATAAATGACGGAAATGGTACATTTATTTTATTTATAGCGTTTACGGTTACAGCCAGAGTACTTGTGTACTTCTTTTTGAAGAAGCGCGGGGAACATAAGAAAATCAACTATTTTGAAGTAACCGCCTATCGTTATATCTTAATAAAATTCATTATTTGTATTGTCTTACTGATCGCGGATTCCTTTATCATGATTAACGAAGAGATGCTTCGGACGGAACTTTTATGGGATATAAAGATTATTTTATTAATCGTGCAGGTCGTCTTACTGATCAGTATCTTTGAAGATATTGAAACAGAGGCCCAAAAAGTCATACAAAATATGTGGAAAGAACATCAGACGGATCTCGAGAGAAACTATCTGAATGTGATCAGTATGAGGACACGGGAACTTGCAAAGATACGCCATGACATTAAGGATCATATTTTTATGATAAATTATCTGGCTGAGAAAGATGATATACAGGGGATCAGGAAATATTTAGGGAAAATTCCGGCCGCGGACGGAACGGCGCTGATCACGATTCCGCAGAAGGAGTGGCTGGCAGCACTTATCTATTCAAAGGCTGAAAAGGCAGAGCAGACAGGAATTGAATTTAATTTTGAAAATAGATGGAGTCCGGATCTGGAGATTTTGCCGGATGATATGGATATGATGAGCCTGACTGCAAATCTGCTGGATAATGCAATCGAAGCGGCGCAGAAGGTAACAGAAAAAGACAAGAAAAAGATCGGGGCGCTTTTTAATGAAAACAAAGGGTATCTGATCATTGACGTATGGAATTATTACAATAAAAGTGATTTGGATATAAAAGGGAACAGATTCCGGACCACGAAAAAGGATAGACAGCTCCATGGAAAGGGAACGGAGATCATCCGGGAAATAACAGAAAAATATAGAGGGAATTTTTCATATGATATCAAAGACGATAAAATCGTAATGAAAATTACGATACAGAATATCACGGCTTTTTGACCAAATGCCATCTGCCGGGCATAAGTGTGAGAGTACCGGATATAATGGGGCCGTCACAGGAAAAACAAAGTTATGCTTGACAGAAAGGACATGTGGATGAAGGCAGACAAACTGTTGCTAAATATCTCTCATCTGAAAAAGTCATATGGAGATAAGAAAATTTTAAGAGACATCAATCTGACCATTGAAAAAGGAGAGGTAGTCGGACTGCTTGGTGTAAATGGAGCCGGAAAAACAACACTGATGCGCTGCATTGCAGGGACAGTCCCGGTTTCAGACGGAGAGATCCGGTTTCACGGGAAAGATTTATCGGAGAATTATCATGAACTTAGCAGAATCGGCTTTCTGATCAGAATAAGTTTTCTGGACTATCTGACTGCGGAGGAAAACCTGAGAGTACTTGGAACATATGCAGGGATTTCAAAAAAGGAACTGGATATATCCGTACCCGAAGTGCTAAAAATTGTTCAGCTTTACGAGAAGAGAAAGGAGTATACGACAGGCTTCTCTTTCGGGCAGCAGCAGCGCCTTGGAGTGGCTCAGGCCATTTTGGGAAAAAAGGATCTTCTGATTTTAGATGAACCGTTTGTAGGACTTGACAGCAGTGGGAAGGAAATGCTGGAGGACCTGATCCGGGATAAATCGCAGAAAGATGGAACTGCCGTACTTCTTTCTTCACATGACATGGAAGAAATTGAAAAAGTATGTGACCGGATCGTGATCATGAGAGATGGAATGATCGTTTTCGATGATGTTTTTGAAGTGAACCAGGTCACGTATATACAGCTAAAAGTAAAAGGAGAGGAGTTCACAGCTTATTTAAACATGTTTCCACTGAAGCAAAAGATCATGATATATGACGACGGAATAATAGAAGTAAAGGACATAGAAATATTGGGAGAGGTATTGAATCTGCTTGGAAAAGACCAGGTGATTGAAGGATTGTATGTAAAAGATGTGTCAGTCCGGGAAATTTTTGACAATGTAGTCACCCGGAGGGGGCCGGAATTATGAAGCGGTTGGTAAAAACGGAATTTTACAAGCTGTGTAAGGCGGATCATGCCTTATTTATCGTGTTACTTTTTTTCTATCCGGTGCTATGGTCAGTCTTAGCATATCGGGGGCAGATTATTCTGGTGGATAACGGAAACAGCATGCTGTCATGGATTTTGAAGATGCTCCTGAATATGGATAAAATGTTTCTTATTCCTCTGATTTTTGCGCTGATCATTAATACGATTACCGGTGAAGAGATAAGGAAAGGATATTTTTCAGTGGTTCAAAGCGAAGGCGTTTCAGGGGAGATGCTTTATCTGTCCAAAGCGGCCGCGGTAATAGGGTATTTGGCATTCCTTTTTTTGACAGTCACGATTGAGTCTGCGATCTGCTATCTGCTATTTGTCAGGGGAGACAGTGTAATGGCGACCGGGAACCTTTGGAATAACGGAGAATTAATCCCCGGAATGGAGATCCTGCTTATATGGATTTTAGACAGATGTGTCCTGTTCCCGGGTGTATTTATCTGGCTTTCAAAAACGCAGAGTACAGGGAAAACAATTGTTATCATGGCGGGTCTGATTTTGCTGGACAGAGGGATCGCGTTATTCCCGGGAATCGCGTTTTTAAGCATATGGAACAATTACAAAAATGCGGATTATTTTGTCAGTTTATGTAAAGAAGGAGAGTTGAACATCCATATGAGCATTCTGATACAGATTATACTGTACAGCTGTATTGTGATCCTGCTGATAAAGCGGCAAAAGAAGAGGAGAAGAAATGAAAGCAGAGCTATATAAATATAAAAAAAGAAAAATTTATTTGCTGTCAGTCATGCTGTTGATTATACCGGTACTTCTGGCAATGAACAGTATCTTCGCATCGGATCCGTATGAATCAGAGAGACAGAGCCTGTTATACTGGTGCAGCAATGCGATTTTTATGACCAGCATTATGTATGTGCTGCCTGTTATATTTTCATATGCCAGCTGCATTAATCTTTCAGATGAGATGGACAATCAGTTTATTGGGATGCTCAGTCAGAGATGCGGAAAAAAAACTGTGTACAGGAATAAGGCGCTTGCCGCAATTATTGTGACATCCCTGCTGTTTCTATTTGAAGCGGCTGGATGCGCTGCCGTCTATTATCTGACTTATTTTTCAGGCGGGGCATATATATCGGGATGCATTCTGGGACAAGGATATAATATTCAGGCAGTTACTTTTATAGCGGAAATGTTCCTGGCTTACTGTATACTGATCCCACTGGCTGCGAACGGTATCAGCACATATATTACAGGAAAGAACAGGACAGCCATTTTATTTCTTGTCCTTGTTTTTATTGGAAGAATGTTTCCGAGCAATCCTGTCTTTAATCATATTGTTCCGTTCAATATATTAGGAGTCAGCTGGCAGATGGGAACAGGAACGGGCGGATATGATTTGTGGCAGAGTCTGCTTAGTTTGGGAAATATGATACTGGTTACGCTGGTAATTGGACTGTTTTGTTATTTTTTAGGAAAAATCAGAATATGCAGACTGAATTTATAGAATGTGGCTGATATGAGGAATTTGGAAAAAATATTAGAAATTAGCCGGGGGCTGCCGGGGCTGACATGTTGTCACTGCCGGCAGACCCCGGCCAATTTCTGCAGGGCAAAGCTATGATTACTTTTGGGGGCGGAGAAACTTCCCGGTGATACTTTCCTTCGTATTTCCAATCTCTTCCGGCGTGCCCGCGGCGACGATTCTGCCGCCGTCTGCGCCGCCGCCCGGCCCCATATCGATGATATAGTCCGCGTTTCGTATTACATCCAGATCATGCTCAATCACAATTACAGTGGCACCGTTTTTGATCAATGTCTGAAACACCCGGATTAGAGTCTGTACATCCAGAGGATGCAGGCCGATTGTAGGTTCGTCGAACACAAATATAGAATCACCCTGCGGGCGGCCCATCTCGCTGGCGAGTTTCAGCCGCTGCGCCTCGCCGCCGGAGAGGCTGGGCGTCTCTTCGCCCAGAGTCAGGTATCCGAGCCCTAAGTCACGGAGTATCTGGAGCCTCTGGTGTACAGTCTTAAGATTTTCGCATACCTTTAGCGCTGTAGTTACGTCCATTGCCATCAGTTCAGGCAGGGAGCAGGAGCGGCCATGCTTTTCTTTTTTGTTTGTATATCTGATTTTCAGCGCGTCTTTCGAATATCTGGATCCTCTGCAGTCCGGGCAGGTAATCTTTACATCCGGGAGGAACTGCACGTCCAGGCTGATCACGCCGGTCCCGTCGCAGACCGGGCAGCGAAGCTTTCCTGTATTGTAGGAGAAGTCGCCGGCTTTAAGCCCCATCTGCTTTGCGTCCGCGGTCCGCGCGAATGTTTTCCTCAGTTCATCGTGCACATTGGCATATGTGGCCACTGTGGAGCGCACGTTGATACCAATAGGCGTGGCGTCGATCAGCTTCACCTGTCCGATGCCTTTTGCACTGACAGAACGGATATGATCCGGAAGCTTTTTCCCTTTCAGATGCGCTTCCAGCGCGGGGATCAGACTCTCCAGAATCAGAGTGGTCTTGCCTGAGCCGGATACACCGGTTACAGCGGTCAGCCGTCCTTTGGGGATATCAGCTTCCAGGGGTCTTACTGTATGGATAGGGCCGGTGGAGAGTCGGATGTGCCCGAGGGAAAACAGCTCGTCACGGGATCCGGGAACCCGCTCCCGGATCGCGGAGGATCCAGAGAGAAACGGGCCGATCTTTGAACAGGGATTTCGGGAAATGTCATCGACAGTGCCTTCTGCGATGACCTGCCCGCCGTCTGCGCCGGCCCCAGGACCCATCTCGATGATCCAGTCTGATTCTGAGAGGATCTGCGTGTCGTGATCTACCAGAATTATAGAATTCCCGTCGGAAATCAAGTCGTGCATGACGCCGGTCAGCCCGACGATATTGGAAGGATGGAGTCCGATGGAAGGCTCGTCCAGCACGTAGAGGACGCCTGTTGTCCGGTTGCGGACAGCGCGGGCAAGCTGCATTCTCTGCCTCTCTCCGGTGGATAGGGTAGAGGATGCGCGGTCCAGTGTCAGATAGCCAAGTCCAAGATCCAGAAGCCTTTTTGCCACGGTCTGAAAGGATTCACAGATGCTTTTTGCCATGGGACGCATTTCTTCCGGGAGTGAGCCGGGAACTTCTGCGACCCATCCGGTGAGGTCAGCTAGTGTCTTTTTGCATGCTTCATCAAGAGAAATGCCGCGGAGCTTCGGTGCTCTTGCGGATTCAGACAATCGGGAGCCGAGGCAGTCCGGACAGACGTCTTCTTTCAAAAATTTCTCCACACGTTTCATACCCTTTTCATCTTTGACTTTGGAGAGGGCGTTTTCTACAGTATAAACTGCATTGTAATATGTGAAATCAAGCTCGCTGGCCTGATTTGTCTTTTTGGAATAATAGAGGATATGTTTCTTTTCCGCCGGGCCGTTGTAGACGATGTCCTTCTCCTTTTCTGAAAGCTCGCTGAACGGAATGTCTGTGCGCACGCCCATTTCCCGGCATACGTCGACCATGATAGACCACATCAGAGAATTCCAGGGAGCGACAGCTCCACCGTCGATCGTGAGAGACTCGTCAGGCACAAGAGAAGAACGGTCCACGGTGCGCACAGTTCCTGTCCCGTCGCAGGTGCGGCAGGCTCCCTGGCTGTTAAAAGCAAGCTCTTCCGCCGAAGGCGCGTAGAATACGGCGCCGCACCGGGGGCAGCAAAGTTCCTGCCCGGCGGCGACTGCCAGTGTGGGTTCCAGGTAGTGACCGTTCGGACATCTGTGGCTGGCAAGCCGCGAGAACATCAGGCGCAGGCTGTTCAGGAGTTCAGTACCTGTACCGAAGGTGCTTCGGATGCCGGGGACTCCCGGACGCTGGTGCAGCGCGAGGGCGGCGGGCACGTACAGTACTTCGTCTACATCCGCCTTTGCGGCCTGAGTCATCCGGCGTCTTGTGTAAGTGGAAAGCGCGTCCAGATAGCGCCGGGAGCCTTCCGCATACAGAACTCCCAGCGCGAGCGAGGACTTCCCGGAGCCGGACACACCGGCGATCCCCACGATCTGGCCGAGCGGAATATCTACATCTATATTTTTCAGGTTATGGACCCTTGCGCCCCGAATTAACATCTTGTCAATCATCGTTCATTTTCCTTTCGTTCCGCAACAGTTCAGCCTGCGCCATCTCTGACGGATGAACTGTCGCAATCTCTATGTCAGCAGTACAGACAATATTATATCGGCAGCCCTGAGAAACATCAAGACCGCCTGGGTGTTGAAAAAAGTGGAGGCTGTCTATATAATTAGTAACAGTTCAGATAAGCTGAGCTGCTGTGCGGGATGGTTGTAATACCTTCGGTATACCGCCGCAGAGCGCGGAAATATCATGGCCTGGAGCGTATAAGGCTTTGCCGGGAGAGGGCATGAAAGGATGGGAACGGATATGATGAATCAATTATATATGGAAATGATCCGATATTACAGCGGGGATGCAAAGAGAATACAGCATTTTGTAAAGGTGCATGCTTTTGCAAAGCTGATCAGTGAGCTGGAGCATGTAGATGACAGAACAAAAGAGATTATAGAGACAGCGGCGCTTGTCCACGATATCGGAATCAGACCGGCAGAAGAAAAGTATGGGACAAGCAGCGGAAAACTCCAGGAACAGGAAGGGCCGGCAGCGGCACAGGCAATGCTGACGCGGCTGGGGACTGACGAAAGGCTGACAGACCGGGTGTGCTATCTGGTCGGGCATCATCACACTTATACAGATATCGACGGCATTGACTATCAGATCTTGGTGGAAGCGGACTTCCTTGTTAATCTGTACGAGGATCAGTCCGGAGATAACGCGGTGGTTTCTGCGATGAAAAATATATTTAAAACAGAGAGTGGAAAGCAGATCTGCAGAGAAATGTTTAGGACGGAGGGAGAGAGCAATGGCTGAGGCAGTTGTTACATTAAGAAAAGGTGCGGGACGCACATTGAAACAGGGCGGGCCGTGGATTTATGACAATGAAGTGGAAAGTATTATGGGAAGCTTTGAGGACGGGGACATTGTGGCTGTCCATGATTTTGACGGATATCCGCTGGGCCGGGGCTTTGTCAACCGCAATTCAAAGCTGATCGTCCGTATGATGACGAGAAACCGTGAGACGGCGGTCGATGAAGAATTCATACGGATGCGAGTGAAAAATGCCTGGGAGTACAGAAAAAAGGTAATGGATGATATTTCCAGCTGCCGTGTGATCTTCGGAGAGGCAGACTTTCTTCCCGGTATTGTGGTGGATAAGTTCGCAGATGTACTGGTCGTGGAATCCCTGGCGCTTGGAATCGACCGATTTAAGGAAATGATTGTGGGGATTTTGAAAGAGATGATGGAGGCGGACGGCATCCGCATCCGGGGCGTATATGAGAGAAGTGACGCAAAAGTCCGGGAACAGGAGGGGATGGAGCGGTACAAAGGGTTTATTGGAGAGCCTTTTGATACAAAAGTAGAGATTGTAGAGAATGGCGTCAGATACTTCGTGGATGTGAAGGACGGGCAGAAGACAGGATTTTTCCTGGATCAGAAATATAACCGCCGGGCAGTGGCAGGACTCTGCAATGGCGCGCGGGTGCTGGACTGCTTTACTCATACGGGATCCTTTGCCCTCAACGCGGGGATGGGAGGAGCAGAACATGTGACCGGAGTGGACGCCTCCGAGCTCGGCGTGAATCAGGCCAGAGAGAACGCGGAGCTTAACGGGCTTTCAGACCGGGTGGAATTCGTATGCGCAGATGTGTTTGATCTTCTCCCTGAACTGGAGAAAAAGGGAGAGAAATACGACGTCGTAATTCTGGATCCGCCCGCCTTTACAAAATCGAGAAGCTCAATCAAGAAAGCGGTCAAAGGATACCGGGAGATCAATCTGCGGGGAATGAAGCTGGTAAAAGACGGAGGCTATCTGGCAACCTGTTCATGCTCTCATTTCATGGACTATGAGCTCTTCACCCGGACCATCGGGCAGGCGGCGGGAAATGTACATAAGAGACTGAGACAGGTAGAATTCCGTACTCAGGCGCCGGATCATCCGATCCTGTGGGGAGCGGGGGATTCCTATTATCTGAAGTTCTATATCTTCCAGGTGTGCGATGAGAAATAGGTCAGCTATAAAGTTCACTAATGTCTGGATGCAAAACGTTCGAAAACAGGGGCTATTTCTGAGACGTATTCTGCGGAGATGAAGGATGGCTCTGGATTCCGCT
>CALWTQ010000037.1 GCA_944384505.1 uncultured Mediterraneibacter sp.
TCTCCGCAGAATACGTCTTAGGAATCGACGCTGTTTTCGGCCGTTTTGCAGTAGGGTGTTAGTGAACTTTATAGCTGTACAGTTAACCTTTATTCTTCTGCAGCTCTCGCAGCTATCTCCTTCTCCTGCACGTCAGACGGAGCCTGCTCGTATCTTGCAAACTTATACTCATAGGTTCCGCGTCCGCCGGTCATAGACCTTAGGACAGTGCAGTAGCCAAAGAGTCCTGTCATCGGGATATCTGCCTCAATCACCTGTTTTCCGCCCTGGATCGGATTCATGCCGAGCACGCGTCCGCGTCTCTTGTTCAGATCTCCCATTACATCTCCGGTGTAATCGTCCGGAACCGTTACTTTAATAGAAGCAATTGGCTCAAGAAGAACCGGCGAAGCTTCCATAAATCCTTTCTTAAATGCCTGAATAGTTGCTGTCTTAAATGCCATCTCAGAAGAATCTACCGGATGATAAGATCCATCATAGAGGATTGCCTTCACACCTACCACAGGATATCCTGCAAGAGGTCCTTTCACTACAGATTCCTGGAGACCTTTCTCCACAGCCGGGAAGTAGTTCTTCGGTACGGCGCCGCCTACTACACACTCCTCGAATACATAAGGCGTATCCAAATCTCCTGAAGGCTCGAATTTCATCTTAACGTGTCCGTACTGGCCATGGCCTCCTGTCTGTTTCTTATACTTCATATCCACATCCGAATTCTTGCGGATCGTCTCACGGAAGGCAACCTTCGGAGTCTCAAGCACGATCTCTACTTTATATCTGGCAGCCAGCTTGCTTGCCGTAATCTCCAGATGCTGATCTCCCATGCCATAAAGAAGCGTCTGACGGTTCTCACTGTCATTGACAGCCTTTAATGTCACATCTTCAGCCATCATCTTGGCAAGCGCCTGGGAAACTTTATCCTCATCCCCTTTTGTCTTTACGCGGTAACGCATATAAGTATAAGGAACCGAATAGTCCGTCTTTGCGTATGATACAGGCGCGGCCTTTGTGGACAGCGTATCTCCGGTGCGCGTATTCGCAAGCTTCGCGATCGCGCCGATATCTCCCGCGAACAGCTCGCTTACCTCAGAAGGCTTATTTCCGCACATTGTATAGAGCTTGCCCGGTTTCTCCTCCGCATCTGTATCAGCATTGTAAAGGATATCATCCCCTTTGAGCACACCTGAGCACACCTTTACAAAGGAATACTTTCCAATAAACGGATCTACCATTGTCTTGAATACATATGCAGTCTTCGCTTTTGAGAAATCATAGTTTGCCTCGAAGATCTCATTCGTCCTGCGGTTAATTCCCGCGCAGGATCTCTTGTCCGGGCTCGGGAAGAACCTTACGATATCAGACAGCAGGTTTGCGACGCCCTGCGCCTGTGTATTGGAACCCATGGCAACCGGTACGATATCCCCGTCCATAACTTCTGTTCTCATGGCAGCGCGAATCTCCTCAATAGAGAACTCTTCGCCGTTGAAATAGCGCTCCATAAATTCCTCGCTCGTCTCAGCCACCGCTTCCATAAGGGAATCTCTTAATATCTCCAGATTCGGCTTACAATAATCCGGAATCTCGCATTCTTCTCTCTGTCCAATACCTGTATATCTTCTGCCCGCATTCTTTATGACATTGATATATCCTACCAGCTTCTCATTCTCACGGATCGGCTGGAAGTGAGGCGCAATCTTCTTGCCATAGCGTGCTGTCAGATCTTCCACCACCTGACGGAAGCTGGCGTCATCCACATCCATCTCCGTCACGTAGACCATTCTTGGAAGATTATACTTGTCGCACAGCTCCCACGCTTTCTCAGTTCCGACCTGGACTCCCGCCTTGCCTGACACAACAATCACCGCTGCGTCCGCGGCGCTGACAGCCTCTTCCACTTCCCCGACAAAATCAAAGTATCCCGGCGTATCAAGGATATTGATCTTCGCCTTTTCCCACTCTATAGGAATCAGGCTTGTGCTGATTGAAAATCCACGTTTCTGCTCCTCTTTATCAAAATCACTGACCGCATTGGCCTCTGAAACCTTACCCATACGGTTCGTGGCGCCTGATACATACAGCATCGCCTCAACAAGACTTGTCTTGCCGCTCCCGCCATGTCCAAGCAATACCACGTTCCTGATTTCATCCGTTCTGTAAACCTTCATGCTGCTGCCTCCTTGTTATGTAGTTATTTTGCATGAGATAAAACTATTTGCTCATGCACACCATGGATATATTGTACTAAAATTTCATCCAGATTACAACTATTTTATATATATTTCACATATTAGAGTTAGACCAAATGCCTGAACAAGTTTACTTTTACAGTGCAAAATGTTAAAATACTTTTATTATTAGGAAAGGACAACAACTGACCATGACTTCATCTAATACCACCGCAGCGTCTGCTGTTTCTCATAAAATCGGCTTTATCGGCCTGGGGCTGATCGGAGGCTCTATCGCAAAGGCCATTCGCAGATACTACCCCGAATATGAAATTATTGCTTTTGACAAGAGCAGGGAAACTCTTGCCCTGGCCGTTCAGGAGGGAACTATTCATACCGCCTGCTCTTCGATTGACGATAATTTCAAAGGATGCAGGTATATTTTTCTGTGCGCTCCGGTCTCGTGCAACACTGCTTACCTTGCACAGCTAAAGGGGCTTATTGATGAGAACTGCATCTTAACTGATGTAGGCAGCGTAAAAACTTCGATCCATGAAGAGGCCGCCGCCCTTGGACTAGAAGAAAACTTTATAGGGGGACACCCTATGGCAGGTTCGGAAAAGAGCGGTTTTGCCAGTTCGAAGGCGCATCTTATTGAAAATGCATATTATATCCTTACGCCTTCCGCAAAAGTTTCAGAAGATAAGATCCGCGCATATCAGGATTTTGCCGCATCTCTGAAAGCTCTTCCGGTCATACTGGATTACAGAGAGCACGACTTTATTACAGGAACGATCAGCCATCTCCCCCACATCATTGCGGCTACCCTGGTCAACTTCGTCCGGGATACGGATACTAAGGATGAGATGATGAAAGCGCTGGCGGCCGGAGGCTTTAAGGATATCACAAGAATCGCCTCTTCTTCCCCGGTTATGTGGCAGCAGATCTGCCTGAAAAACGGAGCTAACATCTCTCATATTCTGGAAAATTACATCAAGATGCTGGAAAAGGCAAAAACAGCCGTGGACGCCGGAGATGAGAAGGCATTGTATTCTCTGTTTGAGACATCCCGGGATTACCGGAACTCTATGCCGAACAGTTCGGCCGGACCGATTAAAAAGCAGTTCGCAATCTACTGCGACATTATTGATGAGGCCGGCGGGATTGCTACTATTGCTACAATCCTTGCCAGCAATAATATCAGCATCAAGAACATCGGCATCATACACAATAGGGAATTCGAGGAAGGCGTCCTGCGAATTGAGTTCTACGATGAGAACTCCTCCGTTAACGCGGCAAAACTGCTCCAGAAATATCGGTATATCGTGTATGAAACATAATCGTGCCATTGCGTATGGAAACATACGATATCACCGCAGCTCAGCGGCGGAAACATACGATGCCGCTTGGCAGTGGGAAACCAACAGTTCAGCCCGCTCATCTCATAAGGCTGAACTGACATGAAAATATAGAAAAGAGAGGAAATCTATCATGGAATTATGCAGCATTACCGGTCTGAAAGGGAAAGTCAAAGTTCCCGGAGACAAATCCATCTCCCACCGGTGCGTCATGTTTGGCTCTATTGCGAAAGGAACTACAGAGGTACACAACTTTCTGAAAGGAGCGGACTGTCTTGCAACAATCCGCTGTTTTCGCACCCTCGGAATTGAAATAGAAGAAAAGGACTCTGTTGTGATAGTACACGGGAAGGGGCTTCACGGACTTTCCGCCCCGTCGGACATCCTGGATGTAGGCAACAGCGGCACGACTACCCGGCTTCTCTCCGGTATCCTGACAGGACAGCCTTTCGACTCAAAACTTTCCGGAGACGAGTCGCTGAACTCGCGCCCAATGAAGAGAATCATAGAGCCGCTTACACAGATGGGCGCAAACATTACAAGTATTCTTCGAAACGGCTGTGCCCCGCTCTATATTACTCCGGGCAGTCTCCACGGTATCCACTATGAATCCCCTGTGGCATCCGCCCAGGTGAAATCCTGTCTTCTTCTGGCCGGACTGTACGCGGAAGGCGATACCTCGGTCACGGAACCGACACTCTCGCGCAACCATACAGAACTGATGCTCCGGGAATTCGGAGCGGACATCCGCTCTACTCACGCTCTTGACAGCACCAGGGCAACCGCCAGCATCACCCCCGGCGGAGAACTGTACGGACAGAAGATCACCGTACCCGGCGACATTTCATCCGCGGCTTACTTTATCGCGGCCGGGCTGATCGTCCCGGATTCTGAAATACTGATCGAAAATGTAGGAATCAATCCCACCCGCGCCGGAATTCTGAAAGTCTGCGAGGATATGGGAGGCGACATCACCCTCTTAAATGAGCGCACAGAAGGCGGTGAAAAGATCGCGGATATTCTGGTGCGGACAAGCAGGCTTCACGGCACTACAATCGAAGGGGACATTATACCGACTCTGATAGACGAGATTCCGGTCATCGCAGTCATGGCCGCTGTCGCAGAAGGTACCACTGTAATAAAGGACGCGGCAGAGCTGAAAGTAAAAGAGACAGACCGAATAGAAACCGTCACGGATAACTTGAAATCAATGGGATGCCGTGTCACCCCCACAGATGACGGCATGATCATAACAGGCGGAAAATTAAAAGGCGCATCTATCCACACTTTGCTCGACCACAGAATCGCCATGGCATTCAGTATCGCGGCTCTTGTTGCCGACGGAAATACCAGGATTCTTGACAGTAAGTGTGTGGATGTATCCTATCCGGAATTCTACGACACTTTTGAACAACTATTATAACTATATTGTATCTTTCGACATTTTTTCGGTGGAGTACTTTGTGCGAACCCCTTCTGGAAACGGCAGAAGCTGCTTCACATAATTCCACGGACTGACAGGCTCCCATCAGCTTATATTGACCTTTCAATCTCTATTTTATATAATTACTGCTAAAGTAAGATAAAGGAGCCTCAAACTATGGAAAAGCCGCCGCAGATTTCAGAAGCTGAATATGAAATTATGAAAGTCATCTGGGAGGACTCGCCTGTCAGCACGAACGATGTATGTAAGAAAGTTTCTAAATCCCATAACTGGAGCAGCAAAACTGTGCACACGCTTCTGTCCCGATTAACCGCTAAGCATGCGGTTTCCTATGAGCAGAGGGGACGTATGTATTATTACTCTCCCCTTATCTCTCAAAAAGAATATCTCTCCCTGGAAAGCCGCCATTTCCTGGATCGTTTCTATGATGGCAGTGTGACAGCTCTGCTCTCCTTCCTTTTGTCAGATTTGCAGTGCTCAGATTCGGATTTAAAGGAACTGCAGATGCTCCTTGGCGAGAAATCAAACCTTTGAATGTTTGATTAAACAAGGCGAAAATTACCGTATTAAAAGGAAGCAATCTTCTATGCGGCTTCTCCTTTTTCCGCGAAAATCTTAGAGAACAGCCAGTGCGAAAACGGCGCGGCTGCAAACATATTCCAGAAGAACGCCATAGGAAAATTCTTCAAAAACGTCCCGACCCAGATTGCCGGAAGCTGCCATATCGGGGCCCCTCCCATGATAAGATTAAATAAAATAGAGGCCACAAGACTCATAGTCGGACACATCACGGCGACTGTCCCTGCCTGGCGCAGAAGCTGGCATATGTAAGGATTATCTTTCTTCGGGTCGCAATGCTTTGCGGCAAATCCGGCTCCGAAGCGGTTGCCCCAGAGATTCGAGAACAAAAAGACAAACACGCCCATGTATGCAGCCTCTTTTAGCGCCTCCCAGAATACGATATTGGTCATGTTGCTGAATCCACCGGCAGCCAGATCGACCCCTTCCTTAATCGCAATGTTGTAAACCTCCATTCCATATGCCATGGCATAGGACATGATGATTCCGAAAATAATTCCCTGTGTTTTATTCTTTGGCATTTTATTATCATCCTTTCTCGCAGACTTTTTCCTGTAGAAAAAAACGCGCAGCACTCAACTGGATTTACGCAGTGAATGCTACACGTCTTTTCCCATATTACAAAATTTCCGTCAAGTTTGCAAAGGTAATTTTGCACAAATGGCTGAACTGTTCCCAATTTTTTAATTTTCCCTAAATCCCGGCGTCAACTGCCGCTCTCTCAACCGCCAGCCCTTTCTTATATTTTTCCATGAATTTCTCATAACCTTCCACGTCTTCGGTCTCCGGATTCATCACGGTCCCTTCTGTGTCTGCAAATACTTTATCCGCCAGGTAATCATTCAGGCTCTCCCCGTCTTCCTTTCTCACCATGTAATCAGCCAGAAGCGCGATTCCCCAGGCTCCGCCTTCTCCCGCTGTCTCCATGACGCAGACCGGGGTATTGACGGCCGCTGCCAGAATCCTCTGGCCCACGCCCTTTGTCTTAAACAGGCCGCCGTGCCCGGTCAGACGGTCCAGTTTCACATGTTCCTCTTTTAAAAGAATGTCCATGCCCGTTTTCAGTGCGCCCAGAGACGTAAAAAGATGCACTCTCATAAAGTTCGCCAGGTTAAACCGGCTCTCAGGGGAACGGACAAAAAGCGGACGCCCCTCGTCAAATCCGGTAATATGCTCGCCGGAATAGTAGTTGTACGCCAGCAGCCCGCCGCAGTCCGCATCCCCCTCCAGGGCTTTATTGTAGAGTGTTCCGTACAGATGATCCATGTCCACATCCATTCCAAACACTCCGGCAAACTCTTTAAACAGGCCCACCCATGCATTCAGATCAGACGTGCAGTTGTTGCAGTGAACCATTGCCACGAGATCTCCCGACGGAGTCGTCACCAGATCAATGGCGTCATATGGTTTTGTCAGCTCCTTTTCCAGAACAGCCATTGAGAATACGCTTGTCCCGGCGGAGACATTTCCGGTTCTGACAGCTGTGCTGTTCGTCGCCGCCATACCTGTGCCGGCGTCTCCTTCCGGTGGACACAGGGGTATTCCGGCCTCAAGTGCGCCTGACGGGTCAAGAAGCAGCGCCCCCTCTTCAGTCAGACATCCGGCGTTCTCTCCCGCCAGAAGAACTTCCGGGAGCAGATCACGTATCTTCCACGGGAAATGACAGCCTGCTACCAGTTCGTCAAACTGATCCAGCATAGCGCTGTTATAATCTTTTACGGCCGTATCAATGGGGAACATTCCCGCGGCGTCCCCGCAGCCGATCACTTTCCGCCCAGTCAGTTTCCAGTGGATGAATCCTGCCAGAGTGGTGATGAAACTGACATCCTTAACGTGTTCTTCTCCGTTTAAGACAGCCTGATACAGATGAGCGATGCTCCACCGCTGGGGAATATGATAGGAAAAAAGCCGGGTCAGCTTCTCTGACGCCTCCCCTGTGATCGTATTTCGCCAGGTGCGGAACGGCACGAGAAGTTCATCCTTCTCATTGAATGCCAGATAGCCGTGCATCATCGCGCTCACGCCAATTGCGGCAAACTTTGTAAGCTCCACGCCATACTGGCGGTTCACATCCTCTTTCAGACTTTCATAACATCCTCTGAGCCCGTTTCGTATCGCATCCATACTGTAAGTCCAGATATGATCCTGATACTGATTCTCCCAGTCATAGTTTCCGGAAGCCACAGGCGACCTCTCCTCATCAATGAGCACTGCCTTGATTCTGGTCGATCCGAACTCAATTCCCAATACTGTACGGCCCTGTCTTATCGCTTCCCTGATCTCTTCGTTACTCCGCATTTTTGTTTCCTCCCTTCTTTCTAATGGCTAACTGTTATGGATCACCCCCCGCTGAACCATGGGTTCTGCCCGCGGGAGTCAAAAATGCCGCATTGCGGCTTATGGGATATTCTCCAAAGTCCGCCCTGCGGCATCTTATTTTCTGCATCTTTTCTGCATGTTATCTTTCAGCCCACGCTCCGGCGCGTGGGACAGACAATTTAAAGCATTGTCTTTCTCAGATCTTCCCCGCTCTTTGCACTTAAGTACGCCGGAGCGATATCGAATACGGTTTTGCACCCGCACTGTCCCTCTGACGCCAGTCTGTATGCTGCTCTTGCATATGCTGCGAGCACGGAAGATGTAAACTCCGGATTGGAATCCAGCTTCAAGCTGTACTCGATCAGATGGCTGTTTTCATTGTTCCATCCGGTCTTTCCACTTCTCAGCACGAATCCTCCGTGAGGGATCCCGCTGTGGTTTGCTTTCAGCTCTTCCTCGCTGATGAAATGTACCGTTGTATCATAGTCTGAGAAATAATTCGGCATGGTCTTAATCTCTTCTTCCACCTTAGCGGCGTCAGCGCCCTCTTCCAGAACTACAAAGCACTCTCTTGTATGTTTCTCTCTTGTAGTCAGATCCGGATTCTCTCCGTTTCTCACTGCTTCAAGAGCGGATTCCACAGGGATTGTATACTGTTTTGCGTCCTTGACGCCCGGAACTCTGCGGACCGCATCGGAATGCCCCTGGCTTACGCCCTTGCCCCAGAAAGTATAGTCCTTTCCATCCGGGAGGATCGCATTGGCATACAGTCTGTTCAGGGAGAACAGGCCCGGATCCCAGCCCACGGAGATGATTCCCACTTTATTCCCTTCCTTTGCAGCTGCATCTACATTTGCAAAGTGTTCCGGAATCCTTGCATGTGTGTCAAAGCTGTCGATCACGTTGAACATACGCGCAAACTGAGGAGTCTGCTCCGGGAGATCCGTAGCGCTTCCTCCGCACAGGATCATGACGTCGATCTTGTCTTTCCAGTCCGCCGCATCCTCGATCCGGCACACCGGGACGCCCTCAGTCTGGATCTTCACCCCTGCCGGATCCCTGCGGGTGAACACTGCCGCGAGGGTCATATCGTCATTCTGTTTTATCGCGCACTCTACGCCTCTGCCAAGGTTGCCATAGCCTAAGATACCGATTCTGATATTCATTTGTTATGCTCCTTTTTCATCTGTTTTTAACAGTTCATCCCGCGCCATTTATAAAACCGCACTGCGTGCTTATCATGGCCGGACTGCTTCACCTGCTATTATACAGATGAAGGAGCGTGTTGTAAACCGTTACTTCCTGTATGCAGCCTCATTCCATCTGAGTTCATTTTTCAGATTCCGGATGGTTGTGTCTTTGTCGATATAAACCGCCTCAATGCCCATGGCCGCCGCCCAGTCTCCCATCTGCTCAGAGGTCAGGTCATAGGAAAATGCCGTATGGTGTGCCCCTCCGCAGAGAATCCAGGCTTCCGCGCCTGTCAGAAGATCCGGCTCCGGAGTCCAGAAGGCAGTAGCTACCGGGAGTTTCGGCATAGGCTTCTCTGTCTTTTTGCAGTTTACATCATTAATAATCAGACGGAATCTGTCTCCAAGGTCAATCAGAGAAGTGGCTACAGCCGGGCCAGTCTTAGCAGTAAATACAAGTCTTGCCGGGTCTTCTCTGTCTCCCATGGAGAGTGGCTGTACCTTGATGCTGACAGGACCGTCCGCAATCGTCGGGCATACTTCCAGCATATGCGCCTGGAGGATTCCCTCTTTCCCGGGAACCAGGTTATATGTATAATCTTCCATAAACGAAGTGCCCTTTGCGTCTTTCATGCCCTCTGTCATGATCTTCATGATGCGCACCATGGCCGCTGTCTTCCAGTCGCCCTCAGCGCCGAATCCGTAGCCCTTCTGCATCAGTCTTTGGATTGCCAGTCCCGGAAGCTGCTTTAAGCTCCCCAGATCTCCAAAATGAGTCACAATCGCCTGATAGTCCTTCTCCTCCAGGAACCGTTCAAATCCGATCTCGATCTGCGCCTGCACTTCCACATGCCGGCGGAACTCCTGCGGATCTCTTCCCTCCGTAAGAATCTCGTAAGTATCATAATATTCATCAGTCAGTGCCCTTACATCCGCCTCAGAAACCGAGCTTACAGCCTCCGCTATCTCATTGACCGGATACGCGTCGATCTCCCAGCCGAATTTGATCTGCGCCTCCACTTTATCTCCGTCTGTCACCGCCACATTCCGCATATTATCCGCAACTCTCATTACGCGAACATGGCTGCTCTCGATCACGCCCACGGCTGTGCGCATCCAGGAAGCGATCTTTCCCTGCACCCGCTCATCCGACCAGTGCCCGACAACCACCTTCCGCTCAATCCCCATTCGCGCAAAGATATGGCCGAACTCTCTCCCGCCATGGGCGGACTGATTTTCATTCATAAAGTCCATATCAATCGTGTCGTACGGGATCTCCCGGTTAAACTGCGTGTGCAGATGAAGCAGAGGCTTTCTGTATTCCTGCAGGCCTAAGATCCAGGACTTTGCCGGGGAAAATGTGTGCATCCATGTGATCACCCCGGCGCAGTTCTCATCCATGTTCGCCTCGTTGAATGTCTTCCGTATCAGTTCATTGGTAATCAGCGTCGGTTTCCACACCACCTCATAGGGGAGCGCTTTTGACTCATTTAATTTCTCCACGATGATCCTGGAATGCTCCTCCACATGCGCCAGACATTCATCCCCGTAGAGATCCTGCGATCCGGTGCAGAACCAGAATTTGTAATCTTTTCTTTTTAACATGTAATATAATCCTCCTTCTGACAAATATTTTCAATTCACGCGCTTTTCTTCGGATATGAGCCGCAGTTTACTTCCCGCTCTGCCCATAGTATGCATTGGCTCCATGCTTTCTGTAATAATGCTTATCCTGAAGTTCCTGCGGGGCGGGCCTTACATCCGGGTTAATCATCTCGCACCGGGCCGCCATCTTCGCCACTTCCTCGGTCACAACCGCGTTATGCACTGCTTCATGCGCGTCTTTTCCCCAGGTAAACACGCCGTGATTCTTGCACAGTACCGCCGGTACTGCCGCCGGGTCTTTTCCTCTGTCTTCAAACTCGTCCGCGATCAGGATTCCTGTGTTTCTCTCGTAGGCTTCCTCAATCTCCTCTCTGGTCAGATTACGCACGCAGGTGATCTCCCCGTAGATATAATCCGCGTGCGTTGTGCCGTAGCAGGGAATGTCCCTCCCAGCCTGAGCCCAGCTTGTCGCCCAGGAGGAATGCGTGTGGACGACCCCGCCGATCCCCGGAAATCTGTTGTAGAGCACCAGGTGGGTGGGCGTGTCCGACGATGGATTATATTTCCCTTCCACTCGTCTGCCTTCCAGATCCACAACCACCAGATCTTCGGGGGAAAGCTTTTCATACTCCACGCCGCTGGGCTTGATTACAAACAGCCCTCTCTCCCTGTCAATCCCGCTTACATTGCCCCATGTAAATGTTACGAGGCCGTACCTTGGCAAAAGCAGATTCGCCTCGTACACTTCCTGCTTTAACTGTTCCAGCATGATAATTCTCCTTCCTTTCTGACCTGAGCCGGTGTACGTGCCGGCGCCGCCCCGTTTGCTGCCTCTTATTTCTCATCCGATATCGCTGATTACTCGGACGGAGCTTCGTACCACCAGCTCCGGCTCAAATTCAAAAGTCTCCATCTTCTCCTTACGGCAGATCGCTCCGGTGATCTGTTCCGCCGCTTTTTGTCCCAGCGCTTCCACGGGATTTCTAACGGATGTAAGCCTGACCGGGCAGAGCTTTGCAAGACTGGAATTATCAATGCCGACAACAGATACAGCTTCCGGCACCCGGATCCCGGCTTTCTCAAATATACTGACCATCTTGTAGGCAGTCTCGTCATTATAGCAGACGCACGCTGTGCAACCTTTTAATCGTCTTAGAAATTTTTCACTTTCTTTTTCCATGTTTTTCAGCTCATCTGAGTCTATCCAGATCACGCTCTCGCTTCGCACTTTAATCTCCCGTTCCATCAGAGCCCCGGTATACCCGGCATACCTCAGATGCCCCTGACCATCATCCGCCTTGAATATCCCCCCGATCCTGGTATGTCCACACTCCGCCAAATGTTTTGCCGCCAGATACCCCGCCGCTTTGTCGTCCAGGCTGACGTGGGGGATCTCAAGATCCCGGTAAAAGCTGTTGACAAAAAGAACCGGAATTCCCGCCTTCTCCAGGTCACGGTACAAGCCGAGATTAGGATTTGGAAGTCCGCTCTTTACTGTTTCCGCGATCAGCCCGTCGATAGATCCTGAGCGGAGGAACTCTTTTAACAGCATCTTCTCCTTTTCCACCGCGTTGTCCGTTACTGCAAGCTGGAGCGTGCACCCCGCCTCAGAAAGTACAGATTCGATCCCCTTTATCAGCGCCGGGAAAATATAAGTATCCACAAATGTCAGCATAACCGCTATGCGGATCTCCCTGCCTGTATATCTCCGGGTATTCACAGATATATAAGTCCCGCTCCCTCTCCGGCTCTCCACGACTCCCTCAGAAGTCAGAGCTTCCAGCGCCCGGCGTACTGTCTGCCGGCTCACCTGGAACTGCTCTGTGAGAACACTTTCCGAAGGGATACGGTCTCCCCTCTTTAGTGCCCCGCTCTCTATCTCGCCACGGACCCAGGAAACGATATGTTCATATTTCTTCTGCAAGAACACTCCCTCCCTTTTCTATAAACTATACAACATAACAGCTTTCAATACAATTCGCGGAATTTCTAAATCTTTTATCTGTTTTTTGGCATAAAATAAGGAGTTGTATTGCTTTTTAAGGCGTAAAAGCAATACAACTCCTTGTCAGATAAAATTAATATTTTTGTTTATATTATTTGAGATATTTGTCCAGAAACCCTATTACGCGTTCTTTAACTGCATCCTGATAAAATTTTGCATCTGCATGATGAGCATCTTCAATAAGCGTCAAATCACACACAAGTCCCATCTCCCGCATTTTTTCATACAATTGAACACTCTGGCTATATGGAACTTCCTCATCCTTAATCCCGTGTAGTATGTAGATCGGAGGGCACTTTTCTGTAAGAAGTGTTCTTATATCTGGATATCCACTGATATCAACAGTCGATTTCCCCGAAACCGATAATGGATCTGTTGCAGGATAAAATAATACCGCTGACTTTACAGCACTGCTAAATTCACAATTTTCACCTTTATCAAATTCTCTCATTTCGGATGTTACTGCTGCAAGAGCACTCAGGCATCCACCCGCAGATTCTCCCATTACAGCAATCCGCTCAGGATCAATAGAAAACCTTCCTGCGTTAGCACGCAAATATCTGATTGCAGCTTTCACATCCTCAAGTGCTTCCGGATATATAGTATAGGGCAGTACACTATAATCCACAGACGCAATTACATATCCTTTTTTTGCATATTCTACAAGCTCCGGTATCCATACATTACGATCCATTTTTTGAAATGCGCCGCCGCATAAAAAAACAATCAAAGGATATACGCCTTTTTCATCATACTGATATTGTTCTCTCGGACGGAGAATGCTCAGGCATAATTGTCTGTAATCTACATTGCTCCAGTATGATTTCTGTTCAAATACAACTGTTTCTGCCAGAAAAATAATTTTTTCATCTGCTGAAATCTGAATCCTTTCTCTCATTTCTTTTTCTCCTTTTTCGAATTTCAAGATCTAAACGTCCCTATCTTCATTGAGATATTACAGCAAATTCCAGAAAACTTCAAAAGGTATGACAATTCACAAAATACCGCGTACAGGCTCCCTTGTACCTGTACTGCGGCATTTTTACTTTCTAAATTTGTATCTCTGCTCCCTTTTAATCAGCAAAAGAAGAAATATGCTCCTGCTACAGTTCCTATATAGAACAGAATAAGCGCCGGTATTGTAAATTTCCAGGTTTCCTTAAAATTGTATCCACTGGCACCGTAGCACATCGCCGCTTCCCCGGAAGCACTTGGCAGAATAAAAGCACATTTTACAGCTACATCAATAGCCAAAACAGCTGGGGCAGGATTGATTCCTGCCGCAATTCCTGTTGTAACCGCCACGGGAATCAGTGCATACATTGTGGCATTATTACTCATAAAGTTAGTAATGATAATTGCAATTCCGGCAAACAGGGCAACCAGGCCAAGTTCTGATGTCGCTCCTCCAAACAGAGAAATAATCGCATTTCCAATCATATTCCCCGCTCCTGTATCGGTCAGAGCGGATGTAAGCGTAAAAATACCTGCCATCATAAAGATCAGATCAGCCGTAATTCCCTTCTTCACTTCCTCAACAGTAAGAATTTTAGCAAATACGAGTATCACCACACACAGTGCCGGCCCAATGTAAAGCAGTTCTCCTGTAAACTGATTGAAAATCATGAAAATCATCATCAAAATAAATACGGCATATGTAATTATTTCTTCTCGTTTTGACATACTGGAACCATTATCCGCCCCCTGTTCGATCATCTCATTTCTGATCGCAGCAGTCTTCTTTGGAAGCAATTTGTAACAGAAAATCGTATATATTGACAACAAAATCCCCGGTACAAGCCCTGCGATCATCGGATCTAACAGATTTACCGTATATTCCTCTCCATATGGTTCCAAAAAACTATTGAGAACTGCAAACTGTCCAGCCCCCAAACCGATTGGCATTCTTATACTCCAGATCGTTGTCAGAGCAGAAGCCGGAAAGATAACTCGGGCTGCATTCACATCACCTTCATCGCTCAGATTGCAGGCCATCATAAAAATAATAGTTAAAACAGCTGCCGTCGGCATAAATGTTGCAAGGACAAAGTTTGCAAAAACAAAGACTAGCATCAGGCTTTTCCCTGTTTTTCCATTTTGAAGTTGAACAATCCGCTTCTGCATTCCTTTGATAAAACTTGTTTTAGCAAAGGCGTTCGTCACAACAATCGCACTTGCAAGCATAACCAGCATCGGATTGCACAATCCCGAAAATGCCGTTGAAGTATCCAACACCCCCGTCACTCCCAGAATGATACAACATGTCATAGTGATAAGCCCGAACGGCCACTTGTTTAGCACAAATGCTGCAATCATAAGTACCATTACTACAATTACAATATAGGCATCCATATTTTATATTCTCCCTTCCTTTTTTCACATTGTCTATTATTCTTCATTATCCGGTGCCGAAATCGGTTTCAGATTTAACGGTGTAATCGGAAGCCATTCCAAAACCTTCAATATTTCATTGTCCCAGAAATCCCAGTTATGATTTCCAGGCGCTGTAGAAAACACATGCTCAAACCCTATTGTCTTCATATATTCATGAAAACTCAAATTTTCTTTATATAAAAAGTCTTCCGTTCCACAGGCAAAATAAAGTTTTGTGTGCTCTCCCTGATAGGCCATCGCCTGATCCGCCAGCCATTTACTGTCAAACATTGTATTCTCCGGAGACTGCTCTCCCTCAAACGCATAAGACCATACTGTAAATTCATTACTCTTAACCAATTTAGGAGTCATTCCCAAGTCAGAGGACAAGCCGATCGTGCATCCATAAATATCCTGATGCGACATTCCAAGACGAATCGCGCCTCCGCCTCCCATAGACAAGCCTCCGATAAATGTATCTTCTCTTTTATCAGAAACCGGAAACATCCAGCGTACCACTTTCGGCAGTTCCTGAGTAATATATTCTTCATAATCTTTCCCCGCCTTAGTATTTTTATAACAGCTGTTTTCTCCACTCGGCATAACTACCACTACATTATAGCGTCTTGCATAATCTTCTATCCTCGAATAGCGTTCCCAGTCACCTTCATCTCCATAAGTCCCATGTAACAGATAAAGGACAGGATAATTCCCGTGTGTGTTATAAAACTCCTCAAATTCGTGTTTTTGTTTGGTCAGCCCATCTGCCGGCGGCAAAACAGTCGGAACAATTACATTCACATTTGTTCTTGTTTTCAGTGCTGCCGAGTAAAGCTTTAATTGAATTAGTGCCATAAAAATCTCCTCCTTTTTATTAAAAACTGCCGATACGCTCTTTCTGTTTCATAAGTCCCAAACTTTCAAGCATTTGAGGCAGTATTTTATTCCAGTAATCCCAGCTGTGCATTCCTCTCCCTCCGGTAAATGTAACCGAAATTCCTGCTTCTTCCATATATTTTGAAAGCTTCACATTCTCATCATATACCAGATCCTGTTCTCCGCAACAGATAAAAAATAACATATCCTTATGTTTCATCTCAACATATCTATCTGCGGCTCTGAACAAATCATTATACGAATTGTAAAACTCTTCCTGACTTCCAAAAATATTTCTGATATTTTCGTACAGATCCGTGCAGCTGTACGTTCCCTCCGGCAGAGAAGCAATCACAGTCCATGGGTCAACTGCTGCTGACAGCGCAGCCACCCCTGCATAAAGATCCGGCCTCCACATGGCAGCTTTCAAAGCGCCGTACCCTCCCATAGATATTCCGGCTATATAGGTATCCTCTCTTTTTCTTGAAGCCGGAAAATAATTCCCTACAATCAGGGGCAGCTCCTCGGTGAGAAATGTAAAATACTTATAACCGTATTTCCCATCTGTATAAAAGCTTTTTGCACAGTCCGGCATAACGACTATTACATCCTCCTCTCCAAGCAGATGCTCGAGGGTTCCATCTCTTTGCCAGTTTGTATGATCTTGCCCAAGTCCATGGAGTGCATACAGGACAGGAAACTTTCTATTATCTTCTATTCTCGGCTGATGTCTGCGCTCGGGCAGTATTACTGTCAGTAATACATTTTTGCCGAGTACGGATGAACAAAAATTACAATTTAATAACGCCATAACTCCTCTCCCTTCATTCCATATACCCCCCTTTCATTGGTGAGACTGCATGCTCAGAATAAAGTTTCAAAACTCCTCCTGTATATTTGGGCTTCCGCGGCTTCCAGGCCGCTTTTCTCTCTTTCAGAACCTTTTCCATCTCTTCCGGCGGAAGCTCTTTGCCCTTTGCTCCTATGATCTCCAGCCTCCGTCCCGGTATGTCGATCCGGATCAAGTCGTCTTCTTCTACCAGTGCGATAGGGCCGCCGCCTGCCGCTTCCGGCGAGACATGTCCGATTGCAGGCCCTTTGGACGCTCCGGAAAATCTCCCGTCCGTAATCAGGGCGATTGACTTGCCAAGTTCCGGGTCAGACGAGATTGCCTCTGTCGTATAGAACATCTCCGGCATACCTGACCCTTTCGGGCCTTCATATCTGATAAACACTGCATCCCCCGGCTGAATATTGTGAGAAATGACTGCGGAGAGCGCTTCTTCCTCACTGTCAAAAGGCCTGGCTCTTAATACTGCCTGAAACATCTCCTTTGGCACTGCCGAGTGCTTCACCACGGCCCCTTCCGGCGCCAGGTTTCCTCTTAAGATAGCCACTGTACCGTTTGTTCCGATAGGATCATCAAATGTCCTTATTACATCTGTTCTCTTTAATCCCCACTTTTTCAGATAGGATTCGCATTTATCGTAAAATCCGTTCTTCTTTAATTCTTCCAGATTTTCTCCCAGTGTTTTCCCTGTCACAGTCATTACATCCAGATGGAGCATAGATTTAATCTCCTCCATTACCGCCGGAACGCCGCCCGCATAGTAGAAGAACTGAGCCGGCCATTTTCCTGCCGGCCGGATATCCAGCAGGTAATGTGCATTCCTGTGCATCCGGTCGAATGTATCCGCGTCAATCTCGATTCCAAGCTCATGGGCGATCGCCGGAATATGAAGCAGGGAATTAGTTGATCCTGAGATTGCAGCGTGAACCATGATTGCATTTTCAAAGGATTCCTCTGTCACGATATCACTGACCTTGAGTCCCCTCTTCACCAGTTCCATCACCTGTCTCCCGGCTTTTCTTGCCATCTCCTTAAGATCTTCACAGGTCGCAGGCATAAGAGCGGATCCCGGAAGCATCAGGCCGAGCGCTTCCGCCATAATCTGCATAGTGGAAGCAGTTCCCATAAAGGAACAGGCTCCGCAGGACGGACATGCATGATGCTTATAAAATTCCAGCTGTTCCCCGCTGATCTCTCCCCTCTGGTACATAGCGTCATATGCACCGATCTGCTCCAGAGTCAAAAGATCCGGACCCGCGTCCATCACGCCGCCCGTTATTACAATAGAAGGCATATTCAGCCTGCACAGCCCCATCAAAACAGCGGGAACTCCCTTATCACAGCTGGCGATAAACACGCCTCCGTCAAATCCGTTGGCCATGCCGTGTATTTCAATCATGTTGGCTATCATATCCCTCTGCACAAGGGAATAATTCATCCCATCATGCCCCTGCGCAATACCGTCGCAGATATCTGTCGCAAAATATCTTGCACCCCTGCCGCCGGCCTCTTCGATCCCTTCCATTGCCTCCCGCACAAACTGATCCAGATGAGCGCTGCCCGGATGGCTGTCTCCGAAAGTGCTCTCCACCATGATCTGTGGTTTACTTAGTTCCTCCAGAGTCCACCCCATTCCTATTTTCAGCGGATCACTTTCCGGAGCCAGCCCTCTGACTTTCTGACTATTTAGTTCCATACCCCGTCCTCCTTACATCAATATACATTCATAACTGCTGTCGTTTTGATTTATCCTATAGTTCTCCTTATACATCAGATGATTTCGCCGCCATATATCTCTAACATTCATCTGATGTATCATGGCTTAATTATATATTTTGCTTCTCCGCATTTCAAATCATCTGACTACTTTTCTACTTTTTGTTCATATATTCTTTATTTTATTAGTGAATTTATACAAATCTCCGCCTTTAAAATCCAGTTTTTTACTCTTTTCTGCTTTTCAGCAAAAATAAAGGGAGGCAAATCATCAGATGATTTGCCTCCCTTTATTTTCTTTCTTTCATTTTTCAGTCGTTAAAATTCGTCTGCTCTTTTTCCTCACGCATAAGTTTTCCGATCAAATCCCGGTTAAATCCAATATGCATCCCCATCGCCGATTTTGCCCCCAGCGAATCATGGGCGGCAATTGCCTCCGTCACCATCCTGTGAGTCATAATCGTCTCCTTTTTCAACTGCTGATGCGTCACATTGACAAACATAAGCACTGCTGTATCGATAATCGGAACAAGCTGTTCCATTACAGTATTCTTAGTACAAGAGGCCACCCAGACATGGAACGCAATGTCAGCCTTAACGTACGCTTCCTTATTATTTATCTTTGCCTCCACCTCATCACAGAGCTCCTGCAGCCTTTTAATATCTTCATCTGTAGCGTTCAGCGCGGCCAGTTCCGCAATCTCCGGTTCCAGAATCATACGGACATTGACCAGATCCCAGGCCAGCTTCATCTTATCCTTCACCGCCCGCAGTCCAAGAGGGTCCTGATCCACCGGCGTTATACTGGTCACATAAGTTCCAGATCCCTGTTTCACCGACAGGATTCCCTGCGACACAAGCTGCTTTACCGCTTCCCGGATCGTACTGCGCCCCACTTCGAACTGATTTGCCAGCACAAATTCATTCGGCAGTTTAGCGCCAACCTCCAGGTCCTGATCCAGAATATAATGAAAAATCCTGTCTCTTGTCTGCTCCACAAGCAGCTTGTTTTTCATATCTGATAACTGGTTCATCTTTCCCCTCACAATCTCTTTAAAAATTTTAAAATCCAACAGTTTATCTACTTTTATAATCATACGTATTCGCAGAAATAAAGTCAATATACAGGCAGCGCGCCCGGCACAATAATTATAATATATGTCATGATCCTTTGATATAGAATGGTTGTAATCGTTCCTACGGTCGTAGCGACAGACGCCCCGTGCACAGGTCTTTCTGTTATTTACAACGACGACAAAACATTCAACAGCTACCTGTTCTATCCAAAGAATCCGGAGGCAGTAATTGTGGACAGCGAAGTCATTGCTAACGCGCCTGTCAAATTCCTCGTTGCCGGTATGGGCGATGCTCTTGGAACATATTTTGAAGCTCGGGCATGTGACCGCACAGACGCTCCGAGCCTGGAATCCGGCGGTATCACTCGATCAGCCATGGCTCTGTGCAGACTCTGTTATGACACGCTCAGAGAATATGGCGCCGCAGCGAAAAAAGCCTGTGAATGTCATGTAGTTACGCCGGCTCTGGAAGCTATTATCGAAGCAAATGTATATCTTTCCGGCGTAGGCGCCGATAATGGCGGACTTGCTGTGGCTCACTCTTTCTACAACGGACTTACGGCTCTTGGCGGACACAGCGCTCCCCACGGGAACTGTGTCGCTTTCGGAACTCTGGTACAGCTGGTGCTGGAACGGGCGCCCAAAAAAGAATTTGAAGAGGTGCAGCAGTTCTGCATGGAAGTCGGCCTTCCCGTCACACTGGAAGAGATCGGTATCACAAAAGATGAAGAAATCCGTGTCATCGCAGAAAAATCCTGCGTAGAAGGAGAATCCATCCATAATATGGTATCCGATGTAACGCCGGATCAGCTCTATGCAGCAATCGTCGCGGCAGACGCGCTTGGAAAAGAAGCACGGGCATAATAATGCAAACAGGGCCGGGATAATTTAAATATATAAATATAAAATTGAAAATTTTTATTGTAACAGTTCAGCTGTCAGAGACAGCTCAAGCCAAACTGTCGCTTTCCCTCTAAAAACATCCGGAGGATCAGATGCCGTAATTCACCCGGCCTTTGATCTCCCGGATGTTTTTTATCAAAACGGAAATACTGTTAAAAGAAGTCACATCATCCAAACTCAACCAGACTAAATCATTTTTGTGCAATTTACATCAAAATCAGCCTTAATTTATGTGAACTATTATGATTGAATTTGACTGATTTTGGTTTTATAATATAGCCATAAAAGAAATGGAGGGAATGAAAATGATCTACACAGTTACTTTTAATCCTTCACTGGATTATATCGTTTCTGTTGACGACTTCAAACTCGGCCTGACAAACAGGACCAACTCAGAGCTGCTTCTCCCCGGCGGAAAGGGGATCAACGTATCCACAATCCTAAAGAATCTTGGAATCGACAGCACAGCTCTGGGATTTGTGGCAGGTTTCACAGGCGATGAGATCATCCGCAGAGTTGAGCAGATTGGTGTTCACTCGGATTTTATTCGCATTGATGAAGGAATCTCCAGGATCAATGTAAAACTCAAAAGCATTGACGGAACCGAGATCAACGGGATGGGGCCGATGATCAGCCAGGAAAAGACCCAGGAGCTGATAGATAAGCTGAACGCTCTGGCCGAAGGAGATGTGCTCGTTTTGGCCGGAAGTATCCCGGCTACTATGCCAGACGATATCTACAGCCGGATCCTCGGGCAGCTGGACGGCAGAGGAGTTACATGCGTGGTGGACGCTACAGGAGAACTATTAAAAAAGGTACTCCCCTATCACCCGTTCCTGATCAAACCTAATAACCATGAGCTGGGAGATCTGTTCGGCGTAGAGCTGAAAACACGCAGCGAAGTTGTGCCTTATGGCAGAAAGCTTCAAGACATGGGGGCAAGAAATGTACTGATTTCCATGGCAGGCGAAGGTGCGGTTCTCGTCGCAGAAGACGGCAGTATATACGATACGCCCGCGCCCAAAGGAACCCTGGTAAATGCTGTAGGTTCCGGTGATTCCATGGTCGCCGGCTTCACCGCCGGATGGCTGGAAAAGAAGGATTACAGACACGCCTTTTACATGGGTGTTTCTGCCGGGAGCGCAAGTGCATTTTCCGAATATCTGGCTACAAAGGAAGAGATTATGAATCTGTATCAAAAGATCCAATAGAAAATACAAGTTATGAATGAAAGTGAGGTTGTAAAAATGAGGATTACAGATCTGCTTGACAAGAGAAGCATCTCTCTTACGGGAAATCCAAAGACAAAAAGCGAAGCCCTGGATCAGATCGTCGATCTGATGGTAAAGAGCGGGAAGATCAACGACAGGGAAGCATACCGCAGACAGGTGTATGCCCGCGAAGAAGAAAGTACAACCGGTGTAGGCGAAGGGATCGCAATACCGCACGGTAAATGCGGCGCCGTAGATAAGCCCGGACTTGCCGCCATGGTGATAAAGGACGGTGTTGACTTTGACGCGCTGGATGGGAAACCGGTCACTCTGATGTTCCTGATCGCGGCTCCGGACACAAAGGACAATGTACATCTGGATGTGCTGAGCAAACTTTCTGTCCTTATGATGGATGAAAACTTTGCCAATAACCTTAGAAACGCAAAGTCTGTAGATGAATTTCTCTCCATTATCGATGAGGCAGACAAGGAAGAAAACGATATTGACACAAGGCTTGCAGATACAAGCACAGCGTCAGAGGCTGGTTTTAAAATACTTGCCGTCACTTCTTGTCCCACAGGAATCGCACATACGTATATGGCTGCAGAAGGCCTTGAGAAAGCTGCAAAAGCAAAGAACTGCTTTATAAAGGTAGAGACGAGAGGATCCGGCGGAGCGAAAAATGTACTCACTCCCGACGAGATCAGGGATGCGGACTGTATCATCGTAGCCGCGGACGCACAGGTTCCTATGGATCGTTTTGACGAAAAAAAAGTCATCATATGTCAGGTATCCGACGGCATCAGTAAAGCCGACCAGCTGATCGACCAGGCGATGTCCGGAAATGTTCCTGTTTATCACGGTTCCGGAGAAGGCAAAGAAGCAGCGTCCGGCAGTTCTAAATCCGGAGGTATCGGACACCAGATCTATACGCAGCTGATGAACGGCGTATCGCATATGCTTCCCTTCGTCGTAGGAGGAGGCATTCTGATCGCCATTGCATTCCTGATCGACGGTCTCAATGTTGACCTGAGCGCTCTTCCGGCAGACGAGCGCGCAAACTTTGGCACCATCACACCGATTGCAGCGCTCTTTAAAGGGATCGGTGATACAGCATTCGGATTCATGCTTCCTGTACTGGCAGGATTCATTGCCATGGCGATCGGAGATCGTCCGGCTCTTGCAGTAGGATTTGTAGGCGGGATGATCGCCTCCGGCGGGAAGTCCGGTTTCCTGGGCGCGCTGGTGGCAGGCTTTGCAGCGGGATACATCATCCTCTTACTGCGCAAAGTGTGCGGCAGGCTGCCCCAGGCCATTGAGAAGATCGCGCCTGTGCTCCTCTACCCTGTATTCGGGATTTTAATTATGGGACTGTTGATGAACTTTATCGTGGAACCTGTCATGGGAGCCATCAACACAGCTCTTAACACTGGCCTTTCCAACATGGGAGAATCAAGCAAGATCCTTGTAGGACTGATCCTCGGAGGCATGATGGCCATTGATATGGGCGGCCCGTTTAACAAAGCGGCATACGTATTCGGCACCGCGTCCATCGCAGCGGGAAACTATGACATCATGGCGGCGGTCATGATCGGAGGCATGACTCCCCCCTGCGCCATCGCCCTTGCGACACTGCTCTTCAAGCATAAATTCACAAAAGAACAGCGAGAGGCCGGACCTACCAACTTTATCATGGGTCTTGCATTTATTACCGAAGGCGCTATTCCCTTCGCAGCTTCCGATCCTCTCCATGTACTCCCGGCGTGTATCGCAGGGTCAGCCATAGCCGGAGCTCTTTCCATGGCTTTCGGCTGTACACTGATGGCTCCTCACGGCGGAATCTTCGTATTCCCTGTGGTCGGAAATGCCCTCTTCTATCTGCTGGCTCTGGCAGCAGGTACAATCATCTCCGCTCTTCTGCTGGGCCTTCTGAAGAAAAGAGTAGATTAATCCTAAGAACCGGCGTACAATAGATGAAGAAATCTTTCAGAAGGAGAACCGATATGTTATCAGAAGAACGGTATAAGAAAATACTCACTCTGCTGGAGGAAAAGAAAAGCATCACAGTAACAGAGATTACAGACCTCCTGGGTATTTCTGAATCTACTGCGCGCCGGGACATCACAGCCCTCAGCAAGGCCGGACGCCTGACAAAGGTGTTCGGCGGAGCTGTGACAAACGACGGGACATTTGTTACTCAGGAGCCCACCGTATCGCAGAAAATCCATGTTCAGACAGCGGAGAAACGCCAGATCGCCCGCTATGCGGCTTCCCTTATCACAGATACTGATTTCATCTACCTTGACGCCGGAACCACAACCGGATGCATGATCGACTTTCTCTCCGACACCAAAGCTTCTTTTGTGACTAACGCCGTCGCACATGCCCAGAAGCTTGCCTCTCTCGGGAAGCAAGTCTTCCTCATAGGGGGCGAACTAAAGGGCTCCACCGAAGCAGTCATCGGGCCTGAGGCTATGGAATTCCTGGAGCGGTACCATTTCACTAAAGGATTCTTCGGGACAAACGGCATCACCCGCCGGGACGGATTCACAACCCCGGACGCAGGAGAAGCTCAGGTAAAACGCACAGCTATGGGGCAGTGCAGACAGCGCTATATCGTCGCAGACAGCACGAAATTCGGCAATATCAGCGCAGTCACCTTCGCCCCTTTCCAGGCAGGCATCATCCTGACAGACCAGATTCCGGAAGGATACGAAAAAAGTGAGATACTGATAGAATGTGAATGAGACGGGCGTAACCCGTCTCATTTTTCCGGTACAATAATCATTCCTGCACCAAATTATCTGCCGCTTTATATTTATTCTTCATTATTTGTCCGCTTCTTTCGCAGATCCCAGAGTAATACTCAATGTCTGTTCCTTATATTCGCTGCCGCTGCTTCTCTGCACAACAATATCAACCGTTTCTCCTGCCGCATAGTACTCCAGCGTATCCTGAAGCTGCTCCATATTTGCCACAGACCGTCCGTCCAGCTCCGTAATGATATCTTTTTCTTTGATCCCGGCGTTATCCGCAGGCCCATTCTTTACAACAGAAGTAACCAGCACACCTCCGGGAATACCATAAAGCTGTGTAATATCCGCCGTCACGCTCTCGCCCTCAATGCCAAGATAAGAAGCCTCACTGGAATCTACTTTCTCTCTGGTCGGAAGATTCATAAGTTCTTTCAGGCTGGATTCCGCTTTATCAATAGGAATCGCGAAGCCGATATTATCAACAGAACCTCCTGTCGGAGTAGACTCAGTCTTTGCCTCATTGATTCCAACCAATTCTCCATTCATATTCAGCAGAGCGCCGCCGCTGTTGCCCGGATTGATCGCCGCATCTGTCTGAATCAGCCCCGTAGAATTAATTGTATTTCCGCTCTCATCTGTCAGACTTAAGCTTCGGTTCAAAGCACTTACATATCCACACGTGACAGACTGTCCGTAGCCCAGGGCATTTCCGATGGCCACCACCTGCTGGCCTAATTCCAAGTCATCAGAACTTCCAATTGCAGCCACTTTGATCTCGTTCATCGTATCAGTGGAAATATCCGTAAGCTTTACCGAAACAACCGCAAGATCATTATCCGCATCTGTTCCTTTTACTTCCCCCGCAACACTGCTCTCATCTATAAAACCGACTGACAAACTGGACGCCCCCTCTACCACATGATTATTGGTAGCAATCAAAAGCTCCGAGTCATTTTTCCCAACAATTACTCCCGTTCCGGCGCCTTCCACCTGATACCGCTCAGTGCCGCCGAAGAAATTCCTCATCTCCTCCACAGACATTGTTGAAATTGTGACCACGGAAGGCATTGCATTTTTAGTCACCTCGATCACACTTTCATCCCCCGGCACACTATCGCTGTCAGATGTACTGCCGCCGCTATCAGAAGAGTCCGAAGAATCGCTGTTATTGACTGTTTCTGTTTTTCCAATATTTTTCGCGCTGTTTATGTGATCAGCGGCGGCATTTACACCATACATGACTCCTCCCGCGATCAATCCGAACACGACTGCCATGACAATGAGCATTCCCCACTTTTTCCCGGATGATGTCTTTTCATTAGTCTCGTTCATTCTCTTATCTCTCCTTTGTATCTATATTTTACAGAACTCAGCATGAAATTCCGTCTATATTTCAGACGTTTTTCCGTTGACTTCTATGCTGTTCCGCATTATATTATAATGATAAAATTCTAAATTCCATTTGAACAGAAACAATCAAGACAAAAACTGACAATATTGCGCCATGTTAAGGAGGCTTACTTATGTGTTACAAAAAAATTGATATGGATGAAACTCGTCAGCAAAAATTCAAGAACATCTAAAGGAAGGGGACGGTTTCTTTATAAATTCCAAAGTCCTGCACAGTTACCGTCAGCTGTCACCCGGCTCCGAAATTTTTATTTTTTCGGTCTCTCCCGGCTTTTTTTCATCTTCACTTACATTCGGAAATATCCATCAGAAAAACGTCCTTCCGATACTGCATTCTCCGATTTCCGGTGTCTTTTTTAGGCAAGAGGAAGAAAAAAGCCGCTCCATACTGGACCTTTTTAAGGAATTTCATTCTATGAATCCGCAAGATACAGACTATGAACTCCACGGACTTGAACTTCTCTGCAGGATCTGGCGCTGTCTCTACAACGAACTCTGCTCGATCCCCAAGAGTCAGCCTGTCCAGGGAATTCCGCTTCTTCGCGAGCAGCGTATGCAGCAGATGCTGGACTTTATTCACAAGCATTATTCAGAGTCGATCACCGTAGATATGATTGCGCAGGCAGGCAGCACAAGCAAGAGAGAGTGTTTTCGATGCTTTCGCTCCTCAATCTCACAGTCTCCCACAGAATATCTGAACCAGTACCGGCTCGCAATCGCCGCGCATCTGCTTCTCAACACGACGCAGAGCCTTTCCTGCATCTGCGAGCAGTGTGGTTTCAATAATGTCAGCTATTTTGGAAAACTTTTTAGGAATACATATGGAGTTTCTCCAGGCCAATACCGAATGAAGACGCGATAAAGATATGCAAGATCTCCAGATCATTGTCTAAATATAAAAACCCTTACAAGCGGTGTAAAATCACCACTTATAAGGGTTTGACTTTTAAAACATCGGCGCATAGTTTTCAACTATGGTTCATCCGCGTCCCGCGGACTTGATTCACCTAGTTTCCAGCCATCTGTTTAGCAACTTCCTCAGCGAAGTTCTCTTCTTTCTTCTCGATACCTTCGCCAGTCTCGTAACGAACGAATTTCTTAACTGCAACTTTCGCATTATTCTCTTTCGCTACTTTGTCAACATATTTTGCAACTGTAAGGTCGCTGTCCTGTACATAAACCTGATCAAGCAGGCAGTACTCTTTCAGCTCTTTGTTCAGACGTCCGATGATCATCTTCTCGATGATGTTGTCCGGTTTCTCCGGATTCTCTTTCTTAGCCTGAGCAAGAAGGATCTCTTTCTCATGATCCATAAATTCCTGAGATACTTCATCGCGGGATACATACTTCGGAGACATAGCCGCAACCTGCATAGCTACGTTCTTCAGGCATGTTTTGATCTCATCATTAACAACATCTGTATCAGCTACTACAAGCACACCGATACGTCCGCCGCCGTGAATGTAAGATACAACGCATCCGTTCTCAGCTTCCACTCTCTCGAATCTTCTGATGTTCAGGTTCTCTCCGATTACTGCGATCTTCTCTACAAGAGCGTCTTTTACAGTCTTGGATGTGTCAGCTGCCCATGCCTCAGCCATAAAAGTATCCATATCAGCCGGATTTGTATCAGCAACCTGATTCACAACAGCCTCAACGAATCCCTGGAAATCATCATTCTTAGCAACGAAATCTGTCTCGGAGTTAACCTCAACGATCGCTGCAACCTTGTCATCTCTTACAACAGTCTTAACGATACCCTCAGCCGCAATTCTTCCGGCTTTCTTCTCAGCTTTTGCCTGTCCGTTCTTTCTCAGGAACTCAACAGCTGCGTCCATATCTCCGTTTGTCTCTGTAAGAGCTTTCTTGCAGTCCATCATTCCTGCGCCTGTCATTTCTCTTAATTCTTTTACCATTCCTGCTGTGATTGCCATGATAAATTCCTCCATTTCACAATTCATTTATCCGTTTCTTTATAAAACACCTTATAGTGTATTATCCCAAGTTTTTTCAAAAACTCTAAATGACTTATTCACAAGAAAAGCTCCAGCCTGATCATCAGGCTGAAGCTTTTCTTACTTACTCTTCTACAGCCTCTTCAGCTTCTTCTACTGCCTCGTCAGCAGCCTCTGCTTCATAATAATCTTCCTCTGTAGCTCCCTGATTCGCCTCGATCACAGCGTCTGCCATCTTGGAAACGATCAGTTTTACAGCTCTGATTGCATCGTCATTTCCCGGGATCACATAATCCAGTTCTTCCGGATCGCAGTTTGTATCACAGATACCAATCAGCGGGATTCCCAGTGTATGAGCTTCCTGAACACAGATTCTCTCCTTCTTCGGATCAACAACAAAGATTGCGTCCGGCAGTCTCTTCATCTCTTTGATTCCGCCAAGGTTTTTCTCAAGCTTTGCCCACTCTTTCTTAAGAGCGATAACCTCTTTCTTCGGAAGGACATCGAATGTTCCGTCTTCTGACATAGCCTCAATCTCTTTGAGACGTTTTACACGGCTCTGGATTGTCTTGAAGTTTGTAAGCATACCGCCCAGCCATCTCTCATTTACATAGAACATTCCGCAGCGCTCCGCCTCTGTTTTGATTGCGTCCTGAGCCTGTTTCTTTGTTCCTACGAAAAGGATTGTGCCGCCTTCTGCCGCAATGTCAGAAACTGCATTATATGCGTCATCTACCATTCCTACAGATTTCTGCAGGTCGATAATATAGATACCGTTTCTCTCAGTATAGATGTACGGAGCCATTTTAGGGTTCCATCTTCTTGTCTGGTGTCCGAAATGAACACCTGCTTCTAAAAGCTGTTTCATTGAAATAACACTCATGTTTCTTTCCTCCATGTGGTTTTGTACTTCCGTATGCTTTGTGCTCCTTTAAGACCGGCCCTCCATATCTTATCAGGCTTAGGCACCTTTAAAGGAATCCACATACGTGTTTTTTTGCAACATTCGTAGTATATCATAGAAAGATAAGCATTGCAAGGAATTTTTCAATTGATATATTGCGGTGAATGGCACCTTTGATCTTTAGTGCGCTGTAATTGTTCAGGCTCTCACAGAGCTGCTGCCGCGCTCCTTTTTATTCTTTGTACAGCCTGTCTTCTCCAGGATTCCCGCAATCATAGCCGCACGGTTGAACGGAACCATGAAGTAATAGCCATCCGCAGTGTCTTCCAGCTTCTCTGCGATCTCCACTGCAATCTGAACCCCAGCAGCCTGCGCTTCCTCTCTGCTCATATCCTTATCATATCGAGCAATAATCTCATCCGGCACATGAATGCCTGTAATCTCATTTTTCATAAACAGGGCATTGCGATAGCTGACCAGAGGCATGATCCCGCAGATAATTTTCGTATCAATCCTGCTCTTTATATAACGTATTCTCTCAATATCTTCATCCGAATAAATGGGCTGAGTCATGAAAAAGGAAGCTCCCGCCTCACATTTTTTCTGCATTCTCCCAATCTCTGCGTCAATATTTTTTCTTCCATAATTAAGCGCTCCGCCATATGCAATCGGATCATCAAAGAAGTGCTCCCGGTTCATCTGACACACATAATTCATCAGAGTCACTGAATGATAGTCATAGACAGAAGTAATGCTCCCTCTTTCTCCCGAAGGCACCGGATCGCCGGTCACGAACAGGAAATTCCGAATGCCGTTCATATATGCGCCCAGTATTTCAGATCCGATCCCTATCGCATTCCTGTCACGGCACGCAAGGTGCGGCATTGTCTCTATCTGGAGCTGATTCGATATCTTAACTGCGGACATAGCCGCTGAAGCCCGCATCTTTCCCATAGGAGAATCCGAGAACGTGATCACCTCAACTCCGGCGTTCTTTAATATTCCAGCCGCATCCAGGATTTTCCTGTCATTTCTGTCAAACGGTGGATCCAGCTCGGCAATCACTACTTTTTCACCCGAGTAAAGCCGTCGGATAAAAAGATTATTATCATACCGTATCTCTGACTCCGCCCTTTGCTCCGGCCGGTCTGTCAGCCTTTTTACCGCCGGAGCTTTCCCTGCGGTCTGTGTAAGCATCTTTATATAAGCAGGGTTCGTCCCGCAGCATCCCCCGATTATATTCACGCCAAGTTCAGCAATCTCCCTCATGGATTCGCAGAAGTATCCGCTGTTGTCCCGGTAAAACATCCGGTTGCCGATCTGTTCCGCATATCCGGCATTTGGAGCAGCAGACACGATCAGATCTCCAAGATCCTGCCGCCTGAGCAGCCTCGCCAGATGAGACGGGCCAGTTCCGCAGTTAAATCCGATTCCGTCTATCAGGCCGCTGTCCTTTACAGTTCGAATCAGCTCGCTCATACTAAGCCCTGTCTTTGTATAGCCAAATACATTAACTGAAAAGCTCGCCATAATAAAGACGTCCCCCATAGAGCGGATCCACTCTGCCACAGGCAGGATTCTCCCTAAGTCCGAAAACGTCTCAAACCAGATCAGTCTGATTCCCCCGTCAAGATGCGCTTTTGCAATTGTCTTATACTCTTCGGTTATTTCTTCATCCCGGCCTTCCGCCCCGCCCTGCTCCGGCACAGGACCGATATCGCCGGCAATGTAAATCTCCTTTGGCCTCGCTCCTTTTTCCGCGTCCCTCTCCTTCCTGACCGCTGACAAAGCAATCTTCCCGGATGCAAGAACATTCTCATAGACAAGATTAAGCTGTTCCTCCCGCGTCATATGCCCGGCAGCCCCCGGGCAAAGAGTCTGGATATTTGAAGCGAAACTGTTGGTCCGCAAAATATCGGCGCCCGCTTCAATATACTCCCTGTGAATCGCCTCGATTTTCTCCGGTTCCGTTAAATTCGCCCGCTCGGGGGCTCCCACATCTTTTCCGTACTTCTCACTGTAGTATGTACCCAGAGCACCGTCCGTAACAAGACGCTTTTCCCTGAATATTGTATAAAAATCCATAATTAGTCTCCCTGAACTGTTGCTGTTATTTCCTGCATCCAAGTATTATAGCATATTTCAGGAGCAATGATATTAAATAAACAGCTGATTTTCACAATTCACCTGTGCAGAAACCCTGAAATCCTCTTATATAGAATAAACGTAACGATTCCGTTGATCCCTGCCTTAATCACATTAAACCCGATTATAAACGGCATAAGCTGCCATACCGCCCCAGCCGGAACTCCCATAAATGCAGGAGTGATAACCATATTAGCTCCTATCATTACTGCTGCCATTGCAGCGGTTCCGCAGACCAGTCCTGCTGCCGCGGTCACTCTCGTTTTCTTCCGCCGGTAAATGAACCCTGATACCGCAACCAGGACTCCTGTTGCGATGACATGCATCAGAATCCCATACAGTCCGCTTGCCGCGCTGACTGTAAGTCCCTGCACAACAGACGTCACAGCTGTAAGCACAAGCCCCGCCAGAGGGCCAAATGCAAACGTGCCGATCAGGATCGGAATATCCGCAGGATCATACTCCAGGAAAGCGACCGCAGGAAAGATAGGGAAATGAATCAAATATACCAGGGCAACTGAGATTGCCACCATAACTCCCATCTTTACGATCTTTACCGTCCTGTTTCCTGAGACCGCGCTTCTTATACTCTGATTATGCGTTTGTTCTGTCATTTTTATCCTCTTTTCTTTCCTTTACACTATGCTGCTGTCATAAAACAACACTGCTTATTTGTCAATGCATCCTGAACACTGGACTGATCTTTTTATAAATAACAAATACAACCAATGAAACAACCACGCCCTTTATAAGATTAAACGGCGCCACCGCAAAAAGAACAAATGTAGTAAGGCTTGTAATGTGAGAATTCACAGCTGTCCCCATCTGAATCAGCGCATCCATCGGCATGCCGAACGCCTTTGAATAGGCCGGAAGCAGCACATACGCATTGAGCACACATCCTACAGCCGTCATAAGCAGTGTACCGGTGATCATCCCTATCAGCGCATTCTTCCGCGTCCGGTTTCTCCGGTAAATGATACCTGCCGGCACGCAGAGCGCACAGCCGATCAGAAAATTAGCCAACTCTCCCACCCCCGCGGTACTTGTTCCTGTCAGAACCAGATTGAGAAGAATCTTAACCGCCTCAATCATCGCGCCGGCAGCCGGTCCCATCGCAAAACATCCCACGAAAACCGGAACTTCGCTGAAATCAATCTGATAAAATGAGGGTGCAAACGGAAGAGGAATGTCAAAAAGCATCAGTATGACCGCTATTGCGGAAAGCATGCCGATATTTACAAGGCTTCTGACTCCGATCCTCTCCCTTGAACGAACCGCTGTTTTTACTTTTGTTTCTGTACTCATTTTCATCTCTCCTTTTCTTTTTACCGCAGACTCTGATGCGGTTTGCTTTACCGCGTCCAGGCCGCGGATACTAATTGAAAAAGAAAAATTGATCCCCGGCGCATAAAAAATCCCGAACCTTCCGGTTCGGGGCTTTACCATGCATTTTCACCTGACTTGCATCAGGAGCTTTGATTTTAAATCTCTTCTCTCATCCAGACTATACTGTCGGTACCGGAATTTTCGTATTGAAGACGAATCACCGGTTCAGCCGCATTATATGCGGGTCGCGGACTATACCGCCGGTTGGGACTTTCACCCGACCCCGAAGATGTATTACTTTTTCCATGTATTAGTATAACTCTTTGTAAACACGATTTCAAGAGTGTTTTGAACTGTTGCACTGATATCTCAGAACTTGTATTTCTCCAGCATATGTTTCCTTCTAAACTCTGGACGACAAAATCTATTTGCCACTCCAGGATCCATAAAATAGCGTCTGCCTGCCGCTATACATCCGCAACTTAAAAATGCCCCGTCGCAAGGACGAGGTATTTCTTTCACAGAGCTCTTCTGCCCTGTTCTATCAGTACATAAAATTTTAAAAAAAGGAAGAGTCACGTTGCCGTGACTCAAAGGGGGAAAAAGTTTATGAAAAAGTGTTCTTCTTAAGAACAATTATAGTATATCGGTTAGTTGTGTAAAAACTGTGATCAAGTTTTGAATGGAATATGAACAATCCGATAAAAAAATGTGAAGGGCAATGAAGAAGGAACGCCCACGGAGAAACATCTTCCCCTGCGCACAGGTGATGCCGTCAGTCCAGAAGCCTGCCGCGCATCTTCCCCCACACATGCACCTGTACATACTCATACGCCCTGTCATAAATATAAAGCAAAATCTGGCCGCCCGCGAAAACAGCTGCCTCCAGCAGGACGGATAGCCCGTCTGCAAAGAGCAGTTCCTGAAAAAGAACCACAGCTGGAATATATACGATATTAAATATAATGTACTTAGACACCCAGAAAATCACCTGCCGGTTTCTGAGATTACCCTTACCTGCAAGATATCTCCACACCGCCTCGATTCCCCAGATGTAGATTCCCATCGCGGCAAATGTAAGTACATAAAATTTATTCGGTGCGGTGATAAACCCGAGAAGGACAGCGGCAATATAGAAAGCAGCCCCGGCTCTCAGGCCGAATTCACGCACAACAATCCCTACAAAAAAGGACGCCGCGGCGAGCAAAAACAGTGTGCTTGTCTCAATCACGCTTCCAAGCGCCATGAATACAACGGACAATGCCAGAAACAGGCCGCCCAGCGCAAGAGTTTTCGTCTTTACATGCATGAACAAAGATCTCCTCCCATACATTCACAGAGCTGGTCCGCAATAAACAGATCGCAGCACATGTTTCCGGTACCGCAGGAACCGCCCATTCCATAACCATTTCCGTACGAACTGTTCTGATATCTTCTGGTGCTGAACTCAAGCTGATTTAAAAGCTGTCTGTACTGGAGATTGTTTGGCTCCATGTTGACCGCCTGAGCCGCGTGTTCTCTGGCCAGCACGTTATTGCCGATCCCGGCATTCGCGCATCCGCTCAGATAATACCAGAGAGCCGATCTCTCCGGCACCTGATCAAGCGTATTCAGCGCCTCTCTGAACCGCCGGCTGTTAATATAGTTCACTGCCGCCTGCAGCCTGGGATCCACTTGTCCGTTCTGATATCCGCTCCCGTATCCGCCCGTCCCGCTTCCATAGGCACTGCCGCCGTAAGATCCGTTACCGTAAGAATACCCACTTGCACCGCCTGACGAACGCTCCTTCATGATCGTGTCATAAGCTTCCTGTACCTCCTTGAACTTCTCCTCCGCAAGATCCGCAAGAGGATTGTCCACATTTGCATCCGGATGGTACTTTCTCGTAAGATCCCTGTACGCTTTCTTTATCTCATCATCCGATGCGCTCGGAGATACTCCGAGCACATCATATGGGTTTTTATTCATTATTTTTGTTCCTCACTTTTCTTCCTCTGTATCCTATTATAACGATTCCAGACTCCATCATACAATATATTGCGTAAAATGTCCACATCAATCAGACACGGAAGGCGTTCAAACTGTGCCGTGCTCTCCGCGATCATCATGCATAAAATCCGCTTTATCTCCTCTTCGTATCCTTCTTTTTTATACAGTTTTTTCAGGGGATTGTACCGTCCCTTCTCCAGGTCTCCCGGCAGATCCTCATAGGCGTCCATCAGATAAATAAATTTTCCCATGTAAAATCCCATTTTCCGCAGGATGTCCTCCCACATATCTTTTTTATATACAAACAATTCCTCCATCAGACGTCCAAAACATCCGGAAGTCCGGTCCAGATCCGTACTTTCCTCATGCTCGCAGCCCGCCAGTTCGTTCAGTGACTCTCTGACCGCCCGGCTCTGTCTCGGGTATGCGGCAATAATTTTCTCTGCTCTGCCATGTACCAGGCTTTTAGCTGCCAGGCTGGTAATCCTGCGTTCATCCTGCCAGTCATCCTTCATGTGATAATAAGCGAGGAGCACATTCATTGCCGCCGCATAAGATGTTATCTCGTTTCTGAGCATCATCTGCTTTTTTACCGGATGAACTTTGCAGCGATGCATCTCTGTCTCCTGCCCGCTCTCATACAATGACGTAAGCAGAATCACAGCAAACGTCATATCATAAGTGAGCGTCATCTGCCCCATAAAGCCATACTCGTCCCTGAGAGTCCGGCACAGGCCGCAGTAGTACGCCTTATATTTTTTCAGATCCTTTACTTTGATCTCAGGTTCACATATCGTAACATACCCAAACATAACCAATCTCCTGCTGTCAGTATATTTAAAGAAACGCGCAATTATTATACCACACTCACTATACTGCCGGAACTGTTTTTATTGTTCCGTCAATTGTTAACTTACATTTTAAATAGGTTGACAATCAACTCCATTTCATATATACTTTAACCCATGAACATTATAATAGAATGCCGCTGTTCTGGCGGCAGAAAGGACGTGTATCACAATGAAAGAGTCAGTCTCAGCAATTCAAAAAACTAAAACAAACACCCGTCAGATGGCTCTGATCGGACTTATGACAGCAGTAACCTGCATCCTCGGCCCCATTTCAATTCCATTGCCATTCAGCCCGGTTCCAATCACACTGACGAACTTTGCCATTTTCTTATCTGTCTATATACTCGGTGTGAAAGGCGGGCTCATCAGTCTGCTCATATATCTTGCACTGGGAACTGCCGGCCTGCCTGTATTCTCATCCTTCAGCGGAGGGCTGGCAAAGCTGGCTGGTCCGACCGGAGGCTATCTGATAGGATTCATCTTTCTTGCGCTAATCCATGGAATTTTCATGAAGCGCTTTGAGAGTAATAAGACTGCCGCTGCTGCGGGCATGATTCTTGGAATGGCCGTGTGCTATGCCTTCGGAACTGCCTGGCTTAGCCGGCAGATGAGCCTTTCCTTCGCAGCAGCGCTGGGAATCGGAGTGCTTCCCTATCTGGCCGGCGATGCAGTCAAAATCATTGCAGCGCTCATAATCGGCCCAAAGCTTCAAAGCGCTGTAAAAAGAGCGCAGTCCTGAGTATCTGCCAATAAAAACGGCGTTTCACACGTGCAAATCTATTTCCACCGTGCGAAACGCCGTTAAATCGTAATATTTTCATTCTCCCGACATCATCAGTAATCCTGAGGTCCGGGAATAGGATCACAGTTCAGTATTACTCTGCCTGAAGAATTGTGTATTTTCCACCTTCTACAACAACTACTGTAGGCTCTTTTGACGGCTCGCCATCCTCGCCCCATGTGATCTGCTTTCCGGTCAGACCGTCAATGCTAATCTCTGTCATAGCTGCTTTCATTGCTTCACACATATCTGAGATGCTCATATCCGGTGTAACCTCCGCCTTCTCAGCGGCTGCTTTGATTACGTAGATACAGTCATATGCATCCGCAGCAAACTGATTCGGTGTTCCTCCAAACTCTTCATTATACTTCGAAACAAAGGTCTGAGTTGCTTCATCCTCCGCATCTGCAGTAAACGGAGTCAGGAACATCAATCCTTCTGCCAGGCTTGTGTCAAATCCATCCAGCGCAAGAAGTCCGTCCATGCCGTCACATCCAAACCACTGTGTATCAAATCCCATTCTGTCTGCCTGAGCAAGAATCAGGGACGCTTCCTGATAATAGATCGGAAGAAATACAAGTTCTGCGCCTGCGTCTTTTGCTTTCTGAAGCTGTACAGAGAAATCTGTCTTGCTGTCTGCCGTGAACGCCTCAGCCGCTACAACATCAAGGCCTTTTACCTCAGCCTCTTCCATAAACGACTGATAGATACCTGAGGAGTATGTGTCAGAGCTGTTGTAAATCACTGCGATCTTCTCTGCAATTCCATGTTCTGAAATATAATCAGCGGATGCCGTTCCCTGTCCGGGATCCGAAAAGCACATACGGAATGCGTTATCGTACTGAATGCTCTCTACAGATGTTGCAGACGGTGTAAGCTGGAACATATTGTCGGCGTGCGTCTCTTCAACCACAGCTACACAGGGTGAAGAAGTAACCGTACCTACCAGCATCTGCATCCCCCAGTCTTTCAGTGTATTGTACGCATTGACTGATTTCTCAGAATCAGATACATCATCCTCAAACTGATACTCGATCTGTTTTCCGTTGATTCCGCCGTCAGCGTTGATCTCGTCAACGGCAAGCTGTATTCCATTTTTTACGGCTGTACCGTAGATCGCATTATCTCCTGTTGTAGGTCCGATACCGCCAATCTTAAATGTATCGGAGCCGGATGAACCTTCACTGCTCCCGCTGCCGCTTCCGCATGCAGCCAGTGAAAATACCATAGCTGACGCAAGGACAAGGCTTGCAGCTTTTTTGAACATTTTCATAATAATTCCTCCTTAATTCTAATGTTACTATGGTAAACTTATCCGGCATTTTTGTCAAGGGGAAAATTTCAGACCAGGAGCAAGCAGGACAGCAGTTCAGCTCGCGCCATTTGTACAAGTGATGAAAAAGCTTAAGCCGATGTTTCCATATGCAGCGTTCTGATATTGTCCCGGTCCAACGGCGTACAGATATGATATTTCTCTTCTTCGTTCTCCGGATTAACGATTATCACATAATCATCAGAAATTGCAAAGGAAAGATTCCCCTCATAGATCTCTTTTTTCCGCTCTCCACCTCCCAGGAATAGCCAAGTGCGCTTGTAACCATGAATCCTATGATTAGCGCCCAGATAATCCTGAAAATATATCCCTTAATAACCTCTGGTCATTTACAGTTCTCCTTTTTCAATTCTGTAAAAAAACACCTGAAAGATCTTTCTCTTTCAGGTGTCACTCTTGTTTCATATATAAATATTCATGTACCTTCAAAACTACATACAAAGAATCATCATCCATCTTCCTGCCTATTCCCGCTTTGGTTATGCCCTCGA
>CALWTQ010000038.1 GCA_944384505.1 uncultured Mediterraneibacter sp.
TCCTCCAAAGTCACAGTCCCCACACGCCCCCTCTCCAAAAACTTACGCTTCAAACATCCGCTCCGCTTCCTGCGCATTTCCTGTCGGAATGTCATTGCCCTAAACAGGCTGAGACGTACAACTGGCGCGGCTTGAGGGCTTTCCTCTACGAAAGCTTTCCGGCCGCGCCGACTGTTTACAACAGCTATATAGTCACTAACTCCCGGCTTGAAAAGTCCAGAAAACAGCCCCATTTCGAGAAAAATTCTGCGGGGATGGAGGAGGGCGACGGGCGCCTTCGGAAGGGGATTAGGGAAACTTGAAGTTGCGGCTGCGGATGTTAGGACAGGAGGGGAGATTGTCTGAACGAAGTGAGTTGCTCCCCTCCTGTCCTTGCATCTAATCCGCAGCCGGAACTTCTTAGTTTCCCTTATCCCCTGGAGCGAAGTCCTGAGCCATCCTCCATCCCCGCAGAATACGTTTTAGGAATAGTTGCTGTTTTCGGAGGTTTTGTAGCAGGGCGTTAGTGAACTAAATAGCTGAATTATTGAAAAATTTGGCAAAGGAATGTTGCAGGGGATTGCGGCATTCCTTTTTCTCTGGTATTTTATCCTGTGGAGTTTTATAAAAATCAGTTTAAGGATGAGGACTCCATGTTTCTGTATGTTGTGGAAAAGAAAGGAAAGGTGGAAAAAGATGGACTGGAGTGAGAGTTTATATGAACACTACTATTCAGAGAAATGCGCGGAACGGATCAGGAGTGCGCTTATTGTACTTGTTCTGCTGATTGCCGCGACAATCTGGATTCAGGATGAGAGCCGCTCAGGAGGAATGGTGTCTTCGAATGCCGCGGCAGGTGTGCGGGAAGGAATTGTGTCTGCTATGCGTACTGAGAATACAGTGAGCGGAGAAGAGACGCCCACGGAAGAAAGGGTTACGGCTGCACCGGCTGTAGCCGAAGCGCCACTGCCAAAGACAGCTGCGAATCCGCTGCTATCTCTGCCAAACAGATCAGCGGCTGCAGTGACATCAGTGCCGGATGTTTCACTGGCTATAGCGCCAGGCATCTCTATGGATATAAAGCCGTTAACTCCGGACGCATCCGCGGACATAGCGCCGTCAGTGCCGGATGCTCCGGTGGATACAGCGCCGTCAGTGCCGGATGCTCCGGTGGATACAGCGCCGTCAGTGCCGGATGTTCCGGTGGATATAGCACCGTCAGTACCGAATGTTCCGGTGGATACAGCGCCGTCAGTGCCGGATACTCCGGTGGATACACTTCCGTTAGTGCCAGATGAATCGGAAGACATACTTCCGGCTGTTCCGGATGTCCCGGCGGATGAGGAAGCGTCAGAGCCGGTCGTCCCTTCTGTTCCGAATGAAACTCTTCCAGATCAGTCTGTTCCGGGTGGAGAAGAGGAAGAGCCTGCAGTTCCCGGAACAGTGGATGGATTTTATGTAAACGAGGCAGGGATGATTACAGGAATTGCGGATCCGTCAGTAGTGTCTGACGGGTATATGGAGCTTCCATCCGAGGGATGCAGCGGAATTTCATCCGGGGCGTTCCTTTCAGCTCCGGCCGGGATCCGTGAAATTTACATACCGGCGAATATTACTTACATTGAGGAAGGAGCATTTGTCGGGCTGAACGAGATGGAGTGGTATGAAAAGGCGTCATCAGGAGGATATTATTCGGCAGATGGAGTCCTCTACTCAGAGGGTGGAACCTGTGTTCTCGCATTCCCGCCGGCCAGAACCGGAACGTGCAATCTTCCTGCTCAGGTGACAAGATTTGCATGGGACGCTTTTGCGGCGGCGCAGATAGAAATTGTAGATGCATTTGGCTGTAATATAACCGATACCGGGAATCTGCCGGAACATATCCAACTAATAACAGCTATTTAGAGAATAACTTTTCCTGGAGAGTACGTCCGGAAGCGGAGCAGATGTATTGCGATACGTATTCTGGGAAAGGGGACAGCCGGAAGACGTTCCGTTCCAGAATCCGGAAAATCTAACAGGCCGAAGAGATGTTTAAGGGCAAAGCGGCGCTCCGGGCAACTCGCTGCGCTCAGACAATCCCTGCGCGCCGCTTAACAACATCTCTCCGCCCTTCAAGATTTTCAGCGGATTCCTCCAAAGTCACATCTTCCGGCTGTCCCCTTTCCCAGAAAGTATACTCAAACCGTCCGCTCCGCTTCCTACACTTTTCCAGATGGAAGTGTTATTGCCCTAAACAGGCTGTAAAGTACGAATTGGCGCGGCTTGGGGCTGCGAAAACTTTCCGACCGCGCCTGCTTCTCGCAGCAGCTATATATTCATTAACTCCCGACTTGAAAACCCCAGAAAACAGCCCCATTTCAAGAAAGATTCTGCGGGGATGAAGGATGGCGATGGATGACTTCGGAAGGGTATTAGTTAAACTTAGAGTTCCAGTGAGGGACGTTAGGGCTGACGGTGGAATTGTCTGAGCGGAAGCGAGTTGTCCGCCGTCAGCCCTTGCACTTAGTCCGTCACCGGAACTTTTAGTTTAACTTATATCCCTGGAGCGGAATCCTGAGCTATCCTTCATCCCCGCAGAATACGTTTTGGGAATCGTTCCTGTTTTCGGATGTTTTGTACCCGGAAGTTAGTGAACTTTATAGCGATTCGCCGCTTTACGAATCGGGGCTTTTGTTTTATAATACGTTCATGAGGAAATAACATCTGCCATTCTTATTCGGCAGCCGCAAGGGGGAATTCTTTATGAAGGGAAAAAACATACTTCAGATATTGAGGGACAGCAGGTACACGGTTGTCTTAAGCGGTTCGGGCCTGATGGCTGAGAACGGGTATCCACTTTTGAGGGATGGAGAGGAATCTTACGAGATTGAGGAAAAGTACGGGTATTCATTTGAGGAGATCTTTAATAGTGGCTTTTATTCGGCGAGAAAGGAACTTTTCTTCCGCTTTTATAAGGAGGAGGTCTTAAAGGCGCTGGAGACTCCGCCTGGAGAGGGATTCCAGGCGCTTAAGAAGCTGCAGGATCACGACCTTATCAACGCAATCATTACCCGCAGAATCGCGGGCCTGGAGGAGAGGGCAGGCTGCAGTAATGTTGTCAATCTGAAGGGAACTGCGTATGATAATTCCTGTCCGGTATGCGGGAAGCATTATCCGATGGAATACATCCGGGATTCAAAAGGAGTTCCGCTGTGCGAAAAGTGTCTGGTCGCTATCCGGCCGAATGTGTGCCTCTTCGGAGAGATGATTGACAATGGCCTTATGACAAGAGCCGCCGCAGAGGTGGAAAAAGCAGATGTACTCCTTGTGCTGGGAGCGAGCCTGACCTCCCCGCTGTGCAGCCAGATGCTGCAGTATTATACAGGCACGAATCTGATCCTGGTGACAGGCGGGACAGAGCGTTACTCGGATGAGCGGGCGGACATCGTAATCAATGGAAGGTGCGATGAATTTCTAAAATGCCTGGCAGACGGGTGTGAACAGGCGGCAGGCGCGGAATGACTGCGCATGACAGCCGGAAAAATGAATTGGAATTGGAGAGAAAGAATGAGCAGCAAAGTAAGAACAAGATTTGCTCCGAGCCCTACGGGACGGATGCATGTAGGAAATCTCCGCACTGCGCTTTACGCGTATCTGATTGCGAAACACGAAGGAGGAGATTTCATTCTCCGCGTGGAGGACACAGACCAGGAGCGTTTTGTGGAAGGAGCGCTTGATATTATATACCGGACACTGGAAAAGACCGGCCTTATCCACGATGAAGGACCGGATAAGGACGGAGGATACGGTCCCTATGTTCAGAGCGAACGCCAGGCGTCCGGGCTCTATCTGAAATATGCAAAACAGCTGGTAGAGCAGGGAGACGCCTACTACTGCTTCTGCGATAAGGAGCGCCTGGAGTCACTGAAAACATCTGTATCAGAGGATGGCACGGATATCGTAGTGTATGATAAGCACTGTCTGGGACTGAGCAGGGAGGAAGTGGAGGCAAATCTGGCGGCCGGAAAGCCCTGGGTGATCCGCTTAAATGTTCCGAATGAAGGGGAGACAACCTTTCATGATGAGATTTACGGGGATATCACCGTTCCGAACAGTGAACTGGACGATATGATTCTGATTAAGTCAGACGGGTTTCCGACCTACAATTTTGCAAATGTAATTGATGATCATCTTATGGAGATCACTCATGTGGTAAGGGGGAATGAGTACCTTTCCTCCGCCCCGAAATATAACCGCCTGTATGAGGCGTTCGGCTGGGAGATTCCGGTGTATGTGCACTGTCCGCTGATCACGGATGAGAATCACAAGAAGCTGAGCAAGCGGTGCGGCCACTCCTCCTATGAGGATCTAATCGATCAGGGATATGTATCGGAAGCGGTTGTAAACTATGTGGCGCTTCTGGGTTGGTGTCCCACGGATAACCGGGAGATCTTCTCTCTGGAAGAGCTTGTTGAGGCCTTTGATTACCGCCATATGAGCAAGTCTCCGGCCGTGTTTGATACAGTGAAGCTGAAATGGATGAACAGCGAATACTTAAAGGCAATGGACTTTGACCGGTTCTGCGAGATGGCGGAGCCTTATATCAAAAAGACAGTGACAAAGGATTATGATCTGAAGAAGATCGCCGCTCTGGTGAAAACGAGAATTGAGATTCTGCCGGATATCTGTGAGCAGATTGATTTCTTCGAGGAGCTTCCGGAATATGACAATGAGCTGTACCGCCATAAGAAGATGAAGACAGATCCGGAGAAAGGCCTTGCCCTTCTGGAGGAAGTGCTGCCTCTGCTGGAGGCCCAGGAGGATTACAGCAACGACGCCTTGTTCGAGCTTCTGAAAGGATTTGCCGGAGAGAAAGGATACAAGATCGGCTATGTGATGTGGCCGCTTCGCACGGCGGTTTCCGGACGCCAGAATACGCCGGGGGGCGCAACCGAGCTGATGGAGGTGCTGGGGAAAGAGGAATCCCTTGCGAGAATCCGCCGGGGGATGGAACAGCTGCAAGCTTAAGAACTGTATATCAAAGGCCGCTCTGATCTTACGGATCCGGGGCGGCCGGATTTTGCTTTCTGGTTACATATCAGAAAGAAACGGACTGTTAGAGAGGGAGAAAATGGGATTTAATCAGGAACAGAAAAAGGCGGTTCTCCACGGGCCCGGCCCATGCCTGGTGCTGGCGGGCCCCGGCTCAGGGAAGACGCTGACAATTGTAAACCGAATTAAAAATCTGATCGAAGGATACCATGTACGGCCAGAGGAAATCCTGGTCGTTACTTTTACCCGTTTTGCGGCGTCGGAGATGAAATCCCGGCTGTGCTCTCTGATGGGGAAGAGAAATCTTCCGGTGACGACGGGCACGTTTCACGGGATTTATTACGGGATTCTGAAATGGGCATACCGGTTTGGCCCGGAGAATATCCTCTCAGAGGAGGAAAAATATCAGATCATAAGAGGCGCTGTGGCAAAGCAGGAGATGGAAGTCTTTGACGAGGAGGATTTCCTGAAGGATATCGCAGAGGAGATCGGGAAAATCAAGAATAACCGCCTGGACGCAGATGAATTCGTATCCGCCAAGTGCAGCGCGGATGCGTTCCGGGAGATCTACAAAGCTTATGAGGCGCACAGGAAATCGCTGAGGAAAATTGATTTTGACGATATGCTTGTGCTCTGCCACGATCTGTTTGCCGGCCGGCCGGATGTGCTTGCCCTGTGGCAGAAGAAATTCCGGTATATCCTGATCGATGAGTTTCAGGATATTAACCGGGTGCAGTATGATGTGATCCGCATGCTGGCGCTCCCGGAGAATAATCTCTTCGTGGTCGGGGACGACGACCAGGCAATCTATGGGTTCCGGGGAGCTGACTCTGAGCTGATGTTCCGCTTTAAAGAGGACTATCCCGCGGCAGAGCAGATCGTGCTGGGGATGAATTACAGATCTACCGGAAACATTGTGCGAAATTCCCTGAAAGTGATCGAGAATAATGAGAAGCGTTACAGGAAGGAACTGAAGGCAAACAAAGACAGTGGTCAGTGCGTTCATGTCCAGGAGACCCGGGATCCGAATGAAGAAGCCGGGTATGTGGCGGATGAGATAGAGAAACGGATGGAGGAAGGGGTTCCTGCTGAGGAGACGGCGGTACTGTTCCGGATACATACAGACGCTCGTCCCGTGGTGGAAGAGCTGTTAAAGAGGAAAATTCCTTTCCAGATGAAGGAGCATCTTCCGAATCTGTATAATCATTTTATCGCAAAAGACATTCAGTCCTATTTCCGTCTGGCAATGGGCGAGGGGGTCAGAAAAGATTTCCTGCAGGTCTGCAACCGGCCGAAGCGCTACATCGGGAGAGACAGTCTCAGCGGCACCCGGGCTTCTTTTGAGGAGATGAGGAAGTTTTACTGCGATAAAGACTGGATGATGGACCGGATCGACCAGTTTGAGTGGGACGTAAAAATGCTTAAGAAGATGGCGCCCTACGCGGCCATCCAGTATATCAGGAAGCGGATCGGATATGATGATTTCCTAAAGGACTATGCTTTTACGAAAAAAATCGAGAGATCCGTACTGGACGAGATCCTCTTTGAGATAGAGGAGGCTGCCAGGCCGTTCGCGGATATGGGAGAATGGTTCCGCCATGTGGAAGAGTATACAGAAGCTCTCCGCTTAAAAGAGAAGAAAAAAAACGAGAATCAGGAAGGAGTCCGGCTCATGACGCTCCATGCCGCCAAAGGCCTGGAGTTTGATACGGTGTTCCTGATCGGGGCCAATGAGGGGCGTATGCCTTATCAGAAGGCAACGAAAGAACGGGAGATCGAAGAGGAGAGAAGACTGTTCTATGTAGGTCTGACCCGGGCGAAAGAGACGCTGAAAGTCTGCTATGTAAAAACAAAAAACGGGAAAGCAGTGGATCCTTCCCGTTTTGTTGATGAACTTCTGGAAGAGTAAACCGCGCTGATAAGCGTCTACTCGATGTCGTCCAGGTCAATATCGCCGAAGTCCTGTTCATCCATCCACTGGGAGAATACTTCGGAGACGCGGTCGAACTCATCATCATCCAGGATGTTTTCCAGTCCTGGTTCCTCGTCCTCCCCATTGTCGATAAAACGATAGAGATAAACCTGGCCGTCCTCGTTGTCCCCGTTTTCATCCAGGGGAAGCAGGGCGATATACTCCCGGTCGTCTGTCTCAAAAATAGTGAGGACAGCACACTCTAATTCTTCGTCATTCTCCAGGGTAAGTGTTACAGTAAGGGATTCATTCTCGTTCATATCATTTTCTCCTTTTTGTGAAGGTGCTGGGCCTTTTTCTGTCTATGATGGTATCAGAAAGGCGGGAAAAAAGCAACTGAAAAAAGCGCACAGTAACAGATCATGCGGTATCTATTGATATCCCTTTTGAAATACGCTAAAATGTAGAAAGGGTTTAAATCACTATGAATAAAGAGGTAACTGTATGAGACAAAAATGGATGACAGTCATTCTGGCAGTGCTGTCCGCGGCTGTATTTCTCGTGGGATGCAAGCAGAATGTAGGTACCCCGGAGGACAATCCGGTCGTGGAAGAGCCGGAGCAGAACAGTGAAGAACCGGCGGGCGGAAGGCTGATCGGATTCAGCTGCCCGAATCTGGAGGATCCTTTCTATATAGCGCTTAAAGAGTCCGTGAAAGCGGCTCTGAGCGAACAGGGGAACGAGATACTTGTGCAGAGCGCCGGAGACGACGCTCAGCAGCAGAACATGCAGATTCAGGAAATGATTTCTTCGGGGATCGACGCGCTGATTTTCTGGCCTGTGGATCCGGAGGGGACGGAACAGGCATTGGAGGCTCTGCGGGAGGCAGGTATTCCGTCAGTCAATCTGGGGATGAAAACGGCGGATGAGGACAGCACTGAGGCGTTTATCGGGATGGACGAACAGAATGCAGGCCGGGTGTGCGCGGAAGACTTAAAGGAGAGAAAGCCGGAAGGCGGAACACTCGTGATTATTGAGAGCCCGGATCAGACTTTATTAAATGACCGGATCACTGGATTCGAAAAGGAGATTGTAAACAGCGGATTTGAGGTTGTGACCAGAATTAACGCGGAAAACGGCAGCGATATAATCGAGAGCCGCTTATCAGAAGTATTGTCAGAAAATCAGACGCTGGATGCGGTCATGTGCGGAAGCGACCAAATGGCGGTCAGGGCACTGGAAGTTCTGGAACAGGCCGGGCGCAGGGACGTCCTTGTATATACGGTGGGAGGATCTCCCGAGGTGAAAAGCGCATTTACGGATCCGTCGGGCCCGCTGACAGGCGTGGGCGCGCTCTCCCCTATCAATATGGCGAAAACAGCGGTATCAACAGTGACGGCAGTACTTGACAGAGAAAGCTATGAAAAGGAAGTGTATATAGAAACATTCTTAATCAGCAGAGCGAACATTGAGATATACGGAACAGATGGCTGGCAGTAGGAAAGGAACAGAATATGAAGAAAACAACAGGCAGGCCGCAGCCATTCGGCGCAGCCGTTGAGGGAAACAGAGTAAACTTTGCAGTTCAGGTGCCGAAAGGGAAAAGCTGTGCGCTTCTGCTGTACAGAAGAGGGAGAAAGCGTCCTGAGACCAGTTTTGACATGCCGGAAGAGGAAGGCATAGGGGAAGTGCGTTTTCTTGCTGTGGAGGACCTGGAAGCCGGACAGTATGAATATAATTTCCTGATTGACGGAAAGGTGTCAGTGGATCCTTATGTCCGCGAACTTGCCGGAAGGGAACCCTTTGGAAAGCGTAAAGGCGGCTCTGAACATGAGATGCGCGGACGGCTCATTTCTCCGGAGTATGACTGGGAAGGCGATAAACGTCCCTGTCTGGCCTGGAATGAAGTGGTGGCATACAGTCTCCATGTCCGGGGATTTACAAAGCACAGCTCGTCAAAGGCAGAACACCGGGGAACCTATCAGGGCGTGATCGAGAAAATTCCGTATCTGAAAGATCTGGGAATCAATCAGATCCAGTGCATGCCGGTCTATGAGTTTGAAGAGTGCGCAAAGACGAAGATCAATTACTGGGGATACGGCCCAGCATACTATTTCGCCCCCAAAGAAGCCTATGCCGCCGGGGACTCCGCGGTCCGCGAACTTAAAGACATGGTCCGTGAATGTCATAAAGCGGGGATAGAGGTAGTCCTGGAGATGCCTTTTACCGATGGAATTCCCGCACAGACAGCAATCGAGTGCCTGAGGTTCTACATGCTGAGATATCATGTAGATGGATTTGTCGTGAATCCGTACAATGTGCCCTGGGATATGATATCGGCGGACCCGCTTCTAAAAGCGGTGAAGCTGATGCGCAAGGACGACGGATTTCAGAACGTGATGCGGCGTTTCCTGAAAGGGGATGAAAATATGGTCGGAGACGTTATATGGGCGCTTGGCCATAACTCCGCGGCAGACGGGAAATGCAATTACATTACGGCGCAGACCGGGTTTACTCTGTGGGATCTGGTCTCTTATGACTGGAAACATAATGAGGCAAACGGAGAGAATAATTCAGACGGCCCGGACTATAATTACAGCTGGAACTGCGGGGCAGAAGGGCCGAGCCGGAAGAAAGCGGTGCTTTCCTTGCGGAACCGGCAGGTTCGCAATGCGTTCCAGCTCCTTCTGACCGCCCAGGGAACGCCCTGCATACTGGCAGGAGATGAGTTCTTTAACAGCCAGAAAGGGAATAATAATGTATACTGTCAGGACAACGAAACCGGCTGGGTGGACTGGAGCCGCCTGAAAACGGACGACTCCCTGTTCCGGTATGTCAAAAGCCTGATCGCGTTCAGGAAGAAACACCCATGTCTGCACCGCGGTGAAGAATTAAGAGGACTTGACCGGACTGCGTGTGGCGTTCCGGACGTGTCCTACCATGGGGAAAACGCATGGCAGGTCAATGCGGGAGTGCCGAGCAGACAGCTCGGGGCGATGTTCTCAGGAGCGGATCTCGGGGATGACGAGTGCTTTGTGGCATATAATATGCACTGGCTCCCCCACAGCTACGCGCTTCCGTCCCCGGGGAAAGACAAGGAGTGGTGCCTGGCGGGAAGCTCTTCGGATGGAATGACGGATCAGCCGTTCCCTCTGGAGGATCAGCAGAAGATAGAAGTCCCGGAGCGGAATGTTGTCCTCCTGGTGAGCAGAAAGAAGGAAGTTCTTCCGAAAAAGGCGAAGAGAAGAAAAAAGAGCCAGCCGGAAGCAAAAGCCGGGGGACAGAAAAATGAAAATAAAGGCGGCGGAAAGAAAGAGGCATGAATAAGGCAGCAGCGCATTTTTGCACAATTACAAAACATAAGATCCTCGTGATGAAAGAGTGTTTCAGGGTGGGGCTTTACCGGCAGGGGCTGCTCCACGATCTGTCCAAGTACAGCTGGACAGAGTTCCGGATCGGCTGCAGATATTATCAGGGAACACGGAGCCCCAACAACGCAGAGAGGGAAGACAAAGGATATTCTTCCGCATGGCTTCACCACAAGGGGCGGAATAAACATCACTATGAGTACTGGATTGATTACAGCCTGGATGGGAAACATATGCTGGCGGGCATGAAGATGCCTGTGCGGTATGTAGTGGAAATGTTCCTTGACCGGATAGCCGCGAGCAAGGTCTATAAAGGAAATACGTATAAAGACAGCGATCCCCTGGAGTATTACGAGAACGGGAAGGCCGGGGAACTGATGCACAGGGATACCAGAGTGCTTCTTGAGAAGCTCCTTCACATGCTGGCGGAGCAGGGGGAGGAGAGGACGTATCAGTATATCAGGAAAGAAGTGCTGACGAAAAGATAGGGGGGAGCCAATTTCCCGAAATTGTATAGGAAAGATAAAAGCCCGGTTCACGTTATTCGTCAAGTTGTTGACTTTTAGCAATCTTTTGTTATAATATACTTGACAGGAAAGCCGGAAGATAGATGAAGCCTATCCGCTCCGGTGCAAAGTTAACAGTTACTAAAAAGCAAGCTGCCTACTCTGGTCCAAGAGACAAGGCGGCTTGTTTATTTTCTATAATTCAGAATTGCTACAAAAAATAAAAATTTCGTAGAGCTGTATACTCTACGAAACCTAAATTAGTATAGCGCATTTCTTGCAACGATTCAATAGAAATTCTTACTATTTTTTTAGTCATTAATATCTAAAATTTGTTTTTCTTTTTAATTTCAATGAAAAAAATTCTCATTTATCATGATTTTCCCAACATTTATATATGGTTTCTGTAAGTATAGGCTGCTCCCACAGAAAAAATCGGAAGAAAATTTTCGTAGATTATACAGATCTACGAAAATTTCAGAGGTGATGTTATGTGGTGCATAGTAAAGTGTCATCCGCAAAAAACGGGTGATGTTATGGATTTCTGCAGCAGCAGAATTTCAAAGGACACTCTGCAGGATGTATTCCTGTTTACCTGTGAACGGATGAGGCGTTATGAAGGAAGCTGGCATACGGAGACAGTTCAGATGTTTCCGGGATATCTCTTTATGGAAACAGAAGATGTGGAGACTCTGGAAGAAAAGCTCAGGGAATGCCCATCAAGAATCCATGCGTACCTGCAGGAACAGGGAGAAGGAAGGATGCTTCGATGCATACAGCCGGAGGAAGAGTCATTCCTCAGAACGCTTTGCGGCAGAAATCACCATCTGAGCATGTCCAGAGGTTATATCAGAAATGGAAGCACTTATGTGATCCAGGGACCTTTGATGGGGATGGAAAGGCAGATCCGAAAGATCGACCGTCATAAAAGAACTGCAAGAGTGACATCATCCGAACACAGTCCGGCCATAACACTGACGGCAGGACTGGAGATCACTGAGAAGTCATGAACATATCAGCTGACAGTTCGGCGCTGAAATGGAGGTGTTTCAGTTGAAAAGGTGGTATGTATGTCAGACATGGCCCGGAAGAGAGCAGGAGACAGCAGATCTTATAGAGCGTACGGTCAGACATGACCTATGGCAGCAGTGCCGTATCCTAAAGAAAGAGACACTGTTCCGAGTGGGCGGGAAGCTGATCCTGAACAGTGATGTGATGTTCCCGGGGTACGTGTTTGTTGAAAGCGAATACCCTGACGAGCTTCTCGCACATCTGAGAAAGTCACGGGAGTATCCGGAACTGATCGGGGCGGATGAAAAATCCGGGGAGTTTATCCCAGTAGAAAAGAAAGATCTGGAATTCCTTCAGCATGTCTGCGGGGAAAATCTGGAGAAAAAGATGGAACTTTCTGAAGTAGAGGCTGACGGGGAGGGAAACCTGACCCAGGTTAGCGGAATCCTGAAAGACTATGAAAACAGAATTGTAAGAAAACGGCTCAGGAAGAGGTATGTGCTTGCAGAAGTGGATCTGTTCCAAAGGAAAGAGCCGGTTTTATTTGGCATTGTCCTGCCGGGGGATCAGATCCTGGCGGATTATCCATCCAGCTATGATATCAAAACACAGCGGCAAAGCTCCGAACGACAGTAGAGACTGCCGGACGGAGAGCCGGTCTGTTACACAGACAGATAAAATCCGGGTGAGGAAATCTGCGCGGAGTGGCGAAGCCTGCCCTTATGCGCGGGCAATGACGATGAGGTGAGGGTATGTGGTATGTGATTCAGGTGACAACCGGAAGAGAACAGGAGGTAGCTGAGGTAATCCGCCGGGAGCTTCCGGGAAACCTTTATGAGAGATGCTTCTATATAAAAAGGGAGCGGATCTGGAGAAGAGATGAGAAATATATCCTCCACCGCGAAACAATGTTCCCGGGATATCTGTTTATCAGCACAAACCATCCGAAAGATGTGTACCTGAAGCTGAAAAGCATTCCGAAATTCACCCGGTTTCTGAAAAATGAAGAGGAAGCATTCCTGGCAGTCAATCCGGATGAAAAAGAATTTCTGGAAAATCTGCTGGATGGAGATGAAGAAGATACGGTTCGTCTCTCTGAAGTGAGGGTGGATGAGGATAAAGAGATCATTTCAGCAAATGGACCGCTGAGACATTATAGAAAGAAGATTGTGAAAAAGAAGCTGAGACTCCGGTACGTGATGATTGAGACAGAACTGTTTGGAAAAGTAAGAACGGTGCTGATCGGAATCCGGCTGGGGGGGGATGAACTGGAAACTGAATAAAGACGAAAGCAGGAGGGATTTCCGGGAGGGGGTCCTTCTTTTTGTTATGGCGACGAGCTAAAGTCCGGGCCTGCCCGAGATATTGGCGATCGCTTACAATCTCGGAATGTGCCTTTTGAGCACTTCCGATGATTATGCATATATAAGCATCGGTGTACAGAAGAAGCGTATGCAGCTTTTACACCCATGATAACAGAGGGGAAAAGAAGGAGAGAAAAATGTTGAATCAAAGATATCTGAATCGGAAGCGGTATATAGACACGCTGCTGTCACTAATCGGGCTGATCGTGTTATCACCGGTATTCCTGATCCTGATCGTGGCGATCAGGCTGGATTCACCGGGGCCGGTACTGTTTAAGCAGAAAAGAGTGGGACTTCATAAGAGGCATTTTAATATATTGAAATTCCGCACTATGCGGATTGACACTCCAAAGGACACGCCGACACATCTGCTGGCGAATCCGGATCAGTACATAACCAAGGTCGGGAAATTCATGCGGAAGACATCGCTGGATGAACTGCCGCAGATCATCAATATCCTGCGGGGAGAGATGGCGGTGATCGGTCCCAGACCGGCGCTGTGGAATCAGTATGACCTGATCAAAGAGCGGGATAAGTATCACGCCAATGACGTACTTCCCGGTCTGACCGGATGGGCGCAGATCCATGGAAGGGATGAACTGGAGATCCCGGAGAAGGCGAAGCTGGACGGATACTATGTGGAGCATATGAGCCACTGGATGGATCTGAGATGTTTCTTTGGGACGATATTTGCTGTTTTGCGGTCTGATGGAGTTGTGGAAGGCGGAACCGGGGAAATGAAGAGACAGGGAGCCGAGAGATGAAGAAAGTATTAATCACCGGGGCGGGAAGCTATATTGGAACTTCTTTTGTGAAGTGGGTGAAGGAGAAGCATCCCGGGGAATTTGAGACGGAAGAGCTGGACATGATAGACGGAAGCTGGAGGAAGAAAGATTTCTCCGGGTATGATGTAGTGTTCCATGTGGCGGGGCTGGCCCATGCCGATGTGGGAAGAGTTTCTGAGGAGACAAAGAAATTTTATTATCAGATCAACCGTGACCTGGTCATAGCGACAGCGGGAAAAGCAAAGAGGGAAGGCGTAAAGCAGTTCGTATTTATGAGCAGCATGATTATCTATGGAGAGAGCGCGGGAGTTGGAAAAAGGAAGGTTATTACAAGAGAGACCAGTCCCTGTCCCACGAATTTTTATGGAGACAGTAAGTGGCAGGCGGATAAAGGGATACGAAAGCTGCAGGACGAAAACTTTCATGTGGCAGTTGTACGGCCTCCTATGATCTATGGAAAAGGAAGCAAGGGAAACTATCCGGCTCTGGCCAAACTGGCGAAAAGACTTCCGTTGTTCCCTGATATAAAAAACGAGAGAAGCATGCTGCACATTGATAATCTCTGCGAGTTCCTATCGCTTCTTATGGAGAGTGGAGAGGGCGGGATTTATTTCCCACAAAATAAAAGCTATGTCAGGACAAGCCGCATGGTGCAGATGATCGGAGAGGTGAGCGGACATAAGGTAAGACTTACGAAGCTGTTAAACCCGGTAGTCAGAATCGCAGGAAAGATACCGGGAAAGGTATCCGGGCTTGCCAATAAAGCATTTGGGAATCTGGTGTATGAAAAAGAAATGAGCCAGTGCTTTGAAGGAAAGTACCAGATCAGAGGATTGAAAGATACGATAAAGAGGACTGAGGGAGAGTAAACAATGGAACGAAAGAGCCATATATTGGTGGTCAGTCAGTATTTTTATCCGGAAAATTTCAGGATCAATGATATTTGCAAAGAATGGGTAAAAAGAGGCCACAAGGTGACAGTCGTTACAGGAATACCTAACTATCCGGAAGGAAAATTCTACAGCGGATACGGATATTTTAAGAGACGCACAGAAAAGTGGGAAGGCATGACGATTATACGCATACCGCTGATTCCAAGAGGGAAAAGCGCGATAGGTATGGCGGCAAATTATATATCATTTGCTGCGTCAGCATTTCTGTGGACGAGGTTTACAAAGCTAAAAGCTGATTATGTATTTACTTTTGAAGTATCTCCTATGACACAAGCACTTCTCGGCGTATGGTACAAAAAAAGATTCCAGGTTCCAAATTATCTGTATGTGCAGGACTTATGGCCGGAAAACGTTGAGACAGTGACAGGAATACATAGTCCATTGATTATAAAACCGATTCGTAAGATGGTGAACTACATCTATAAAAACTGTGATCAGATCTTTGCAACATCGCCATCATTTGTTGAAGAGATACAAAAATGGGTGGATAACAAAGAGAAAGTTCATTACTGGCCGCAGTACGCGGAAGACTTCTATAAGCCAGTAAAGAGAAGGGAAAGAAAAGAAGGAGATAAGTTCCGAATCGCTTTCACCGGAAATATCGGGTACGCCCAGGGATTGGAGATTTTACCGAAAACTGCGGAACTGTTAAAGCAGGACAAGCAGGACGTAGAGTTTGTAATTGTGGGAGATGGACGGTACAGAGAAGAATTTGAAAAAGAGATCAAAGAACGTCGGGTAGACGATATGTTTGTAATGATGGGGAGAAAGCCGGCGGAGAAAATACCGGAAATACTGGGAACATGTGACGCAGCGTTTTTATCATTTAAAGCAGATCCACTGTTCTATAAGACCATACCCGCAAAACTGCAGTCATATATGGCATGTGGAATGCCGATTATAGCGGCGGCAGAGGGGGAGACGAGAAGGATAATAGAAGAGGCAGGGTGTGGGGTGTGCTGTGAGATTGGGGATGTGAAAAAACTATTAAATATAATACAGAATTTGGTGGAGAGGAATGGAGCGGTGTTAGGAAGATTATCAGAAAAAGCTTTGATTTATTCAAATTCTTTCTTTGGAAAAAGGAGACTAGTCAATGAAGTTCAAAAATATTTTCGATAAGAAGTAATCAGCAAAACTAGTTATTTTAAATTTATAAGTAAGATGGTGGAAATAAAAGTGATTAAGTTATTAAATACAGTGATTTGTTACGATAATCCAAAAGAGGTTATTAATTATGTAAATATCTTATCTACGCTAAAATGTGCAAATGAGATAGCTGTTTGTATTATAATAAACAAACTTGACAATGAAAACGAAAGTAAGTTTAAACAGCAACTCAATCAGATTTCTATAAAAACATTTGTATGTAAACCAAATAAAAATTTAGGGTATTTAAACGGTATGTTATATGGATATAAAAAATTTATTGCTCAATTTGAGATAAGTGATTTGAAATATATTATAATGAGCAATACAGATATAGGATTTCCTGATAAAAGTTTTATATCCAAAGTTTTATCAAAAAAATATGAAAACAATATATGGTTAATTGGACCAGCAGTATATGTACCACAAAAAAACACATATGATAATCCTAGTTGTATTAAGAGAAGAACAAAGAAAACTGTAAAAAGAATTATTGCAATATTTAAAACGCCAATTATTAAAGAATTGTATATATGGGCTTCAGATGTTAAATCACGTATTCGAAAAAGAAAGCGCGGTAATAGTCAGTATGTATATGCGGTACATGGATGCTTTTTTTTGGTTAGTAAAGATCTTGCTAATGCAATGCTAGAAAAACCATTTAGAGCATTGCTATATAGTGAAGAGGCTTATGTTTCTGAAATGACATATCATGCAGGAAAAAAAGCATATTATGATGCAGACTTATTAGTTGAACATAATGAACATTCAGTTACCGGGAAATTAAATTATTCAAGACTAGCTTTTTATATTGCAGAGTCGATGAAAATAATATTGCAAGATTTTTATCAGGAATAGATTTTAATATATTTAAATTTAGAAAAGTGATAGGAAAGTATTTCAGATGATCTCAATTGAGAAAGTTATTTCATTAATACAAAAAGATGTTAATATAAACTATGTAGCTATTATTACAACTCCATGGCATTTACTAGGTTTAAAAATATTTTTGAAGAATTATAGTCATTCAATGGATAGAAGCAAAGGACTAATTTTAATATCTAAACATAAAATTTCAGGAATATGTTTAGATATAGAGGAAGTTAAAAACCAATTACAAATCAATAGATATATTTATGAGTATAGTGGTGAAGAAATACGAATAAATAAAATGATTTCAATTTTTTATTGTTATCATAAAAAAGCAAATAGAGAAATAATACTTGTTAGTCCAGAAAAACCTTGGATACGTTTTGGAATATTATTAGAAACAAAGGACATAAATTGTTCTTACTATATATTTGATGAAGGAATTGGAACATATTTGAGAAGTGATAAGAGGTATTATTCGGGGATTGATAGAGTAAAGACATTCATAAGAAAATGTCTTCTTCAATTTGTTAAAATGAACAGAGATATTAGTAATAACAATTTATTAGTTAAGAATGGGCATAAGTATGTTCTACAATCTCAAATTGTTCAACAATATAAAGAAATATTATCAATAGATAATGAAGTAGGAAAAAAAGTGTTTAAATATAATTTATCTGATAAGTGTGCCCCTTATGTTATTTTGAATACACAAACATATCATGATAATCACGAAATATTAAATGATGCAGATATACCGCTATATAGAATAATAATAAAGCTATTTCATGATCAAGGATATTCAGTTTATTTGAAAATACATCCGCGTGAAAAAAGCATACTTAGATATAATTCTTTACATGTAAAAATTATTGATAGTAAAATTACTCAGGAGGAATTGATTAATAATACAAATAATAAACCTCACTATGTTATCGGATTTACTACTACTACATTAGTTACACTTTCATTATTTTACGATATAAAAACAATCTCTTTAATTAAATTATTGGATTCTAGTTATTTGTCAGGAAACGCAATACAAGATTTTAGAACATTTAATAAGATATTTGATGACATTGTACTAATACCAGATACACTCGAAAAAGTTAAAGATATAATAAAAAAGGAAGAGAGATTATGAAAAAAATTTTTTCTAGAATAAAGAGATTACTTTATTTAATATGTGAAAGTAATTATTTTGCAAAATCCAAAATATCACATGTTACATACTGCTTGGCTAGTAATTCAGGAGACACTGCATTATCTTGGATAGATCGGCGAATATTTGAAAAATACCAATTGACTAGATCCTGGAATATTGTACCGATTTCAGCTAAAGTAACAGAACTGACTATTTCAAAAATTAATAATACGAAAGCATTGGTTATTGGTGGAGGAGGACTCTTTTTGCCGGATACTAACGAAAATTCAATTAGTGGTTGGCAATGGGCAATTAGCAAAAATGATTTGAATAGAATCACATGTCCTATAATCGTATTTAGTGTAGGATATAACTATTTCCCAGGACAACAGCCAGATGAACTATTTAAAGAAAATATTAATTATTTAGTTAAAAAATCTTCTTTTGTAGGTTTAAGAAATAGAGGCAGTATAAAGGCTGTTAAAAATATTATTGATGAAAAGTATAAAAATAAAATAATATATCAACCTTGCATTACTACAATTACCAGAAAAATCATAAAACTTCCACCTAAAAAAGAGACTAAAGTAGTTGCATTTAATTTTGCATTTGATCGTGCAGAAAGACGATTTGGAAAAAAAATAGAAAAAATTATTAATCAAATTATTGAGGCAATGTATTCAATTAAGGACTTGGGATTTAAAGTGGTGATTGTCGCACATATGAAAGAAGACTTAAAGATTCTTGAATATACTAATAATGATTTTGAATACATCGATACCTCCAGATATTTACCTAAACAATTATTATTATTTTATAATACAATAGATGTAGTGATTGGAATGAGAGGACATGCTCAAATGATCCCATTTGGAGTGAACTGTGGAATAATTTCATTGTGCACTCATGCTAAAATGAAATGGTTTTTAGAAGACATATCTGCCACGGAATGGGGAATAGATTTACTAGATGAAATAGATATAAAAAAATCTATTCTTGATAAGTTCATAGAATTTTATATAACTAATAAATTAGAATCTCAGAAAAGGATAATAGAAGAGCAAAATAAATTATATCAAAGAACACTACAGAATATGGAATTAATAAGTTCTTTTATTAAGGGGAAATAAATGGTATATATAAGTCTATTTTTATTTACATTCATTATTTGTATATGTATAGATAGTTATAATAATCTATATATGATAAAAATAGGTAACTATGACTGTAAATGGGTGCCTAAAATATTATTGCTTATTTCTATTTTCCCACTTGTGTTTATTGGAACATTTCGAGCAATAAATATAGGGACGGATAACACATTATATTCACTTTGGTTTCAAAATATGGCAAAAATAACCAATATAATTGATGGGATTAATTATGGAACAACTGATATAGGATATAATTTGTTGTCTTTTTTTGTATCCAGGTTCTCATCAAGTTATACTGTAATGTGCTTTGCAACAAGCATAATTACGATTAGCGTCCTTTTCATATCGTTGTATTTTATCCGGGAAGAGATATCAATTTCATTTTCAACCTTGATATTTATGTTGATGTTTTTCTGCAATTTGTTAAATTTAGTTAGACAAGGGATTGCGTTATCTCTATCATTTACTGCTATTATCTTTCTATCAAGAGATAAAATGAAATTATATTTTATTTTTTTGGTTTTGGCTGTTTTGTTTCACAATACTGCAATTTGTTTACTTATTATGTATCCTATCTATCAATTTATAAGTATAGGTAATGCTAAATTGAAATTTTTAATAATTTTTATAATGTCATATAGCGCGATAATATTAATGGGACGAATTGTTTCAACTCTTGTATCAGTTGGAATTTTGCGTTCAAGATACCTCAATTATTTGCCTTATATGTCCGGTTTTCCATTCTCATTTAGACAAACTGTGTTTTATTTACCTTTAGTTATATTTTCGATATTTAATATAAAAAATATAGAATCGTCCAAGCAAGGAAAACTTTATTTTTCTATGGCAATACTAGGATTTGTCTTTTCGCAGCTAGAAGATTTGTTTGGACCACTGTCAAGAGTGGGATTATATTTTTCTTATTCCTATCTTCTTCTTATTCCAATGATCTTTAGGAAAGAGAAAAGAATCAGTAATAAATTAGTTTATGCAGGGTTAATTCTGATTTATTTATTAGTTTTTTGGATATATTTTACTGTTATGAATGGATATGGATTCTCTCGCCCAGTGTATCCATATGAATTTGTATAAGTATTTAAAATAATACTAATCGATAATATCAGAAGTATTACTAAATTTAATTATTCTATAAAAAGAGGTGTGTTTATGTTAAGTAAAGTATCAGAATTCAGAAAACCATTCATTATTGCTGAAGCAGGATGTAACCACATGGGTGAGATGGAAATAGCACATAATTTGATTAACACAGCTGCAATTTATTGCAGAGCTGATGCTATAAAATTTCAAAAACGATGTCCCAAAGAATTATTAACACCAGAACAGTATAATGCTCCTCATCCAAATCCATTTAATTCATATGGAGATACATATGGAGCACATCGTGAATTTTTAGAATTTACAGTTGAGCAACATGCACAGTTGAAAAAGTGGTGTGAAGAAGCTGGCATTATTTATTCCACATCTGTGTGGGACATGACCAGTGCAAAGGAAATTGCTTCATTAAATCCTGTATTTATTAAAATACCATCTGCATGTAATACACATTTTTCAATGCTCGAGTGGCTGTGTGACAATTATGAAGGTGAAATTCAGCTTTCCTTTGGAATGACTAGCCATCAGGAGGAAGAAGAAATTATTCAGCTTTTTGAAAAACATGGACGAGCAAAGGATTTAGTGCTTTTTAATTGCACATCTGGATACCCTGTGCCGTTTAAGGACGTTTGTCTTTTAGAAATTAATCGTATGAGAGAACAATATGAGAGTAGAGTCAAAGGGATTGGTTTTTCAGGACATCATTTAGGTATTGCAGTTGACATATCTGCGTATACTTTAGGAGCAAGTATAATTGAGCGACACTATACGCTAGATCGCACCTGGAAAGGAACAGATCATGCTGCATCTTTAGAGCCGGAAGGAGTTAGAAGGCTTGTTCGTGATTTGAATAATGTACATGATGCTCTTACTTTTAAAGATTCTGAAATTCTTCCAATTGAGGAAATACAGAGGAATAAATTGAAATATAGAAAACATTGAGAAACAAAAGTGCGCAATTCCGGTTGTTTAGGATAAATAACCGATAGTATATATTTTTTATGGAGTACAAACAAAATGAACTTTGCAAAATTTATAGTAAATGATTCAATATCAATTTTAGAATCATTGAGAAAGATTGATATAAATAAAAAAGGTTTTTTGATTGTTGTTGATCAGCATTTACATGTTTTAGGAACGTTGACGGACGGCGACATTCGGAGGGCCTTTATTTGTGGAAAAGCAGTTGAGGCTAATATTAACAGCGTATATACAAGAACATTTAAAAAATTGACAATACATGATTCTATTGGCACAGCGACAGATTTGTTTAAAAATGAAGCAATTAATTTTTTGCCGATTCTTGATGATGAAAATAAATTGGTAAATGTTATTACAAAAAAGCAGGTACATGCATTACTTCTTCAGGATATTCATGCAGATTTATTATACGATTTTGAGAAATTGGACGAGAATATAGTAGATTATGAAATTTTTCAGAGGCCGTGGGGATTTTATAAGACAACCGTTATGAATGACTATTTTCAATCAAAGGTGATTAATGTGAATTCGGGATCGCAATTGAGTCTCCAATCTCATGATTATAGAGAGGAGCATTGGATTGTCGCTCATGGTTCTGGGATAGTACAACTGGAGCAATCTTTTATAGAAGTACATTGCGGAAGTTCTATATTCATACCTAAAGGATGTAAACATCGAATTACCAATACTGATGATAAAGAATCCCTGATTATTACTGAGGTTCAAATTGGAAATTATTTTGGTGAGGATGATATTCATAGATATGAAGACATTTATGGAAGGGTTTAATAAAACATAATTATACTTATAAAGACCAGAAAGTAACAGGAAGAAATGAGAAGGAAGTTATTGAATTTTTCTGAAAAGATTAATATGAATAGGGGAATCCAAGATGAATGTTGCGTTTATACCTGTTAGAGGCGGAAGTAAATCCATTCCTTTAAAAAATATTAAAATTATTAATGGAAAACCATTAGTATATTGGACGATTAAAGCCGCTTGTGAATGTAAATATATCGATAAAGTATATGTGTCTACTGATCATAATAAAATTCGAGAAATAGTTGAAGCTCTGAAGCAAGGAAGTGGAATACCGCTATTTTCGAAAGTTGTGGTAATTAGTCGCTCTGCTGAATCTGCATCAGATAATGCATCTACTGAATTTGCAATGTTAGAATTTGCAAACCAATATGAATTTGATAACATTGCTTTAATTCAAGCCACATCGCCATTGCTTGTAAGTTCTGATCTTGATCAGGGGTTTAAAGCACTTACAGAGAATGAAACAGATAGCGTATTATCTGTAGTTGAGCAAAAACGGTTTTATTGGGTTAATGATAAAAAGGGGTTTGCACATCCGATAAATTATGATGTTTTTAATCGACCAAGGAGACAGGAATTCGAAGGAAACTATGTTGAGAATGGCGCATTTTATATAACATCCAGAATGGGACTTCTTAAATCTAAAAATAGATTGTCTGGTAACATCAAAGCTATAAAAATGGATTCGGATACTTTTTTTGAAATTGATGAGCCAAGTGATTGGAATATTGTCGAAATATTAATGCAAAGACACAAAAAATCATTTCAAGGGTATTTACCTAATATAAAAATGTTTCTTACTGATTGTGATGGATGCCTAACTGATGGAGGTATGTACTATTCTGAAATGGGTGATGAACTAAAGAAATTTCATACTCGAGATGGAATGGGGTTTTCGATATTACAGAAAAAAAATATTATAACAGGCATTATAACAAGTGAGCATGTAAAGATAAATGAAAAAAGAGCAGAAAAATTGAAACTAGATATTTTGGAATCAGGTTGTAAAAATAAATTAGCTAAAGTACTTTCTCTCTGCAAGTTGTACCATTTTGATGTTTCAAATGTTTGCTATATCGGTGATGATATCAATGATATTGAAGTATTAAAGGCTGTTGGTTTGGGATGTTGTCCAGCGGATGCGATTGAGGAAGTTAAAGCAGTTTCGAAATATATAGCTAAAGTAAATGGTGGTAATGGCGTTATTAGAGAAGTAGTGGAACTCATTATGAACGGAGAAGAAAAAGATGAGTGAGGTACATGAAAAGTTGGGAACAATAGCATTTAAAGCAGGATCCTGGTATGTTATATCATCCATTCTTGTTAAAGCAATTACAGTTATTACTACACCAATTTTTACAAGACTCATGTCTACAAATGAATTTGGAACTTCTTCCACTTTTACATCTTGGTATTTATTAATTTATACCTTTTGTACGCTGAATTTGAATTTTGCTATTGGTAGAGCTAAAATTGACTATAAACACTCTTTAGATAAATTTATTGGGTCTATGCAGCTCTTGTCTTTGTGTATATCATTGATATTAAGTAGTTGCTTATGCTTATTTTCGAATCAATTTGCTGAATGGATGTCACTAAAGAAGAATATGATTTTTTTGTTAGCAATTTATTTGATATTCGGGCCGACAATTGAATTTGTTCAAAATGGATATCGATATCAATATAAATATAAGCAAAATATTGCTATTGCATGGTATACATCAATCACAACAGTAGTTTTGTCAATTTTACTTATAATATTCATAGATTATGATAAAGCGTTTCTTCGAGTTATAGGCATTGTATTGCCGACCGTAGTTTTGTCAATTTTTTATTGGATAAAGGGTTTATATGAGAGGAAAGTAAAAATAAATTTTCAATATTGGAAATATGGATTACTAATATCAGTTCCGCTAATACTTCATACTGTATGCATGAATGTTTTATCACAATCAGATCGAGTAATAATTAATAAGTACTGTGGATCAGGTGATGTTGGAATTTACAGCTTGGCTTATAGTTATGGCCTGGCGATCTCAATCATTACAAATGCTATAGCGGATGGATGGTTACCGTGGTTTCATGATGCGTATCATGAACGGAAGTTTGATATTATTAAAAAAAATACCAAGACTGTTGTAAAATTAGGATGTTATATCGGATTGGCTTGTATTGCTTTGGCACCAGAAGCAATATTAATAATGGGAGGAAAAGCATATTTGTCGGGAATATATTGCGTTCCGCCTATTGTTCTGGGAGTAATTTGTCAATATATTTATACTCATTATGTAAATATTGAAATGCATCTAAAAAAAACAAAGTATGTGTCCATTGGTACAATAATAGCGGCATTATTAAATATTATTTTAAATATATTATTCGTTCCTAAATATGGGTATGTAGCTGCTTCATATACAACTTTGATAAGCTATATAGTTTTAATGGGAATTCATTATTTTATAACTCATAAAATACTAGCAGTTAAAATATATGATGATAAATATATGATAAAAGCATTATTCGGTACATCTATTGTAGGAATAGTAATAAGTTTATTATATGAATATAGTTTTCTCAGATATATTGCGATAATTGTGGGACTTATTTCATTTTTTTATAACTTTAGAGAATTTATAAAGAAAAAGAAAGTGTAAAACTAGTATATCCATGATGAACGAGAAAGTTTATTTCTTGGAGAATTTAGTTACTTATTATGCATAAATACGAAAATGCATTTGGAATACTATTATATTCAGACTACGAAGATCAGTATCTCTTTGAATGTCGGATAAAATTCAAATAAAGCATCTTAATTACTTCAGTATGAAAGCGGATTTATAGTAATCCAAATAAATAATGCATACGTCTGTTATCGGTATCATGTTTAAGGCAGAGATAAGATTTATGTTACACAATGAAGTAGAACATTTAATTATCTAAGCACTTGAACATCATATTCCTTTCATAGAAACTGCCGAATGTTTCTCGGTAAATGTAAGCACAATTTACTATCTACAAATGTCATTAGAAGCCTATACAGCTCTGTAGGATCGCAACCTCCTTCTTTCCTATAACGATAGAAAGAGAAATGAAAACAGACATGAATATTTTTTACAATTCGTATATTGGACTATTTAGGGACATGTGTGGGTATATGCGATAATATGTTGGATTGCTATAGAATATGGAACCGTGCTATTCTTGAGTGGGAAAGATCAGAAATGGATCTGTCTATTTAAGAAAACGGGAATAATAAAAGTAAAAATTTCATTATGCATGCTAACATAGAAGAGAATTTACGAGAGATCATTTGCAAAGCAATTAAAGATAAGAAGCTTTTATATCAATCCCATCGATGATATGCTAAAATAGCGCCATACAGAAATACCAAACACTACGATCGAAGGGAGTTTTCTCTATGCAGCGTATCATAATCAATCAGCTCGGACCAATAGAACACTGCGTGCTGCTGGTCAATGATTTTATTATATGTACAGGTCCTCAGGCCGCAGGAAAAAGTACAGTGGCAAAGAGCATCTTTTTCTTTAAAAATCTGAGAAATATTTTGTTGACACAGTTTAAGAAAAGGATATTTTGGGTGGGAGACAGTGGCGTGAAGCCGAGTTACCAGCCCTTTCAACAAGAGTTTTTCAAAGAGGTTCGTTTGAATTTCCTTCAGGGTTTCGGCTCCTCATGGTGTATGAGTCCTAAAATGTATTTAGAATACTATTATGCTCCGAATTTCTCTAAGACAGGGAGAGGAGTCACCCAATTATATCATTGAATGCAGCCGGGATTTTAAAGAGTTTTTTAAAGATCTGGATCAGATTCAGGAAGAACATCATAATCATTTCGGTGTAATGGAGGAATTCTGGGTATAGATTCAGAAGAAGATTTCCAATTGATGCAGGTGATCGCAGGATACTTATTTGACAAAGATAGTAAGTTTAGAGAAATCTATCGTAAAGCAGAAGAAATTATGGGACAGCCAGAAATTTAATTTTTAATAAGAGAAGGAACAGGATTCCTTATATTTTTGGCTTTTTCATTGACTTCGTTTTCCACCTTAGATATAATATTCTTGGAAACAAAGAAGTAAAGAAACCAGGAAAATGGATAAAAATCACTTTGATACATAGAATGATAAGGAGGCAACGAGGATGTCTACGGCATTAGCAAAAAAAGGCGGCACCAGAATGAATAAAAAGATTCTTAGCATTTCATCAAAAAGACAGATTACGATCCCGCAGAAGTTTTATCAGGCATTAGGATTTGGCAGTGAAGCAGAGTGTGTTATGCGCGGAGATGAGATTGTTATTCGTCCGGTGAAGACAGCTCCTGGCGGCGAATTCGCAGAGCAGATCCTTGCTGAGCTGATTGCGGAAGGGGTGTCCGGAGATGAGCTTCTTTCAAGATTCAAAGAGAGGCAGGCACAGATCAGACCGGCTGTTGAGGCTATGCTGTCAGAGGCAGAAGCGGCGGCAGATGGGACAGGAGAATTTGCGTCATATAAGGATGTCTTTGGTACGGAGGATTGAGTTATGCTGCAGGTGCGTTTTCTTCCTCCGGCAGCAAAATATCTTAAGAAGCTGAAGGATAAAAAGTTAAAGGAACTGTATAGGAAAGCAATTGATGAGATTTGTGAAGATTATACGATTGGAGAAGAAAAGTCGGGAGACTTAAGCGGTATTTTCGGCTATGACATTTATTATAATAAGACTAACTATGAGCTGGCATATACAATTGAAAGTGTTGATGAAGAAATAGTGATTGTGATCATGGCTGGTACACGAGAAAATTTCTATGATCAGTTGAAACGATATCTAAAGTAATAAAAAATGGTTAATGCGCAATAATTGTTGTCAATTTTAGGTTTTATATTAATTCTTTCAATAATGTGCTAAAATAACGCCATATAGAAATACTTAACCAAGAAGGGAGTTTTCTCTATGCAGCGTATCATCATCAATCAGCTCGGCCCAATAGAACACTGCGAGCTGACTATCAATGATTTTATTATATGTACAGGTCCTCAGGCTGCAGGAAAAAGTACAATGGCAAAGAGTATCTTTTTCTTTAAAAATCTGAGAAATATTTTGTTGACACAGTTTAAGAAAAGGATATTCTGGGTGGGAGACAGTGGCGTGAAGCCGAGTTACCAGCCCTTTCAACAAGAGTTTTTCAAAGAGGTTCGTTTGAATTTCCTTCAGGTTTTTGGATCGTCATGGTGTATGAGTCCTAAAATGTATTTAGAATACTATTATGCTCCGAATACAAAGATTAGGATTTCTCTAAGGCAGGGAGAGGAATCACCCAATTATATCATTGAATGCAGCCGGGATTTTAAAGAGTTTTTTAAAGAACTGGATCAGATTCAGGAAGAACATCATGATCATTTCGGTGCGATGGAGGATTTGCTGAAGCGGAAGATTAGTGAACTGTTTCATGAAGATAAGGAAATCATATATATCCCTGCGGGGAGGAGTATGATTACGCTTCTTAGCAGCCAGTTGTATTATATATACAGTCTTATGGATGATACACAGAAAAGAAGTCTTGATTACTGCACCCAGAATTATCTGGAGCGGATTCTTCTGATTAAGGAGTCGTTTACAAAGAGTTCTGAGCAGATGATAGAGGAAGTATCTATGCTCACAGGACGAAAACCGGATAAAACTTTCTATAATGAACTGATCCGCCTGGAACAGGAAATTTTGCAGGGGAAATACTTGAATGTAAATGGCGAGGAGCGGCTGCTGATTGAGGACGACAGATATATTAAGATAAATTTTGCATCGTCCGGCCAGCAGGAAGTACTGTGGATTTTGAATGTCCTGCTTTATTATGTGATCAATAATAAAAATGCATATTTTATTATTGAAGAACCGGAATCACACTTATTTCCTGATGCGCAAAAGAAGATTGCGGAATTCATTTCACTGGTCAGAAAGGGCGGGGACAATCAGATACTTATTACAACGCATAGTCCCTATATACTTGGTGCAGTTAACAATCTTCTGTATGCGAATAAGATTTCAAAAATGGTCGATCAGACGAAGCTGGAGGAGATTATACCCTGCCGGAGATGGCTTCCATTTTCATCAATGTCGGCTTATTTTATCAAACAGGGAAAGGCTGAGTCCTGCCTGGATGAGAAATTTCAATCTATAGAAAATGAAGTGATTGACGGGGCGGCACGAGACATTAATGACGACTATGATAAAATGATACAGCTGAAGGAATCATGCAGTAACCGGAGTGAGGTTTCCCAAATGGCACGGGGCTGAATTATTATAATTCCTTGCACTTCCGAATTATCAATGTTACTATAATGTTGTGGTGAGGAAAAGGCTTTTCATAGCGCGGATACAGAAGAGAGCGGGGATGCGGTATGGAGCAGACAAAGAATGAACTGAAGTTACATTATGAAAAATACAGGGAGATTATCAAGAACCTTACCATGATGAGCGATGTCTTTATGAGGAATGTCCTTAAGAAGGCAGATTGTGCGGAATATGTCCTGCAAGTGATAATGGAGAAGAAAGATTTGAAAGTCATTGACGTGACTGTACAGCAGGATCACAAGAATCTGCAGGGACGTTCTGTCGTACTTGATTGCGTGGCGGAGGATAACAGTGGAGATCTGTTTGACATAGAAGTTCAGCAGGATGCGGAGGGGGCGGCGCCGAAGAGAGCAAGATATCACAGTGCCATTCTGGATGCAAATACGTTGAATCCGGGAGAAGATTTTACTCAGCTTCCGCAAAGTTATGTAATCTTTATAACACAGGATGATGTCCTGGGAGATGGGTTTGCAATTTACCATATTGAGAAAACGGTAAAAGAAACATGTAAAAGTTTTGGAGATCAGGCGTATATTATATATGTAGATTCTTCCGTCCAGGATGATACGGAGCTGGGCCGCCTGATGCATGACTTTCACTGTAAGAATGCTGATGAGATGTACAGCAGTATACTGGCTGACCGTGTTCGGAATATTAAGGAGACACAGAAAGGGGTTGATGAGATGTGTCAGGAAATGAAAAAAATCTATGAAGAAGGTGTCGAAAAGGGGATGGAGGAAGGCATGGAGAAAGGTATGGAGAGGAAAGCTCGTGAGACCGCTCAGAATCTATCCCGAATGGGACTTTCTGTGGAAGCAATTGCTGATGCGGTAAAAGTCAGCATAAGTGAGGTGAAGGAATGGCTGTCGGGAAGTGTGCGTTCCGTGTAACAGCTGATGCTTGTTAGATTGTCAGGATTGTGTGAACTTTCCACCAAACACTTATATCAATGATATCATAAATAAAAGCTTGTCTGATTCAGGTTTACGCCTGAATCAGACAGGCTTTTTATATTGCAAACATTTAAGGAGAATGTGATTATGAGTATTTTCAAAGACAAAACCCTTCTTATTACCGGCGGCACCGGATCTTTTGGAAACGCAGTGTTAAACCGTTTCCTCGATACGGACATCGGGGAGATCCGTATTTTCTCCCGTGATGAGAAGAAGCAGGACGACATGCGCCATGAATACCAGGCGAAGTATCCGGAAGCCAGCGGCAAGATTAAATTTTACATAGGAGACGTCCGGGACATTCAGTCCGTCAGGAATGCCATGCATGGTGTGGACTACATTTTTCATGCGGCGGCGTTAAAGCAGGTCCCGTCCTGTGAGTTCTTCCCGGTTGAAGCGGTGAAGACAAATGTGATGGGGACGGAAAATGTGCTGACTGCCGCCATTGAAGCGGGTGTGAGGAAGGTGATCTGCCTCTCCACGGACAAAGCGGCATATCCGGTCAATGCCATGGGAACTTCCAAGGCAATGATGGAGAAGGTGATCGTGGCGAAATCGAGAACCGTTTCCCCGGATAAGACAAGCATCTGCTGTACCCGTTACGGCAATGTGATGTGTTCCAGGGGATCAGTGATCCCGCTCTGGATTGAACAGATTAAGAAAGGGCATCCGATTACAGTTACAGAACCCACAATGACAAGATTCATCATGAGCCTTGAGGAGGCGGTGGAGCTTGTCATTTTTGCATTCCAGAATGCCCAGTCGGGAGATATCATGGTACAGAAAGCGCCGGCATGTACGATTGAAGTGCAGGCTCAGGCGGTGAAGGAGCTGTTCCATTCTGACGATGAGGTCAAGGTGATCGGGATCCGCCACGGTGAGAAGATGTACGAGACGCTTCTGACCAATGAAGAGTGTGCGAATGCCATTGATATGGGACATTTCTACCGGGTTCCCTGTGACAAGCGGGACCTGAATTACGATAAGTATTTCAAAGACGGAGATGTGGAGCGCAATCCGCTGACAGAGTTCAACTCCAATAATACAGACCTTCTCGATGTGGAACAGGTGAAGGAAAAACTTCTGACGCTGCAGTACATCCGGGATGAGCTGGCAGAATGGGAGGAGAGGGCATGAGAATACTGATTACCGGGGCCAAAGGTTTTGTCGGGAAAAATCTGGCTGCCGCTCTGGAGAATATCCGGGATGGAAAGGACCGGGTGCATAAGATCAGGGGACTTGAGAATCCTTCTGATCTTATTCTTTATCTCTATGACGTCGATTCCTCTGAGGAAGAGCTGGATAGATACTGCGCGGATGCGGATTTTGTATTTCATCTGGCCGGCGTCAACCGCCCGAAGAATCCGGAGGAATATATGGAGGGAAACTTCGGCTTTTCATCCACCCTGCTTGAAATGCTGAAAAAACATGATAATAAGGCCCCTGTCATGCTCTCCAGCAGTATCCAGGCGTCTTTGGAAGGACGCTTTGCGGGAAGCGAATACGGGAAGAGCAAACTGGCCGGGGAAGAACTGTTCCGGGAATACAGCAGGGAGACGGGAGCGAAAGTATTGATTTACCGTTTTCCCAACCTGTTCGGGAAGTGGTGCCGCCCAAACTATAATTCTGCAGTGGCAACCTTTAGCAATAACATCGCCAACGGCCTTCCGATCACAGTGAATGACCGGAGTACCGAGCTGGAGCTTCTCTATATTGACGACCTGCTTGAGGAGATGCTGCTCGCCCTGAATGGGGAGGAGCATCGGTATGAGGACAAGAGTGGGAACAGCTTCTGCTTTTGCCCGGTTACTTTTCATGTGACTCTGGGACAGATCGCGGATCTTCTCTATTCCTTCAGGGACAGCAGGAAGAACCTGGATGTGCCGGATATGAGCGATGGATTTACGAAGCGTCTGTATGCAAACTATCTGTCTTATCTGCCTGCGGACGGATTTTCTTATCCGTTGAAAATGAATAAAGACGACAGGGGCAGCTTCACAGAGATCCTGCGCACTTCGGATCGTGGACAGGTGTCCGTAAATATCAGCAGGCCGGGGGTTACGAAGGGGCAGCACTGGCATCACACGAAGAATGAGAAATTTGTAGTCGTGTCAGGGCGCGGGCTGATCCAGCTGCGGAAGATCGGGACGGACGAGAATGGCGAACCCTATCCGGTTGTGAACTATGAAGTGAACGGGGATGAGATCACCGTTGTGGATATGATTCCGGGATATACCCACAATATTATCAACTTGTCAGATACGGAAAATCTGGTCACTGTGATGTGGGCCAATGAGCCTTTTGACCCGGAGCATCCGGATACTTTTGGAGAGTCGGTGTAAAACTGTGACGCTGCCGCAGTAAGCGAAAAAGTGTGGTTTTACAGCTGACATGGGCTGAACGGTCATAAAGGAAAAGCGGAAAAGAAAGAGTGTAAATGGAAATGAAAACAGATTATAGAGAAACAGCATTTAAGAACAACGGGAAGCTAAAGCTTCTGATTATCGTCGGCACACGCCCGGAGATTATCCGGCTGAGCGCTGTGATTACGAAATGCCGGAAGTATTTCGACTGCATTCTGGCCCATACAGGGCAGAACTATGATTACAACTTAAACGGGGTATTTTTTAAAGATCTGAAGCTTGACGATCCGGAAGTATATATGGAAGCAGTGGGAGATGACCTCGGCGCAACGGTGGGGAATATCATCAACTGCGCCTATAAGCTGATGGTGCAGACTCAGCCGGATGCCCTTCTGATTCTGGGGGATACCAACTCCTGCCTGTCTGCTATTGCGGCGAAGCGGCTCCACATCCCGATCTTCCATATGGAGGCAGGGAACCGCTGTAAAGACGAGTGTCTGCCGGAGGAGACGAACCGCAGGATTGTGGACATTATTTCAGACGTCAATCTTGCATACAGTGAACACGCAAGGAAGTATCTTCATGAGTGCGGCCTCCCAAAGGAGCGGACCTATGTGACCGGAAGTCCTATGGCGGAGGTGCTGCATCAGAACTTAAAAGAGATCGAATCATCAGACATTCTTGAGAAGCTGGGACTGGAACCGGGGAAATATATGCTGCTTTCCGCCCACCGGGAAGAGAATATTGACACAGAGAAAAACTTTACCTCACTGTTCACGGCGATTAACAGGCTGGCGGAGAAGTACGATATGTCGATCCTTTATTCCTGCCACCCGCGCTCCAGGAAGCGGCTGGAAGAATCAGAATTTCAGCTTGACCCTCGGGTAGTACGCCATGAGCCGCTGGGATTCCATGACTATAACCATCTGCAGATGAACGCGTTTGCTGTGGTTTCTGACTCGGGAACGCTGCCGGAGGAAAGCTCTTTCTTTACTTCTGTGGGACATCCATTCCCCGCGGTCTGCATCCGTACTTCCACGGAGCGCCCGGAAGCCCTGGACAAGGGATGCTTTATTCTGGCGGGAATCGATGAGAAGTCCCTGCTGCAGGCAGTTGATACAGCGGTGGAAATGAACCGCAGCGGGGACTTTGGAATCCCGGTGCCGGATTATGTGGAAGAGAATGTGAGCACAAAGGTTGTGAAGATCATCCAGAGCTATACCGGAGTGGTGAATAAGATGGTGTGGAGAAAAGAAATATAATATCTTCAGACAGAAAAAGAGGGCGGTTTCCCGATTGTGGGAGCCGCCCTAAATTTTTCGCCTATCCCTGATGGACGAATTGTTACTTCTATATCTATTACAGCCGTAAAAATTTTAGTCCGCAAAGGGCCATTTGTGAAAATTCAATGGTCTTATGACCGGGCCGGTACAGTGAACGTCAGCTTATGGCTTATGTGTGGCTGCGGATGCGATCAGTCCGGCTGATCCATCTATTCCAAACCAGTCCGCGTCAATGCAGAGATCATAGCCTGCGGCATCGCCCCATCGCACACTTGAACGCTGGTTGTAGTACGCAGCGCGTTCTTTGTCCGCTTTGGACAGTTTCTTTTCGGCCTCTGGCGCTGATAGCCCTTCTCTTTCCATAATACGGCTGATACGGTTCTCACGGCTGGAGGAGATAAATACTCTCAGCAGCTTATATTCCCCGGCAAGCACCTGATCGGCTGAACGGCCGATAATCACGCAGGGACCTTCAGAAGCTACTTTTTCAATAATCTCTCTCTGTGCCTGAGCGGCACGGTCGGCGATCTGCTCATAAGCACTGGTAGCGAACCCTACAGAGCGGTACAGCATACTGCATTCTACAGGCTTTTCATCCATGCTCTGGAGAAATTTGTGACTCAGCCCGCTTTTCTTGGCAGCCTGTTCCAGCAGTTCAGAATCATAATATGGAATATGAAGCTGCCGGGCAACCTCTTTTCCGATGCTCCTGCCGCCGGCTCCGTAAGAACGTCCGATTGTAATGATGTAGTTTGTGAGCGCATTCTCCGTGGAAATAAACGCTGTACCGGATGTTTCTCTTTTTGGCAGCCCAGCCTTCTGACTCAAAGTGCGGTTCGTGTTTATAATAATGATGACGGACGCAATTACTGTTAATATATCCGCTGCGGGCATAAAGAACAAAATGCCGTCCAGCCCCATAAAAATCGGGAGCAGAAGAGGAAGCCCCACTCCAAATACGATCTCACGTATCATAGAGAGTGCGGTGGACTGTTTTGCCTTTCCAAGGGACTGCAGAAAGATAAACGTACCTTTGTTCAGGCAGGACAGTGGCAGCAGGCAGAGGAAAATCCGGATTGTTTTCACTGCAAAGTCAGTATAGTATACACTTTCGTTCTGACCGCCGAAGATATCAACGAATTGATATGGAAACAGCAGGAACAGAAGCGTGGCTGCAAGACCTACGATAAATTCTGAAACGAGCAGCAGCTTCATCAGGCCTTTCACCCGGTCACTGCGCTGCGCCCCTACATTATAACCGGCAATCGGGATGCAGCCGGCAGCAAGCCCTACAGCGATTGAAATAACGATCTGGAAGAACTTCATAACAATACCCACAACTGCCGTTGGAATCTGCGCGTACTGTTCCTGGCCGAATATCGGGTCCAATGCTCCGTATTTTGTCACCATATTCAGTACAGCCGCCATGGAAAGCACAATCGAGATCTGCGACAGAAAACTTGTGATTCCAAGAGGCAGGATCTTTTTCATGAGAGAAGTGCGGAATTTAAAGCTGTCTCTGCCAAGCCTGACAGATTTCATTCTGGCCAGATAGACAGCGGACATAACAGCGGATACGATCTGGCCGAAAATGGTAGCCACAGCAGCTCCCATCATACCCCATTTAAGCCCGAAAATGCAGATCGGGTCAAAGATGATGTTTAAAATGGCGCCTGTTAAAAGCGTTACCATAGCAAAACGCGGGCTTCCGTCAGAACGGATCACCGAATTCATGGCCTGTCCGAACATATAAAATGGTACGCCAAGGGTGATCCAGAAGAAATATTCTTTCGACAGCCGGAATGTCTCTTCATTTACCCGGGCTCCGAAAGCCGTCAGGATAGGATCCTGAAAAATAAGATAGATAATCATCAGGACCACTCCGGCGGCAATCACTGCGATGACAGAGCTGCCGATTCCCCTGTGCGCGTTCTCATTTTCCCTTGCGCCAAGGCTGATACTGACAAAAGTACAGCAGCCGTCGCCGATCATCATGGCAATTGCAAGAGCAACTACGGTAAGAGGAAATACAACCGTGTTTGCGGCATTTCCGTAAGAACCCAGATAACTGGCATTGGCGATAAAGATCTGATCGACAATGTTGTAAAGGGCGGCGACTAACAGGGAAATAACGCAGGGAATGGCATATTTCCTCATCAGCCTGCCAAGGCTTTCTTTCTCAAGATAATCATTTGTCTGTGTTTGTTCCATAAATTTATGCCTCCATTTCTGTTATTCAGCACAAAAAAGACACAAGCCTGCCGCCTGTGCCTTAGGTGTTATAGAAAATACTGCACGACACAAGCGAAGCATAACCGTTTCGTAACAGCTTAATTCTCAGCTTGTATCGTGCCGAATGCATAAATATTTTATCAAAATCTGAATTAAAATGTCAATTTTATTTTTCTGTGCTAAAATAGTGTAAAGCATAAAGGGAGGAAAAGTGGAGCTGTTGCAGAAGGGGACTTCTATCTGGATGAAAATCTGATTTTTGGAAAGGCGCTGGTGGACGCATATCTTGCCCAGAGACGAGGACGGTTATTGCTATATTAATACACTTGAACGATATTTAAAAATGCATTGACACAGAATTAAGCGGCTATACAGACCGTCGCATCCGTGAAAAATATATATGGCTGAACAAAGAGTTAAGACGTATAGAGGAAAGCTTATTATAGGGCAGCCGTATTGTACGGCATGCCCTTTTAAGCTGCATTTATAAGCTGTCTGCCTGATTATCCGGCGAAGCAGGATAGTTCATCTGCTCTTCCCGGATATCTGTCAGCACTTCTCTTAGATACTTTTCTGCCAGATATTTTGCCATGGGCAGGTTCATGTCCAGATAATTCCCACAGTCCCGCGGTGACGCTCCGGGAATTTCGCCCTCGTAAGCGGCGATGAAAGAGAACATTTCCCGCATAAGGGGCACAATATCCGCAGATTCATAGTCTCCGGCAAGGAGGAGATAGAATCCGGTGCGGCAGCCCATCGGCCCAAAGTAAATGACACGGTCCTTGTATGTTCCATGGTTCCTTAAAAATGTAGCGCCCAGGTGCTCGATTGTGTGAACCTCAGCCGTATTCATGACCGGTTCGTCGTTCGGCGAAGTCATGCGCAGGTCAAAAGTAGTGATGACCGTACCGTTTATATGATCTTTTCTTGAAACATAGACGCCGGGCACAAGGCGTATGTGGTCTACTGTAAAGCTCGCAATTTTCTCCATAAATCAAAAATCCTTTCGCCTTCTGAGAATAAAAACATGTTGAAAATGTTTAATGCTTTATGGGTATCTTAGCACAAAAGAGACTGTAATACCAGAAAAATATTAACAGCTATTTAGCGCACTAACATTTCCTGTGACTTACGTCCGGAAGCGGAGCGGATGGTTTGCGATACGTATTCTGTGAAAGGGGACAGCCGTGCGATGTTCCGTTCCAGAATCCGGAAAATCTAGCAGGTCGAAGAGATGTTTAAGGGCAAAGCGGCGCTCCGGGCAACTCGCTGCGCTCAGACAATCCCTGCGCGCCGCTTAACAACATCTCTCCGCCCTTCAAGATTTTCAGCGGATTCCTCCAAAGTCA
>CALWTQ010000039.1 GCA_944384505.1 uncultured Mediterraneibacter sp.
CCCTCAAGATTTTCAGCGGATTCCTCCAAAGTCACATCTCCCGGCTGTCCCCTTCCCCAGAAAGTATGCTCAAACCACCCGCTCCGCTTCCTGCGCATTCCCAGACGGAAGTGTCACTGCCCTAAACAGAGCTGTAAAGTGCAGTTTGGCGCGGCTTGTAGGCTTTCCATTGCGAAAGTCTTCTGGCCGCGCCGTACTTCTGGAAGCTATATATTCACTGGCTTCCGTCTTGAAAACCCCAGAAAACAGATCCATTTCGGGAAAAATTCTGCGGGGATGGAGGATGGCGACGGGCGCCTTCGAAAGGGGATTAGGGAAACTTGAAGCTGCGGCTGCGGATGTTAGGACAGGAGGGGAGATTGTCTGAGCGAAGTGAGTTGCTCCCCTCCTGTCCTTGCATCTAATCCGCAGCCGGAACTTCTTAGTTTCACTTATCCCCTGTAGCGAAGCCCTGAGCCGTCCTCCATCCCCGCAGAATACGTCCTGGCAAAGGAACTGTTTTCGGACGTTTCGCATCCGAACGTTAGTGAACTTTATAGCTGTTGAGCTTCTTCTATAGAAGAGGTGTCCCCAGATTGTAATAGGAAAACGTCCCTTTCGCAATCCGTTTCCCCTTATCATCTGAGATTTCCACATCATAGACGGAAATCTTCTTTCCTTTTTTTATCTCCTTCGCCTCCGCAGTGAGTTTTTCTGCCCCTATGGCCGGCGACAGATAATGCATATCGCTGGACACTGTTGTCATCTTCATTCCGCCGGATGCGGCCGCCGCCCCGCCGATCGTATCTGCCAGGGTGAAGATGCATCCTCCGTGGACAGAGCCGACCACATTATCATAATCCGGCTTCAGTTCCATCTCGCCCCGTGCATACCCCTCTTTTATCTCCAGAGTTACGATCCCGAGCATAGCAGCAAACCGGTTTTGATCGTCCCTGTATTTTCTTATCTTTTCAAGCTGATCCATAACAATACCTGCCTTTCAAAAAAATTATGATTATCTATTATAATTCTTTTTCAGGTATTCTACCAGTCCCCTCTGCTTCAATAAGAGGCATAAAATGTTCCGGGATTTTAGAGCACGGGTATTCCTGCTTTTGTGTCAGATTGTAAACCATGCCGCACATGTCCCGGACGTAAATACGTTGCGCCTCAGCCCGGGCCCGGACACGGGACTTAACCGCCCGCGATCAGCACCTCTTTTCCGCGGAATGCGAATCCGTATCTGCGGATTCTTTCCTTTGAAATCCCTCTGGATATAAGTACCGCCTCGTATTTTCTTTCATCAATCTGTCTCAGTGCTGTCCTCGCAGTATCCTCCAATGAATTTTCTTCTGACAGATCCTGCACTTTGAACTCCAGGATTACGGCATTATCCTTCTGATTCTTTGGCTCCAGCATGACGTCATATCTCCCGAATCCGCTTTCCCTGTTTGACGTAATTATATATCTGTTTTCAAGTTCTACCATCAGCCCCAGAATAAATCCATGATAAAAACGCTCAGGCTCATTTCCTTCTGTTCTGTTTCCGGTCATATCGAAAAAGCTGAATGTACTCAATGCCACACGATTCATATATACGTTCATCGCTTTCAGGTCATCGGACAGCAGTGCCTTTATAAAATCATTATAACCGCTGTCATAATCTGTAAACCATCCGCGTATCATGTCTTCAAACATCATCCGAACTTCCTGGTTCGTCAGGGACAGTGTATAAAATACGCGTCCCGTCGCATCATCAAACTCACATTTTTCCACTTTCAGATATCCGCTGGCGAGGAACAGACTCCAGACAGCACTTTCACGTTCTGACAATTGATTATAGACGATCTGCTCATCAATCTGCGTCTTTATATATCCACCGCCCAGCAGGTCTTCAAACTGAATTTTTATATCTTTACTTCCTTCTCTTATCAGACGGTCCGCGAGATAATTGGAGCTTGTATTTGCCCAATATGGCCGCAGCAGGCCCGTGTCAAGAAAGTTTATAATCGACCACGGATTATAAATATCCGATATATTCCCAAACGTAAATCCATCGTACCATCTTTTCACATCATCCCGTCTTTCGGAATAGCCATACTCATCAAGCGCAGCAAACACTTCCTCTTCCGTAAACCCAAAGGCTTCTGCATATTCCTGTGACGTCGTTGTAATTACCTTCAGATTATTCAAGTCTGAAAAAATGGACTCCCTGCTCCCCCTTGTTATCCCGGTCATAAGAGCCCGTTCCAGATATGGGTTATTTTTAAAGGCAGCATTAAAAAAACTTCTTGTAAATGCCGCAAGTTCATCCCAGTATCCTCCCTCGTATGCCTCCAGCATAGGCGTATCATATTCATCCAGCAGTATGATCACTTTTTTCCCGTAATACCTCTGCAGATACCCCGAAAGACGTCTTAAAGAGATTGATGCCTCCGCGTCTTCCATATCAGAAGATACCCGGTTAAAATATTCCTTTTCTCTGCTGTTGAGCAGATCTCCTTCCAGAAGGAATCCGTAATGATTATATAGATCAACCACAGACTCGCAGATCTTTTTCCTCACTTGTGAATATGACTTTTCTTTGATGTCGGAAAAGCTGAGCGAAATCACAGGATATGTGCCCTGGATCTTCCTGTACGCTTCATATTTCCATATGTTTAATTCCCGAAAAAGTTCTCCGTTCTCGCTCAGTTCTGCTGAAAAGAAATTCTTGAGCATATCGAGCGTCAACGTTTTCCCGAATCTTCTCGGGCGGGTAATCAGTGTAACCCTGTCCGCACTCTCCCACCACTCCCTGATAAAAGATGTTTTATCTATATAGAATATATTGTTCTTTATGATATCTTCAAATTCCTGATATCCAATTGCTACTTTTCCTGACATATCGCACCATCCTTACCATGACGTAACTGCCGTAACTTAACCGCCCGCGATCAGCACCTCTTTCCCGCAAAATGCGAATCCATATCTGCGGATGCATCCCACGGGAACTCCCTGTGCTTTAAGCTCCCCTGCATAATTCTTTTCCTCAATCTGCTTCAGCGCATTTTCCGCCGCATCTTCCAGAGTCTTTTCCCTGCGCGGATTGAATACCTTAAACTCTATAATCATCGCATCTGCCCCCTCTTTCCGGGGAGTCAGCATCACATCATATCGTCCGAACCCGCTTTCTCTGTTCGATGTCAGCCTGTACCTGTCCGACAATTCTACCAAAAGTCCGAGCACAAATCCATGGTAGAACTTTTCCGGCTCAGCGGTTTTCCCGTCTCCCGATGTATCAAAGAAGCTGAACACACTTTGCGCTATGCGGTTCATATATTCATTCATCGCTTCCAGATCTCCCGCAAGCAGCGCCCTGATAAACTCATTATAGCTTGACGCCGACTGAGAAAACCAGCCTTTTACCATATACCGGAACATCACTTTCACTTCAAAATTGGTCAGTTCAAGTGTATAAACTTTCTTCCATTCTTCATATCCGTTCTGACAGGTATCCACGTCTTTCACTTTAAGATACCCTCCTGCAAGCAGCAGACTCCACACAGCACTCTCATCCAGATCCAGCTGTTGATATACAATCTGTTCATCAATCTCCGTTTTCACATTCCCTCCGGCGAGCAAACACTGGAAATCTTCTTTTAGCCTTGCAGATCCTTCCCTGATCAATTTACCGGCGAGACTGTTGCTGCTTGTATTTGCCCAGTACGGCTCTGCTTTCTTATTCCTGAGATAATTTATAATGGACCATGGATTATAAATGTCTGATATGTTTCCAAATGTAAATCCATCATACCAGAACTTTACTTCCTGCTGCCTGTCCGACAGATCAAACTCACTGAGAGCCCCGCGGACCTCCTCCCCGGTGAATCCAAAACATGTCTCGTACTTGGGGACAGTCGTGGTTACTACTTCAAGATTATTCAGGTCAGAAAAAATAGACTCTTTACTGACCCGTGTGATTCCTGTCATAAGGCCTCTTTCCAAATACGGATTCGTCTTAAATGTACAGTTAAACATACTTCTTGTAAATGCAGCAAGCTCTTCCCAGTAGCCATTAATATAAGCTTCCTGCATCGGTGTATCATATTCGTCCAGAAGAATTATCGTTTTCTCCCCATAATATCTGCACAGATAGTCCGACAGACTGCGAAGAGCAGATGCTGCCGTACTGTCATCCATTCCGGATGTCACTTTATTATAATAATCTTTTTCTTTTTCGTTCAGGAGTTCCCCTTCCAGGAGAAAATCATATTTATTATACAGCTCTTCTATTGTCCGGCAGATGCTTTCCCTCGCTGACAGATAAGTCTGATCTTTAATCCCCGCAAAAGTCAGGGCTATAACAGGATATTTTCCCTGCAGTCCCCGGAATCTTTCATTCTTCCATATATTCATGCCCTCAAACAAGTCACTCCGTCCAGAATAATTTACAGAAAAAAACTTTTCTGTCATACTCATGTTCAGCGTCTTCCCGAAACGCCTCGGACGGGTAATCAGTGTCACAATATCCCCTGAATCCCACCATTCTCTTATAAAATCCGTCTTGTCCACATAAAAATAATCGTTAACGCGGACCGTCTCATAATCCTGATGCCCGATTGCCGCTGTTCTCGCCATATATCATCATCCTCATCGAAAAAAATCGTCTATACTATTAAAAGTATAGACGATTTTCCCCCACATCACAATATCAACAACTATTTAGCGCACTAACATTTTTTGTAACTCACGTCCGGAAGCGGAGCGGATGGTTTGCGATACGTATTCTGTGAAAGGGGACAGCCGGGAGATGTTCCCTTCCCCAGAAAGTATACTCAAACCATCCGCTCCACTTCCTGCGCATTCCCTGTCGGAATGTTACTGCCCCAAATGAGCTGTAAAGCACGAATTGGCGCGGCTTGAGGACTTTCAGCTGAGAAAGTCTTCCGGCCGCGCCTGCTTCTTCTGTCAGCTATATATTCACTGACTTCTGGTTTGAAGAGCCCAGAAAACAGCCCCATTTCAAGAAAAATTCTGCGGGGCTGGAGGATAGCGACGGGCGCCTTCGGAAGGGGGTTAGGGAAAGTTAAAGCTGCGGTGACAGACGTTAGGGCTGACGGTGGAATTGTCTGAGCGGATGCGAGTTGTCCACCGTCAGTCCTTGCATTTAGTCTGTCGCCGCAGCTTTTAGTTTCCCTTATCCCCTGGAGTGAAGCCCTGAGCCATCCTCCAGCCCCGCAGAATATGTCTTGGCAAGGACTCTGTTTTCGGACGTTTTACACGGGGAGGTTAGTGAACTTTATAGCTGTCCCGCCCCACACTTCTTCTGCAATCTCTTTTACCAGTCTCAGCTTCGCCCACTGTTCCTCCTCTGTCAGTTTATTCCCGATCTCACAGGATGCGAATCCGCACTGAGGGCTGAGGTAAAGCCGGTCAAGGGGCACATACTCCTCCGCTTCTTTAATTCTCTGCTTCACAGTTTCTTTTGCTTCCAGTTCCGGTTTCTTACTGGTAATCAGACCGAGAACTACTTTCTTTTCTCCCGAGATATATTTCAGTGGTTCGAATCCCCCGGAGCGTTCATCATCGAATTCGAGATAATACGCAGAGACATTTTCTTCGCCGAACAAATACGGAGCGACCGGCTCATATCCTCCTGAGGACGCCCAGGTGGAATGATAATTTCCTCTGCATACATGCGTTGTGACTGTCAGGTCTCCCGGCAGGCCCTCAAGCGCCAGATTGTTCAGGTGCAGGAACTTCTGCGCCTCCTTTTCCACACTGCCGCCCCAGGATTCGAGCGCTTTTCTGTATCCCGCGTCACAGAGCATTCCCCAAGTGCAGTCGTCAAGCTGCACATTCCTGCATCCTGCGTCATACAGCTCTGTGATCACCGTCCGGTAGGCTCCCGCGATGTCCCGGATCAGCTCCTCTTCATCCGGATAATACTTCACTGTATTTTTCCCGTTTTCCTCGCGGAACAGCTCTGCCAGCAGCTGAGCCGGCGCCGGGATTGTCTGACGCGCCAGTGTATTCTCATCTTCAAACTGCTTTACGAACTTAAAATGTTCTACGAAAGGATGCCCCTCTCCGCTGATCTTCCCTGTCACCTGTACAGAACCGTGAGTCGTCTCTTCTCCGTGGAAGTAGTATCCATGATCCAGCTCCAGACGTTCCAGTCCTACCAGCCCCCACATAAAATCAAGATGCCAGTAGCTCCTTCTGAACTCTCCGTCTGTAATCACATGATATCCTGCCGCCTTCTGTCCCGCAATCAGTTCTTCAATCGCTTTATCCTCGATTTCTTTCAGTTCTTCCGCCGGAATCTTTCCGTTCTCATAGTCTGCTCTCGCTTTTTTTAAATGCTCCGGCCTTAAAAAACTCCCCACATAATCATACCGAAACGGTGCCTGCAGTCTTTTCTTATTTTCACTCATATTCTGTCTCCTCCTATGTTCTGTCATTCTATTCTGCCACGATATTTTTGAACTCTTTGTATCCGTTCACGGTACGAGTATACGATTTCTCCGGGCTGTCTGTAAAATACAAAAAACAGGGGTCCCTCCATAGTTTCAAACTATAGCAGTTCCCCTGTCATTTATTTACATGTCTTTTCAAAGCGTCTGTATACGCGGTTCCAAGCCTGCTCAAGACACAGTTTTTATGAGTGATAAACCCGATCTGCATGTCTCCCTCTTCATCCAGAGGCACGGACACAATGTCCGGTCCATTCAGCTCATTATCAATAATTCCGCTGCAGACCGTATATCCATTCAGACCGATCAGCAGATTAAAAAGCGTGGCCCTGTCTCTCACTCGGATATTCTTCGGCCTGTTCACAGAACTGAATATCTCTTCTGAGTAATAGAACGAATTGTGCTCTCCCTGTTCAAAGGACAAATACGGATAGGGCTTTAATTCCTCCATCGTGACCTTTTCCCGTCCGGCCAGCGGATGCCTGCTGCTCACAAAAACATGAGGCCTTGCGGTAAACAGTTCATGGAACACCAGGCTTTCCGCTCTCAGGATCTTATTCAAAGCCGGAGCATTGAAATCATTCAGATACAGCACTCCGATCTCACTTCTCATGCGCGCTACATCGTCTATGATTTCATAGGTCTGGGTCTCCCGGAGGCTGAAATCATACTCCTGCCGTCCGTATTCTTTAATCAGATCCACAAATGCATTTACCGCAAAAGAATAATGCTGGGTAGACACGCAGAACTGCTGCTTTCCAGCGCCTCCCCGAACATATCTCTCCTCCACGAGATGAACCTGCTCTGTGATCTGCCGGGCATATCCCAGGAATATCTCTCCTTCTTTTGACAGCGATATTCCTTTATTTGTCCTGATGAATATAGAGATTCCAAGCTCTTTTTCCAGTTCCTTTACTGCATTGGTCAGGCTGGGCTGTGAGACGAAGAGCCGTCTGGCCGCTTCGCTCACACTTCCCGCCTCAGACACCGCGATCACATATCTAAGCTGCTGTAATGTCATTCTCCACTCCGCATCTTTCGATTCGAATTAACCCGAACTGTTACATTTTTAATAAGCTCTTCCCCAGTAAACCATATGTTTCGCCGGTTTTCCGCAGCACACGCACACATCGGAGAGATGTTCTTCCTCCATAGGAATACATCTGGACGTCACGCCGCCTGCCTGAGCTTTGATCTCATCCTCGCATGCTTCCTCGCCGCACCACATAGCTTTTACAAATCCTTTCTTATTCTGGACAGCGTCCTTCATCTCATCCATTGTCACCGCTGTGCTGATATGCTCATCGAGGAATGCTTTCGCTTTTGTATAGAGATCTTTCTGGACAGTCTCCAGAATCTCACCAAGCTTTGTCGTGATTTCGTCCATAGAAACAACGATCTTCTCTCTTGTATCACGGCGCACAACCACAACCTGTCCGTTCTCGATATCCTTCGGGCCGATCTCAATACGTGTTGGGATGCCAAGCATCTCCTGCTCGCTGAACTTCCAGCCGGGACTCTTCTCAGAGTCATCGATCTTTGCGCGGTATCCTGCTGCCTTCAGTGCGTCCAGAAGCTCATTTGCCTTGTCAAGAACTCCTTCCTTGTGCTGAGCGATCGGGATTACCCTTACCTGAACAGGAGCGATTCTCGGAGGAAGGACCAGACCGCTGTCATCGCCATGTACCATAATGATAGCACCGATAATTCTTGTGGACAGTCCCCAGGAAGTCTCGTAAACGCTGTGAAGCTCATTGTTCTTATCCGCGTATTTAATGTTAAACGCATCCGGAAATGCATTTCCAAAGAAATGGCTCGTCGCTGACTGCAGCGCCTGTCCGTCATGCATCAGCGCCTCAATTGTATAAGTATCCTGAGCGCCCGCAAACTTTTCACTCTCCGTCTTCCTTCCGGCAACAACCGGAATCGCCAGATCTTCCTCTACGAAGCTCTTATACACTTCCCACATCATTTTCGTGCGTTCTTCCGCTTCCTCATATGTGGCATGGATCGTATGTCCCTCCTGCCACAAGAACTCTCTGGAACGCAAAAACGGTCTTGTCGTCTTCTCCCATCTGAGAACAGAACACCACTGATTCCATACTTTAGGCAGATCGCGGTAGGACTGCACTGTCTTGCTCCACACATCACAGAACAATGTCTCAGAAGTCGGGCGGATACAGAACCGCTCCTGCAGCTCCTCCATTCCGCCGTGCGTCACCCATGCAACTTCCGGAGCGAATCCCTCAATATGATCCTTCTCCTTCTGGAGCAGACTCTCAGGAATCAGGACAGGCAGATAAACATTCTCCACGCCTGTCTCTTTAAACCTCTTGTCCAGATCCGACTGGATATTCTCCCAGATTGCGTATCCGTTCGGCAGGTAATTCAGACACCCCTTTACCCCGGAATAATCGCAGAGCTTTGCCTCACGCACAACATCTGTGTACCACTGCGCAAAGTCTTCGTCTCTTGACGTGATCGACTGTACCAGTTTCTTTTCTTTCGCCATCTTTCTCTCTCCTTTTCTTCAATTATAAAAGAACGCCTATAAAAGAACGCCGGGAGATCTGATCCCCCGTAAAACAAGGGACCGGTTCTCCCGGCGGTACCACCCTAATTAACAATATATCCTGGCCTTCAGGCCCTGATCCATATACTGCTCACTCTTTTGTCCGTAACGCAGATCTGCGCCGCACTTTCATGCAGAAGCTCCCGGGCCGGTTCTACCGAGTCCTGCAGGAGCTCTCACCAGGCGCTCCCTCTCTGGGGCATTCTCTCAGATATACTAATCCCGTTCATTGCTTTTCGTAACTGTGATTCTAAACGAAAATACAGGATGTGTCAAGGCAGTATCATTTAAAAACTTCCTCATCAAACAGCGGCGTGGAGAAATATCTCTCTGCTGTATCCGGAAGCACTGTCACTACATTCTTTCCTTCGCCGAGCTTTCTTGCCAATTTCAGCGCGGCCGCCACGTTAGTCCCCGATGAGATCCCGCACATGATCCCCTCTTTTGAAGCCAGATCCCGCGATACGCGGATCGCCTCCTCGTCTGTCACAATGCAGATATCATCATAGATATTCATGTTCAGAATCTCCGGAATCACGCCGTCTCCGATCCCCATCTGGAGATGGGTCCCGATTGATCCGCCTGAGAGGATCGCCGCATTTTCCGGCTCTACCGCCCAGATCTCTATATCCGGATTCTTCTCTTTCAAAACCTCTCCGATGCCGGTGATTGTTCCTCCGGTTCCAATTCCTGAGCAGAAACCATCGATCCTGCAGTCCGCCTGCTCAAGAATCTCAATCGCTGTCTGGCTTCTGTGCACTGCCGGGTTCGCCGGATTTTCAAACTGCTGAGGAACAAAAACATTCGGATCTTCCTTCGCCATACGGAGCGCTGTGTTCAAGCATTCCTCAATACATGCGCCGATGTTGCCCGCGTCGTGGATCAGAATCACTTCCGCTCCATAATGACGCACCAGCTTTCTTCTCTCCTCGCTCACCGAATCAGGCATAATAATCTTTGTCTTGTATCCGCGCACCGCGCCTACCAGCGCCAGGCCGATTCCCTGGTTTCCGCTTGTAGGCTCAACGATAATCGTATTCTCATTAATCAGACCTTTCTCCTCCGCGTCACGGATCATATTATATGCGGTTCTCGTCTTAATCGATCCTCCCACATTAAGTCCCTCAAACTTCACCAGAATCTGCGCGCTTCCCTTTTCTGCCATACGCTCCAGACGAATCAGAGGCGTATTTCCCATTGCTTCAAGAATATTATTATAAATCACTGTTGTTTCCACGCCTTTCCCGAAAACTAATTGCATTTAACCGTATTATTATATTCCTTCATATCAAAGAACTCAACTGGTTTTCAGAAATTTTCAGTTATAAAGTTCACTAACTTACCTGTGCGAAACGTCCGAAAACAGGGGCTATTCTCAAGACGTATTCTGCGGGGACGGAGGACGGCTCTGGGCTTCGCTCCAGAGGATAAGGGAAACTACAAAGTACCGGATATGGATTAAAGGCAAGGACAGCCGGGGCTTAACTCGCTGACGCTCAGACAAGCGCCCCATCTGCCCTAACATCCGTATCCGGTACTTTAAGTTTCCCTAACCCCCTTCCGAAGGCGCCCCTCGCCATCCTCCATCCCCGCAGAATTTATCTTGAAATGGGGCTGTTTTCTGGGCTTTTCAGGCCGAGAGTTAATGAATTATAGCTGTCAGAAGTGTGGCGCGGCAGGCAGGCTTTCGAAGTAGAAAAGCCAACAAGCCGCGCTAGTTGTGCGTTTCAGCCTGTTTAGAGCGGTAACAGTTCCGACAGGGAATGCGCAGGAAGGGGAGCGGACGGTTTGAGCATACTTTCTGGGGAAGGGGACAGCCGGGAGATGTGACTTTGGAGGAATCCGCTGAAAATCTTAAAGGGCGAAGAGCTGTTGTTAAGCGGCGCGCAGGGACTTGTCTGAGCAAAGCGAGTTTCCCTGCGCGCCGCTTTGCCCTTAAACAGCTCTTCGGCCTGTTAGATTTTCCGGATTCTGGAACGGAGCATCGCACGGCTGTCACCTTTTCACAGAATACGTATCGCAAAACATCCGCTCCGCTTCCGGACGTGAGTCACAGGAATTGTTAGTGCGCTAAATAGCTGTTGAACTGTTCAGAGTTCCCACTTCTGGCTGACCGCCTGTAACTCCACCATATGCGGATATATCTTCCCTCTTTCCATCAGTTCCTCCGGTGCACCCTGCTCGGCGACTGTGCCCCCTGAGAGTACGACTACTTTATCCGCGCCGCTGACGGTCCGCATACGGTGTGCGATGACAAGCACGGTTTTGTCCCGGATCAGTCTCGACAGAGCAGTCTGGATTAATGTTTCGTTCTCCACGTCAAGGCTTGCTGTCGCCTCGTCCAGCAGTATGATGGGAGCGTTTTTCAAAAAGGCTCGCGCAATTGAGATCCTCTGCCGCTCTCCGCCGGAGAGTTCGCATCCGTTCTCCCCGATCATGCTGTGATACCCGTCGGGAAGTTTTGCGGCGAATTCCTCACAATTTGCCAGTCTGGCAGCCGCAATCACCTCTTCGTCGGTGGCGTCTTTTCTGCCGATCCTGATGTTTTCCATGATCGTGTTATTAAACAGTGTCACGTCCTGGAATACGATAGAGTACAGCGACAGTAATGTCTCTGGTTCTATTTCTGATATGTCCATTCCGCCGACCGTGATTCTGCCTTTCTCTGTGTCCCAGAATCGTGCGGCCAGACGCGATACAGTGGTTTTTCCGCCGCCGGACGGTCCGACCAGGGCAGTCACCTGCCCCTGCTTTGCCGTAAATGACACATCTTTGAGTACCGTTTCTCCGGTATTGTAGGCGAAGGCCACATGATCAAATACGATGTCATACCCTTTGTTTGTCAGCCGGCTGCTTCCCGTCTGTACAGGCTGTTCCAGGATTTCATTCATACGGTTTATATTTGTCCTGGTGGAGATGATCGCAGCAAGATTCTGCAGCGCGCCTTCCAGCGGGGCGTACAGCCTGGAAGCCACGAGCAGGAACATGAAGAACAGAGGGATGTCGATCTCTCCCCGAATGAGCAGCGAGGATCCTGTCAGGGCAACTGTCGCGATCCCGAATTTTAAGATCAGGGTTGAGGATACGACGAAAAGCGCAGTCCCAAGTTCAGTAATAATATGACGTTTTTCTGCATAATCAATCTTCTTGTCAAGCCCCTTCACATAATCCGTTTCCGCATTATTTGCTTTTAGATCCTGCAGACTTTCGATGCACTCCTGCACGCCGCTCTCAAGGGCTACATTTGCTTCTACGGATTTGCGGTTGAAATACTCCTGTATGCGGGCGGAGAAGAACGTAATAACGAACGCAACCGGCAGAACCCAGACTGCTGCAAGGGCCATCCTCCAGTCGTAGGCAAACAGGCAGATCGAAATCAACGTAGTTGATATCAGAGAGCCGGCCAGAGCGGGCACATAGTGGGAAAATGCAGTCTCAAGCGTCGCGCAGTCGCCCATAATGGAGTTTGTCAGATCTGCAAGATCCTTTTTCCCAAAGAAGGACAGCGGGATTTTCCTCAGCTGTTCCGCCAGGGAAATCCGCCTTACCCCGCTCTCTACATAAGTAGCCAGATAGGTGGCGTTATATTGAAACCACGTCACAATAAATATAAGGACAAGGCACACGAGCGCCCCTGCCGCATAGAATACAATACGGCTTCCGCTTACTCCCCCGTTCATCATATCAATAACGAAATAATATAGCAGTCCGACAGGAATCATAAACGATATATCCTGCGCCACGCAGGCAGCGCAGCCCTTTATCAGATCAATTGCCCCCTGCCTCGACAGCGCGAAGCGCCTCTGCAATGTTTTAATCATGCTTCCACCTCCGAATCTTTGTTCACATTCTCCGAATTTTTATTCTCATTTAATATTTTCCATTCTGCCGCCTGAGAATATTCCTTCCACATATGTGAGAAAATGCCGTTTCTTTCTGTCAGTTCTTTATGTGTGCCGCTCTCGGCAATCTCTCCGTCCTTCAGGACATAGATGCAATCCGCTCCTGTAATTGAGGACAGTCTGTGCGCAATCATGATCACCGTTTTCCCTTTTGACAGAACTGACAAGGCCTGCTGTACGCGCACCTCATTATCCGGGTCGGCAAATGCTGTCGCTTCATCAAGAATCAGAATAGGCGCATTTTTCAAGATCGCACGGGCAATTGTAATGCGCTGCTGTTCTCCGCCGGACAGGTACACGCCGTCCGCTCCGATCACCGTGTCTATGCCCTCCGGCAGTTTCTCAATGATGTCCATGCACTGCGCGGTTTCCAGCGCCCGGGCGACTTCCTCGCGGGAAGCGTCAGGTCTCGCCATGCGCACATTTTCCAGTATGGATGTTTTAATAAGGCGGCTGTCCTGAAACACAAAGGATACCTTGTTCATCAGCGTCTCTTTCGGAATATCGCGTATGTCAATGCCGCCGATCAGTATGCGCCCCTTCTGTGGATCGAAAAATCTTGTAATCAGATTCGCGAGGGTTGTTTTCCCGCTGCCGGAGACGCCCGCCAGCGCCACGGTCTGCCCCGCTTTAATTGACATTGATACGTTATTTAATGCATTTTTCTTTCCATCATAGCTGTAACTCACCTGTTCCACTGTAATGGAATTATCGGCCGGGACATGATTGACCGGGCTTTCTGATAACGGCTTTTCTCTCAGTACTTCATCGATCCTGTTTATCGCGTCTCCGACGATCATCGAGTCCTCGCTCATAAACATAATCTTCGTAAGCGTTGTGCCGATCACCGGTGTGATCACAATATAAAAGATCAGATTCAGGAGCAGTTTATCCGTCACGCCGTTCCTCGTGAAGATGATGCCTCCTGCAATCAGAAAAGCAAACACGCCGTTTACCGCGGTTGTGTAAAACATCATTGGCAGCCGTAAAGCTTTCGTATATTCGATAACCCATTTTTCATAGTTATCAATCGCGCCTTTGAAACGCTTGAAAGAAAAAATCGTCTGCCCGAAAGTCTTGACTACAGGAATCCCGCGTACATATTCAACCGCTTCATTCGACATATCGGAAAGCGCGTTCTGATACTCTTTCATCTTTTGTTCCATTCTGGATCCGGTCATTTTCATCATAATCAGAAAGCCGAGAACTACAGGGACTAGGCTGAGCAGCCCCAGACGCCAATCAAAGACAAGCAGCAGAAACAGCAGTCCTATCGGCGTGGCAATCGCCCCCGCTTTATCCGGAAGCCTGTGCGCAAGATAGGTTTCCGTCGCTGCGCTTGATGTATTTACTATCCTTCGCAAATTTCCGCTTCCGAATTTTTCCGTTATTCCCAGAGGAAGAACTGCTATGTGCCGCAGAAGCTCCTTTCTGATATTCGCCGCAACCCGGAACGCGCTCAGATGCGAACACAGCAGGGCGGCTATATATACAACAACCGATATAACGGCAAACAGAACAGCTGACCAACCGTACCGTATCAGATTCCCTGCCCGGGAGAAATCGGGTGAAACTTCCAGTACGTCGTGAATAATGCGCCAAATGTACCAGAAAGGCACAAGCGCCAGCAGCGCACTCACAGCCGACAATCCCCAGGAAAGCCAGGTCAATATTCTGTGCCCTCCTGCATAACCCATTAATCTTGACAGATTAGACTGCTTTTTCATTTACAGAAACCTCCTATAAATTTTTTATGATATAAAGCGTTAGCCTTGTATCCTTTTTGTTAGGTGTATCTAACTATCAGGCCAAAATTATAGGGCTACTGCCCCATAATTTTCATCCAGCCCGCAGTGTAGAACGCCCTCATTTCATCCAGATAATGCATTGCTTCCTCAAGCGGCATCTCATGTATAATCAGCTCGAAAAACGTATTAAACATCCCTGTAATCAGTATATGCTCCAGCCGTTCGTCAATATGAGGCGACGGCCGCCCAAGCTTTTCAAGCACCGCTATATAATCATGCGTCCCTTTTGTTTCAATTTCTACCATTTCGTCAATCAGATGCGAGAACCTCGTGCCCTCCGAATGACAAAGAATCAGCTTAAATTCATTCAGATGCTCATAAGCATATAAAAGCATGTCATACATACATTCGCCGGAAGTGGAAGTAAGATTATCCGGCTGCTCCTGCGGCGGTAACTCGGCAAATTCTTTCTGAGCCCTGCAAAAACGTTCTAAAAGAAAGTCATACTGCTTCCCGACCAGCGCCTCAAACAGATCCTCCTTACTGTCATAATAACCGTAAAACGCGCCTGTCGTCACGCCCGCTGTTTTAACTATATTCCGAAGAGAGGCAGATTTAAAGCCCTTGTCAAGAAACTCCTGCATGGCGGCCGAATGAATTAGGTCTAATGTTGTCTTTCCTGTTTCATCCATAAATGTCACCTTTTATAACGCCGTTATATAGCACTGTTATATTTTACGGTAAAAAAATTTATTTGTCAATATATTACAGCTATTTAGTTCTAATTTGGTTCTAACACTATCCGCCAGGCAGAGCAATTTCTGCATAGTGAAAAGACCGCAGGTGTCTGCCCACGGTCTGATACATTATGGTAATTTATTACATCGTATGTGTTGGGGAGCCGTCTTCCGTAACCTGTTCGCTGATGATGGCAAGGTATTCATCCAGCCGGGTATCCTCTAAGCCGGCAACCATATCTGCAAATAGCTTCAGATCCCCGCCCACAGCATAAGCTTCCAACGCATCGAAGTATTCAAGCCGTTTTTCTTTTGCGATGGAGACGGGGAGAAACCCTTTTGACATAAGCTGGTAGTTCATCAGCATCCTGGAGGTTCTGCCATTCCCGTCGACAAAGGGATGGATCTTGACAAACTCAGCATGCGTCCATGCAGCAAGCTCAATGGGATTTAGGTCTGTCCGGTACGGCAGATCCGCAAAGAAATTTTTGATCTGCCGGAACATTTCATTCGGCGCTGGTGGTTTGAAGCCCGCACCGGAAATGCGGACTTCCACGTTGCGGTAAACGTCTCCCACAAGGATATTTTCCATCAGCAGTGCGTGAATATCCTTTGCTGTCGGCTCGTCCAGCGTTCTTCCTTCTGCGACACATTTTTTTACAAAGGCAAATGCCTTTGCGTGGTTTGCCACCTCATAAATCTCACGGAGTGTCTTCCCGCCAACGGAAAGGCCGTCTTCCAGGATTGCCTTCGTTTGAATCAGCGTCAGGGTATTTCCCTCGATGGCAGTGGAGTTGTGCGCGTACTCAACGTCAAAACTTTTTTCAAAGCTCTCCAGCGCCTCCGGCTGAATGCTGCTCCGAATTTTGGCAAGCTGTTCTTTTTTATCGTAAAGCATATCGTAGTCCATGCCTGTTTCACCTCATTTCAACGACATCTCAGTGATTCATTATAGCATTTTACACCTGTTAGAACAAATTCTTTATCTGTCGGACAGCGGGATCAGAATTTTATCCCACCCAGAGATGTTTTTCACGCAGAAGCAGGGATGGACGGAACCAGTTTATCCAAGCAGAACGGATCTGCAGGCGGATATATGGTCAAGAAGATAATCAATCATCCAAGCGGTATCTGCTCCACTTTTCTTATTACTTCTTCCATCTGCCCGTCTGTAATATTATCTACATGGAATCCTCCTGTACACGCCACGACTGCACCTGTCTGTGCTGACATTTTTTCAGCCAGCTTCCTGCACAAGTATTCATCCTTATGTCCGGTCACATTGATAACCGATGCCGTACTGCTCTTTTCTCCTCCTCCTTTTAAAGACGCCCTGGGGATGGCTAGAACAGTACATCCTATGTGCGGTTTATCACCTCCCTGGAGCAGGATGTGGTAATCGCCGCCTATTTTCGATATTTTCAGCGTCAGTACTGAATAGGACAGCTCAATTTCAATGACCTTTTCATTTAAATCCTTTTCCATCTTCTGTATTCCTCTGCTTCAATTCCGAATGGTTCCACCAGCTTTGCCGCGAGATGATAAACCATCTCTTCTATATTCTCAGGTTGATGATAAAAGGTAAGCATGGGAGGTATGATCCTCACATTATGTACTTTCGACAGCTCATAGAGATTCTTCAGATGAATCTTGCTGAGCGGGATTTCTCTGACTGCGAGCACAAGAGGCCTTTGTTCTTTTATCGTTACATCTGCAGCCCGGAGAATCAAATTATCTGCATAGCCGCAGGCTATCCCTGCTGCAGTTTTCATACTGCAGGGTACAATCAGCATTCCCTCTGTCCTATAACTTCCGCTGGCTGGCCCTGCGCCAATCTCTTCGGGAGAAAACACAGCGTCTGCCAGGCACTCTACATCTTCTTTTGCCATACCCATTTCATGGTCAAATCACATTCCTCCGTCAGAATCTTTCAGCCATTCCTCCGGGTTTACCTCCATAAAGCGCGCTCTCTGAAAACGGAACTTTTGATCATACGGGACAGTACAGTCAAAAATCGTTTTACAGGCAATACCATGATCCCTGATCGAAGCGGAGTATGATGCATCATTTGACGGATCCAGTGGATGACATCTCACCCCGGGAATCGTGATGATATCCACGTCTCCCTGAAATCTTGTATTTAAAGCCCACAATACGTCATTCATGTCAAAGCAGTCTACATCTTCATCTACAATAAATATATGTTTCAATTCGCTGAATGCGGAAGCTTCCTCCGGTTCACAGCCGAGAAGAGCTGCCGCTCTCTTTCTGCTTGCCAGCAGTCCTATCAGCACTCTCGCGCCCGGATGTCCCTTCACATTGTATACTATTTAACATTCATGTAATCTCCTATTATTCTATTTGAATCCGGTTCTTTCAAACACTTCTTCCGGAGCATCTAATTTCTGCATAGCTGCCTTTAGCTTTTCACACATTTCGTCCACCAGGGTTTCATCTGTCAGATTATGTTCCTGCAAAGGATCTTTTTCCATATCGAACAGCAGATCGCCATATTTCTGTGAATTTATAAATGTCGGTTCGTAGTATTTCAACGCCGGTATCTGATTTGTGAACCTGGAGCCGGGAACTAACTGAGGGCTGCTCAATGTTTCTCCACTGAAAAATCCTCTCATCCGTGTTGGCATAAGCGTGATGCTCGGGAGGGGAATCTCACTGTCGGCCGACTTCATATATACATATCTTCCGTCAAAAATATTGACGTGTCCCCCATGAATTCCATACAGCGCATATTCATGCAAAGGCTGATCCTTCTCAATCACTTTTCTAAGCGACTGCCCGTCCATATCCTCTGTCCCGTCAGCCGCGCCGAAATAATCCAGCAATGTGGGCGCGATATCAATTGTCTGAGAGAGCGCCTTCCTTCGTCCTGCCTCCTTCATCCCCGGAACATGAATATAAAACGGAAGGTGCACAATTTCATCATACATGGGCATATAATTTTTCCCCAGATAACCTTTTTCTCCAAGAAAGAATCCGTGATCTGTATTGACAATCAGCATCGTATCCTCCCACATATGATTCTCATCCATAAAATCTAAGATTTTCCCCAGATGAGCATCGCACATCGTAATCAGCGCCGCATACTCTTTTCTCACATCCTCCAGATCTCTGTCACCAACAGACGGGGAAACCATTTGATAAGGCGGCCAGAAAAAAGCATCGTTTCTATCAACACAGCCATACATTTTTCTATACTTCTCCGGCACATAAAACGGTTCATGAGGATCAAAACATTCTATTTGTAAAAACCAATTGTCTTTATCTTTATGATGCTCCAGGAACTCCATACCTGCCTGCATTGTCCGTATACTCGGCATATCGGACTCTGCTTTTATCTTCGTGCGGTTCGCATAATGCTGTATTACAGCGTCCCCCTTTTTATTCAGGGGATTCCGGTTATCGATCCTTGCCAGGCGCTTCGGCTGCCACCTGTCTCCCTCTTGTCCCCGGAACCCTTCCCACGTATCATACCGGTTATGATATGTAGCTCCACCGTCTTCAAAATAGTGAGAATGGTCTGTGACAAGATGCGTATAAACACCCCTTTCCCTCAAACGTTCGAACACCGAGAAGTCAAACGGTTCCAGCGGCCCCCAGCCTCTGTGCAGAAAATTATATCTTCCGGTATGCAGTTCGCGTCTCGCCGGCATGCACGGCATACTTCCTCCGTAGAAGTTTTCAAACACACAGCAGTTTTTTTCCAGCCTTTCAAAGTTGGGCGCAATGATCTGTTCCGCACCATACGATGGCAGATACCTCCTGCTCAGTGTATCAAACATGACCATAACAGCTCTCATTCGATTCACCCTTTCATTTTAAACGCGCCTCAATCTCTTCTATTCCTATTCCCTGGAAGCCCGGTATCACGAGGTCAGCGGCCTTTAGAATATCTGCGTTCCCGATTCCCACAGCCTGCATGCCTCCATTATGCGCGGCCTCAATTCCCGCAGCGGCATCTTCAAAAACGATACACTCAGCGGGAGAAAAACCAAGCTCCTCCGCGCCTTTTAGAAAGACTTCCGGGTCTGGTTTCGCCTTGCTGACCTTTGTCCCATCGACAATTGCGTCAAACAGATCTCTAATCTGCAGTCTGTCCAGAATCAGCGGCGAATTTTTACTGGCGGATCCCAACGCAATTTTATACCCTTTTTCCTTTGCCTCCGTGAGGAACTCCCTGACGCCCGGAAGGATTTCGCTTTGGTCTAGCTTGCTGATATAAGATACATATATATCATTCTTTTTCGCGCAGTTAGCTTCTTTTTCTTCCTGGCTCATTGTCCGCCCGCCAATTTCAAGAATGATCTCAAAGCTTGCCATCCGGCTGACCCCTTTGAGCCGTTCGTTATCTGCCTTGTTAAAAGGAATTCCCAGCTCATCCGCCAGTTCTTTCCATGCAATATAATGATACTTTGCCGTATCAACCAAAACTCCGTCCAAATCAAACAATAATCCTTTATGTTGTTTCATCTTAATCTCCTTTTTACAGATGTGCGTCCCATTTTCCGCAAAACGGGTCTACAGGATTCTTCCCTTTAAAGCTGCTGCGTCCCAGCAATTTCTCTACAACCTGATGAATACAGCGGTCATTATTGCTGTAGCAGTTGATATACGTCTTTACCCTCGGGAAATCCAGCAGATGGTATGGATTTTCAAGTGATATGAATATTGTCGGTATATCTTGTATATAATGTCCGCAGTCTGCTCCCATTGGCTGTTTCCACTCAATACGCACTGTTGTCTGGTTACTCTTTGTTGCAAGATTAGCTGCATATATAATCAGGTCATATCGGTTGACAAAATCCATATATTTTGTTGTAAATCCTTCTCCATACGGCTGGGGCACGAACTCCTCTACTTCAAAGCCTTCCTTAATCAGCAGATTCTTAATTTTCTGACATGCAGGAATGACTCTGTAGCTGCTCTCCCCTCCTTCCTCCGGCTCTATGGTATAGAAAAGGATTCTTTTATATTTGTCCGGCGTAATCGGCAGAACGTCCTTCTGTTCCTTCACCAGCGTGATGCCCTGATCTGCGCACTCTTCGGACCATTCCATATGCGCCTTACATCCTACAATCTGCCTTGCCTTTTCCAGGGATATCTCCGGTATGTGTTTGTGGAGCCCGAGTGCGGCTTTTGTCGCAAGGACACGTGTTACCGCCTCGTCCAGACGTTCTTGTGTAATAATTCCCCTTCGGATTCCGTCTACCATGAATCCGAAATCTTCCTCCAGATTTCTGGCAAACAAGAACATATCGCTGCCTCGTGCAATAGATTCCGGAACAGCATCTCTGCGGCTCATCGCCAGAGTATACCCTGCCATTGTCGTGGCATCCGTACAGATAAGTCCGTTAAATCCAAGCTCTTTCCTGAGCAGCCCCTGCATGAGTTCCGTGCTCAGTGATCCCGGCATAATATCTTCATCTTTAATCTCCGGATTAATTTTTTTCGTCCATGCAGGCTGCATAATATGTCCTACCATCACGGTCAGGCTCCCCGCTTCTATTCCTGCTTTATAAGCCGCTCCATAAGTTTCCATCCAAGTGTCACAGTCCATATCATTGATAGTCGTGACCAGATGCTGATCTCTTTCGTCCTGTCCGTCTCCAGGGAAATGTTTAATTGATGCGGCCATTCCAAGACTCTGTACCTTCTTTACATAAGCCTCCCCCATTTTCCTGACCCGCTCAGGATCTGATCCGAAAGTCCGGGTGTTTGTGATCGGATTCCGGAAATTGGAGTCAATATCAATAATCGGAGCAAACGCCCAGTTCGCTCCTACAGCACATGCCTCTCTGGCACATGCTTCCGCCATCTTCGAAGCCATCTCTACATTGTCCGCAGCCGCGATTTCCATAGGAGAGCCCACCAATGTCCCTTCACTTACAATGCCGTTTCCGCCTTTTTCCAGATTGGCTGCTATAAGAAGCGGGATTCTGCTTCTCTCCTGCAGAACCTGACTTGCCTTTACCGCCCGCTCAGTTGGAACTACACGATACATACACGCTCCCGGCTTTAGAATATTAAATACATATTCAAACTCTTCCGGCTTTGCCTCTTTAAATAAAACGCAGAAAAGCTGCCCGGCCTTTTCCTCCGCTGTCATCCCCGCCAGCGTATCCTGAACCCATCGGATGGCCTCATCATCCAGATAAAACGGTTTTGTTTTTAAATCGACCATAACTCTTGTTCTCCTTGTATCTTTCATTTAATTATTTAATTTATTTAATTATATCACTTCTATATTTAAATTCAATTCGAAATAACGCCGAAATATGAGCTGAAAATTTGTGAATACTGCTGTTTTTTTTGTTGGTACTTCCTTTTTTTGTCAGGACATGGTTTAATTAAATTGATTATTAATCACTTGGAGGTGACATAATGAACAGAGGGAAAGGCAACAATCTCCCCCGTGTAAAGATTACAAACCAATCTGCCATACGGAAAATCATCTACTATGACGGCCCTATTCTCCGGGCTGAAATTGCGAAACGCCTCGGACTTACAGTTCCCACTATCACCACAAACGTCAACAGTATGATTTCCTGCGGGCTTGTCAGTGAAACCGACGGATCGTCTGTTCCGACAAATACTCTCGGCCGTAAGGCAAAACCCATTGATATTGTACAGGATTCTCGATATTTTATTGGCGCAGAGCTGCACCGTCATGCCAGATATTTTGTAATTACCGACTACAGGGGCAAAATCGTTCATTCAGAAAAAGATGGGGAAAACATCGTGGAATATGAGGATATGATCCGGGCGGCAGGTATAATTATCAAAAAGATGCTAAATGCCGGTATTGTTCCCCGCGGAAAAATCGGAGGAATCGGCCTCGCAGTTCCCGGAGTAATTAACCCTGAGACCGGACTGCTCGGAGTTCTAAAGCCCTATGGCTGGAAGAACAAAGATATCGTCCGCGACATCCGCCAGTACATTGATTATGACGGCCCGGTTAAAATTGAAAACGATGCCCGGGCACGCGCTTATGCCTGCCAGCTTTTTCAGCGGGCATTACTTAAGGATTCTTCTTCCTATACGTATTTGTATGTAAAAGATGGTATTTCCTGCCCTTTCTTCACCAATGCAGACAACTTTCAGATCCATGTGATCGCTCCCGGCGAGCTCGGATATATGGTAATCATTCCAGGTATGCCAGGTGACAATGGAAGATTAAATTCTCTTGCGGGCGAACGCGCTGTAAAGGAATTCTGTCATTCGGCGATGGTACAGGGAGAGGCAAAAATATTGTCCGAAATCTGTCCTGAAAATGCTGCTCCTAACATAAACCAGATCGTACAGGCGCAAAAGCGGGGAGATGCTGCGATTGATAAGATCATTACCAACGCTGTCCGTTATCTCGGAATCGGTGTTGCAAACAGCGAGAATTTTGTTCACTCTGATACACTTTTAGTGGACAGCAAATATTTTGGCCATGAACCGAACCGAGAACTGCTGCGTAAAACAATATACGAGAACCTGATCCATCCTGATTTCTTCACTCCTGAAATTGTTTTTGTCACTCCCGAAGAATATAACGGAGCCAGAGGCGGCGCGGCAGTTGCGATTATGGCTGATCTGGATACTTATATAGAATAGGAGCTTTTACCATGAATAAGAACAAATTTTTTCTTCACCCCGCCAAGTTTGCAGCCGCATCAGTCACCTGGGTTTTCTGTGCGGTCATCGGCATTACTCTGGTCACGCTTCACTTAGCTGCTTCCGCCGCCTTATTCCTCGGGATTTCACTGCTTTTCCTCATTGTTTCGCTATATGAGGGGACTGTAATTTCTGTCTCTGCTGACGGTGTCCTGAGTTCTGTCTGCGGGAAAAAACTGCAGTATTTCCCGTGGGCCAAGATCGCCGAGATCGGCGTAATCAATACAAAGGTATTTGGGAATACAAAGAAACAGTCTCCAGGAGCTTTATACATCTATATATCTCCAGAAAAAACGACTGAGGAAGAACGCTTTAACATGGCGCTCAAATGGCCTCCGAAAGGCAGAATTTCCATGCAGTATACGCAGAAACGTCTAGACAGCATCCGGATGTACTGGGATGGACAAATTACCGCTTATAATGTAGATTTATACAAGAATTAAACAACAGGGGATTTCACAAAACTAATCTGTGAAATCCCCTGTTATATTCTCTCATCTTTATCAGATCTTCTGAATCTCATGAACCCGGCAGCATGTTACAAAATGTCCCGGCGATACTTCTTCCTGTACCTGCGGCTGATGACATGCCTCAACCGCGAACGGGCATCTTGCCGCAAAACGGCATCCTGGTTTCGGATTGATCGGAGATGTAATCTCTCCTTTCAGAATCTCGCGTTTTGTCTTATTATGTATGTCCGTTGACGGAATTGCTGACAACAGAGCTTTTGTATATGGATGAAGCGGTCTGGCAAACAGCTCCTTTGCCTCACATTTTTCTACTACCTGTCCCAGATACATAACGCAGATATCATCGGAAATGTGCCTTACAACCGACATATCATGGGTAACAAACATATAGGTCAGCCCGCGTTCAATCTGAAGTTTTTTCAATAGATTCAGCACCTGTGCCTGAATAGATACGTCAAGAGCTGACACCGGCTCATCACAGACCACAAATTCAGGTTCCAGCGCCAGCGCTCTGGCAATGCCGACGCGCTGACGGCGTCCGCCGTCAAGCTCGTGCGGATACGATCTTCGCAGTCTCTCATCTATTCCGACCAGGCTCATTAATTCCAGCGTCTTCTCTTCGATCTCGCTCTTACTGTACCTCTTTGATACAACGAACGGCTCTCGTATCGTACTCTCGATCGTTTTTCTCGGGTCAAGAGAGGAATAAGGATCCTGGAAAATGATCTGCATTTTTTCACGTACCTTCTTTAACTCTTTTCCCTTTAGCTTCGTGATATCATTTCCATCAAGAAAAATCTGTCCGCCTGTACTTTCATGAAGGTGTATGATGGTACGGCCAAGCGTGGATTTCCCACATCCTGACTCGCCTACCACACCAATCGTTTTCCCCTTTTCGATCTTGAAGCTGACATTATCTACCGCATGAAGTGTTCCATGAGGAGTAGGAAAGTATTTCTTTAAATTTTTAACTTCTATAACCGGTGTCACTTCTGGTCCTCCTCCCTTTTCATTTTCTTAATCTCTTCTATACGGCAGCATCTGCACTGATGCCCGTCTTCTGTCATATGGAACCCTATTCCATCCTTTCTGCACATATCGGATGCATATTGACACCTCGGACTAAAAGGGCAGCCCTCCGGCAGATTTGTCGGATCCGGCGGCAGGCCGTCAATCGGATGTAGCCACATCTCGTCACCGCTCATACTCGGTATCGCGCCGAACAGGCCTATTGTATAAGGATGCGTGGGATAATCAAATATCTGTTCTTTTGATCCATATTCCAGAATCTGCCCGGCATAAATAATCGCCACATCATCACATACCTGCGCCACAATCCCCATATCATGAGTAATCAGGATCATCGCCGTATTATACTTCTTCTGCAGCTCCCCAATCAGATCCATCACCTGTGCCTGAATCGTCACGTCCAGAGCTGTGGTAGCCTCATCAGCCAGAAGCAGGTCTGGATTGCACGCAAGAGCGATCGCAATCACTACACGCTGCTTCATTCCCCCGGAAAACTGATGTGGATATTCATAGTAGCGCTCCGCCGGTATTCCTACGATTTCCAGCATTTCTTTCGCGCGTTTCTCCGGATTCACCTTTTCATCATTGTGCAGGCGCACAACTTCTGCGATCTGGTCGCCCACTCTCTGCACGGGATTAAGCGCCGTCATCGGGTCCTGGAAAATCATAGACACCGTATTCCCCCTGATCTTTCTCATCTCAGTCTCAGACAGCTCTAATACATTACGTCCGTCAAGAAATATCTCACCGCCTGTAATTTTGGCCCCTACATCCGGAAGAATCCGCATGATAGATTTGGCGATTGTAGTTTTCCCTGCTCCGGTTTCACCTACCAGACCAAGCGTCCTCCCCTTTCCGAGATTTAGGGAAACTCCATTGACTGCATGTACGATCTGATCATCCGATTTATATTCCACTACCAGATCTTTTATCTGGAGAAATGGAGACTCTTCTTTTTTCATTTCTTTCGCCATTTCGATTCCTCCTAGTTTTTCAGTTTCGGGTCAAGTGCGTCACGAAGGCCATCCCCTAGAAGATTCAGCGCCAGAACAGTAATTGCAATGGCAAGTCCCGGGAAGATAACCAGATGCGGCGCCTGACGGATAAATGATCTGGCAGCAGAAAGCATAGCTCCCCATTCCGGTGCCGGAGGCTGGACTCCAAGTCCTATGAAACTTAAGCTGGCTGCCATTGTAATCGTCTGCGCAACTCCCATTGTAGCCTGGACAATAATCGGCGATAAGCAGTTTGGCAGCAGATGGGACACGATGATTCGCATCTTACTGCAGTTAATAGACTGAGCCGCTTCTATATATTCATTGTCTCTTTCTTTCATCATCTGAGCGCGGAGCATTCTTGCCATTCCGGGTATATTGCTTACGGAAAGCGCTATAATCGTATTCACAAATCCGGGCCCTAAAACAGCTGAGATAACGATCATCAGAAGCATGCCTGGAATTGCCTGCACAATATCAAGAAAACGCATCAGAATATTATCGGTCATCCCGCCAAAATATCCTGCCAATGCACCGATAATCATTCCAATAACCACGGAAATCAGAACTGCCAGTATACCGATAGAAATTGAAAAACGTCCGCCATATAGCACACGGCTGAATATATCCCTTCCCATGTCGTCACAGCCGAAAAGATGTGTCAATGAAGGTGTAGCAAATGTCTGGGTCAGATCCATTTCCGCATAGCCATACGGCATAATCAACGGAGCCAGAGCAGCAAGCAGGCACTCTATAATCAGGATGACCAGCCCTGCCATAGCGATCTTATTTTTGCTCAGCTGCTTCATAACCCTGGCAAACTCCGATTGTCTCTTTACTTTTGGAGACGCTGTTTTTGTCATTGTCACGCTAGCCATTTGCTTTCACCTTCTTTCTTTTCTTTCCTGCAGCAGAATACTGTGCCTTAATACGTGGATCTACTGCTGCATACAGCAGATCAATAATAAGCATTGCAATACTAAAAGCAATTGCAAGAACAATCGTCCCGCCCTGAACAACCGGATAATCCCTGTTATTCACTGCATCAATAATAAATTCACCCATGCCGGGCAGAGAAAAAATCGTCTCAATAATCATCGCACCCCCGAGAAGGCGTCCAAACGTAGTTCCCATCTGTGTAATAATCGGGATAAGTGCGTTTTTAAGTCCATGCTTATAAATAACCGACCTTTCCGGCACACCTTTCGAACGCGCCGTCGTAATATAATCTGCACGTATAACATCCAGCATAGAAGACCTTGTCTGCCGCGCACAGTTCGCTAGCGCACCGGCACAGTTAGAAAGCCCGGGAAGTATGTAATATTTTAATCCTGCGATTCCGGTTCCTACCCCCATTGCTGGCAGCCAGCCCAGATTAACTGAAAATACAATTATCAGAAGCAGTGCAAGCCAGAAGTTCGGGATTGCCACGCCAATCAGCGCGAGGATCATTGATATATGGTCCTGCCACTTATTCTGATGTGTCGCCGCTACAATTCCAAGCGGAATGCCAAGCCCATACGCGATCAAAAGTGTTACTACTGCAAGAATCAAAGTTCTAGGCATACGGTCTGCTATTGTCGATGCAATATCTACCTTTGTAATCCATGAAGACCCCAGGTCAAAATGCAGGAAAACATCGTTCATATATGTTGCAAGCCGTACCAGACGCGACTGGTTTAATCCGAGTTCGACGCGCATTGCTTCCAGATCAGCCTGTGTAGCGGTTGAACCAAGGATAATCTGCGCCGGGTCGCCCGGACAAAATGTCATCAGCAGGAATACAATAACAGTAACTCCCAAAATAATCGGAATCATCCATAAAAGCCGTTTGATGATATATCTAATCATGCTGTTCCTCCTGTCTTTAAGAGAGCTGGCAGCTGCACTATATTCAGCTGTCAGCTCTGCCTCCGTTCAATTATTCACGTGTAAACTGGCATGCAGAAGGCATCACATAGTTGTTGATTCCGCCGGTAACTGCTTTTACCATGCCAAGATCATTTCTCCAGATCGTAAATACCTGAGGATTCACAAGCCCATATCCATATGCACTGTCTTTGATATATGTATGGACTTCATCGATATTTTCATCTGTATATCCCTCATTTGTCCATGTGGAATATAACAGATCTGCAAGCTCCTGGTCGTTGCGGCTCGTTGCATCGCCCGCCTCATAAGCCGCCGGATCAAAACGGAGTGACCAGACGTCTGACAGATATGTCCCGCCAACTGTGCCCAGCACCATATCGTACTGTGTACCATCCAGACGTGTTGCTGTATACAAAGCCATATCAACCGCATTCAGTTCTACTTTGATTCCCACTGCATCCAGATAATTCTGAATCAGCTGACCTAGTGTAGACGCCGTAGCGCTTGAAGAGCTCAGCAGTGTAAGTGTCTCGCCGTTATATCCGGATTCTTCAATCAGCTGCTGCGCCTTTTCTACATCATACGTATAGTAATCTTCATCTTTCCATTTATCGAGGAATCCGATCAGTCTTGGTGCACATACATCCCACATCGGCGTGCCATATCCGGAACACAGTCCCTGAACAAGACCGTCCGCATCAATCGCATAGCAGATCGCCTGTCTTAATGCTTCATTCTCTGCCAGGATACTGTTCTCAGCGCCTGAGAAAAATACCTGCCATCCCTGGGCCCCATCCTGAAGATTTACCGTATAGGCATCTGTCTGATCTACAAATTGAGCTCCCGTAGAAGCAGCAATGTCAATGGCAACGTCAATCGTACCTGTCTCAAGAGCGATACCCATCTGCGAAGCCTCTGTGATAATCTGATAATTTACTGTTTTCTGAATCGGACGTACACATTCCGGCATATTGGCAATGTCCTGCCAGTAGTCGTCCCTGCGCTCAAATGTCAGGCTTGCACTCGGTACAAATTCAGTACACACATATGGAGATGTACTTACACAGCTTGTTGCAAATTCATCCGCACTCGCCTCAAATGCCGCCTGTGAAACCACAAATGTATCCTCCATCAGTGTCTCAAATACGCCCACCCTGTTGTCTGAAAATTTAATCTGTAAAGTATAATCTCCTGTCTGTTCTACACTTTCCACTTTGCTGAAATTCGTAATCAGCCCACGGTTCTTCGCTTCCTGGATAAACCATACAATGTCTGCCGCCGTAATCGCGTTTCCCTGACTGTCGGAAATATTGTCCCAGATTTCCAGATCGTAGGTATAGCCATTGTCAGTAGTCTCCCATGACTTTGCCGCATATGGCTGATACTCATTATTGCTGTCCCTGACCGCCAGGCGTTCATAAAGAATATCCAGATATGGCGCATTTCTCGCAGTTGCCGAACGGAACGGCGTTAATGAATCAATCGCTGTCCCATAGCCGACATTAATTGTATTATCTGTCAGCTCCGTTGTGGCCTCTACATCCGCTCCGATCATTTCCGTTTCTTCTACTGCTGCAGGCTCACTTGTCTGGCTCGAGCTTTCTCCTGATCCGCCACATCCTGCTAAGACAGATACCGACATAACCGCCGTTAAAATAGCTGCCCAGATTTTTTTACTTCTCATAATTCATCCTCCTTTTTCTGTCATGTTTTTTGGATCTTTCATTTTTATTTTTTAATTTATTTAATTATAATACCTGTATATCTTGTTAAGCAATTGACTGATCTTACAAATTTACATTTCAATTTTTGTTTATTATGCCTTTGTTTTTTTATTTATATTAATCAACTATGTTATCAATAGCTTACATTATATTCCGCAGGATGTTTTTTCTTTAAAGCTTCCGCCAGATCTCCCCGCCCAGTCTTCTCCAGGCGAATACAATAATCATGTAAGTATCCCCTGCAGTGATGCGGTCCGCCTTCTGCTATCACCGTCCACATTGGATCATTGTGATAATGATAAATATTGCTCAGCATATTATCTGCGATCCAGTGTTCCAGATACCAAGCTCCATGCCAGCATACTTCCGGCAGTTCTTCAGCAAGATTCTTTGTTTCATGGGGATCTTCCTTTACATTAAACAGCTCATCATCTTCTGTAAGGTGGTATCCATCGTGATATGTCCGAATGTACAGATAATCGCCAAAACGTACGCTGCGCTGGCAGACATGAGCACACTGACTCACAACCAGATATTCGCGCCCTCCATCCTTCCCCGCTCTCAGGCAGTCTGCAAAACTTTCACCGTCATATACAACAGGATTGGGCTTACCCACAACGCGGTTGCACGTAAACGGGGGAATATTCCCTATCATATCCATCAGCGTCGGAAGGAGATCAACATTATAATGCAATCCCCGGGACTCCACATTCCGGGGGCATCCCGGCCATTTAATAATCAGCGGTATATGAGTCGTAATATAATCAGCCTCTCCATGTTCACAATAACTGCCCATCTCTCCCAGGCATTCTCCGTGATCCGAACTGATAATAATCACCATATCATCGTAAATTCCCTGTGATTTTATCTTATCCAGAAGCAGGCCGACCTGATAGTCCCCATACTGTACACCTGTATCATACTCATCTATGAGCCGTTTAAAGTCATGCAAATTCTTAATTTCTGTTATCTGCCTTGGATGCGCCTTATCCGGCTCATTCGTATATCCGTTCACTTCACATGCGCTGTGGGCTCCCGGCTTTTTTGTTCGGTGATAGTTCAAAATCTCTTCGGTCATCCACGGATCCGGAAGCTCGCTGTTCGCGAAAGGCTGACCGTATTCCATCGGAACCCTGTACGGAATGTGGGGATCCCAATAGTGTACATGTAAAAACCAGTCTTCTTCATCTTTTTTACGCTCCAGCCAGTCCAAAGCAATTTCTGTCACTTCCTCTCCCGACTCCAGACCACGTTTCCCGACATTGTAGCATTCATCGAATCCGCCGTTGAACCACCATGCAGCGTGTCTGTCCGGGAAACTGGAAACAGATGCCGTTTTCATCCCGGCGCGCCTCATAACCGCCGGCAGATTATAGCGTCCGTTAAAATCTGCCATACCTCTCTCCGGCCCTTCCCATCGCATCTCAGCCGCAGTTCCTCCATGTGAGATACATCCATTATGGATCCCGAATCTTCCAGTAAACATGGCAGCTCTGCTGGGAAGGCAAGGCGCATCAGAGCAGTAATAATCCATAAATCTTACTCCTTCTTTCGCTACTGAATCAATGTTCGGACTGGTATTGCGTGCATATCCATAACAGCCTAAGTGATCCGGTCTGAGCGTATCAATATCAAGATACAAAACTCTCATATTTTTCTCCTTCCAATATTATTATTTAATTTAATTAAATAATAATACATCTAAATTATTCTTTCAATTATTACAATTCACAATATTTTTGACCCGCTTTTGTGCATATTCACGAATGAATGTCACTCTATTCTCTCCATTTCATAAAATCAGCCTGGGTAACATTTTTGATTACCCAGGCCTTAAACCTGATATATATTTTTATATGTCCCCTGGATTTCTCTGTACTTTTCATGGTCCCAGACCTACAGTCCGTCAAACAGTCCTCCCTCTCCTTTATACTTAAGATAGAAAAAATGCTCCAGCATGCTCGTATTCAGCGTTTTCCCAAAACGGCGCGGTCGGGTATCAAGGTCACGCTGTCTCTGTCTCCTATCAGTATAATTATTTTGTCACAAAATTACTACTCTCTCCTGAGAAAAACGCATGTATCCCTGGACATCAGCAACTTCCTAAGCTATAATAAAGTCCGCTCGCATCCTGGCGGCGATATCTTTCCCCGCAATGGCAGCTCTCACACCGTCAGGGGCATACATACAGCGCGTCTTTTCAAGATGCTGATTTACATCTGCTGAATCATGAGTATCAATCCGGCAAAAGAGCCATACTGATACAGCTGAAGAAAGAGAGGAAGAAAAATGTTTGCAGAATTTATCAACTCACTGAGCGATCTGCTCTACACCTATATTCTGATCGTCCTGCTGCTTGGCACGGGCATATATTTCACCATCCGCACGCGGTTCGTACAATTCCGCATGTTCCGGGAATCCATCCGCGTTGTCATGGAACCGAAAGACGATGAAAACGGCCTTTCGTCTTTCCAGGCGCTGATGGTCTCCACCGCCTCCCGCGTAGGCACAGGAAATATCGCGGGGATCTCCACCGCGATCTGTCTTGGCGGCCCGGGCGCGGTATTCTGGATGTGGCTTACCGCCCTTCTCGGAAGCGCCTCCGCTTTTATCGAAAGCACTCTGGCTCAGATCTATAAGCGCCGCGCTGATGACGGGAGCTGTTACGGAGGGCCGGCCTACTATATCCAAGCCGTGCTCAAACGCCGCTGGCTCGGCGTATTATTCGCCGTTTTTCTAATCATGACCTATATGGTTGGCTTCAATATGGTCGCATCTTTTAATATTACTGACACATTCCGGGCGTACAGCTTTTTTAACGAGGAAAGAACGCCCGCCATCATCGGCGCAGTCCTCGCGATTGTTTTCTGTATCTGCATTTTCGGCGGGAGCCGTCAGATTTCAAAGGTGACAGAATTTCTCGTGCCTATGATGGGGATATTTTACCTGGCCGTATCGCTGTTTATTGTTGTAACGCACTTTCAGCTGATTCCCGTAATGTTCAAAGACATTTTTACAAATGCCTTTGATTTTCAGGCGGTCTTCGGCGGATTTACCGGCTCCTGCATAATGCATGGCATCAAGCGCGGCCTCTTCTCCAATGAAGCCGGTGTTGGTTCCGCTCCCAATGCGGCTGCCAGCGCGTCCGTCTCTCATCCGGCGAAACAGGGGCTGGTCCAGATGCTCTCTGTGTTCATTGACACGCTGCTCATCTGTACGGCCACGGCTTTCATGCTGCTCTGCTCTGGCGTCGCTCCCAGCGCGGAACTTAGAGGCATGCCCTGGGTGCAGGCCGCGGCGGCCGAAGCTCTGGGCGGATTCGGAACCACATTTATCACAATTGCTCTGTTTCTCTTTGCTTTTACAACTTTGATCGGGAATTTCTTCTATGCAGAAATGGGGCTCAGATATCTGTGTGGAAAAGTTCCGGGGAGGCATATAATGACTGCGTTCCGGCTTCTTGCAACAGTGATTGTCTTCGGCGGGTCTCTGATGGAGTTCAGCGTGGCGTGGAGCACAGCGGACGTGATCATGGGATGCCTGGCGCTGATCAATCTGCCTGTCATCATTCTTCTCGGAAAACCTGCCATTCAGTGTCTCCGGGACTATATCAGGCAGAAAAAGGAAGGCCAAAATCCTGTGTTCAAAGCCCGGGATATTGGATTGGAAAATAAAACAGACTTCTGGCAGTAACGGGACCCTCTGGGAACAGACAGAGCTGAACAGGGGAAGGTATGACTTGTATAAGTCTTACCTTCCCCTGTACTGCTTACTTAATCCAGTGTCGCACTCCTGCAGATACCGCATTCCCCATCCCCGGCATGGTCAGAATCTTCTGCTTTTCCCGCCTCTTTCTCCTGATCGCGGAACTGAATCTCTCCCGTCTCAGCATTCATGCCGTCCACAATGGCCAGCGATTCCAGCTGATAGCCCAGGTTGCGGATAATCCGTCCTCCTGACTGGAAGCCCTTCTCAATTGCAATTCCAATTCCTTCAATAGTAGCGCCGGATGACTGCACGATCTGAATCAGGCCCTGGAGCGCGCAGCCATTTGCCAGGAAATCATCAATGATCAGCACATGGTCAGCAGGCGTCAGGAACTTCTGCGCCACGATCACGTGATTGATGCATTTATGTGTAAAGGACTCCACCTCAGCCACATACATGTCACCGTCCAGGTTAATACTCTGGGACTTCTTCGCAAAGACAACCGGCACGTCAAAATGCTGGGCCGCCACACATGCGATCCCGATTCCTGACGCCTCTATGGTCAAAATCTTATTGATCGGTTTATCGGCAAATCTTCTTTTAAACTCCGCGCCCATCTGATCCAGAAGCTTAATATCCATCTGGTGGTTCAGGAAGCTGTCAACTTTCAGTACATTTCCCTCTTTTACAACTCCGTCCTTCACAATTCGTTCTTCCAAAAAGTTCATCCTTTCCCTCCTCTTATCTTAATCATTTTCGCTTTTGTTCTCATTTTCACTGTCATTTCCGCTTTCCAGTACAAGGAACACTCTCCGCAGCAGGAATGAATTAAGCCAGGCGATCAGTGAACCGCCGATCAAAAGCCAGAGCGGAATTGCAAACAGCAGAGTAACCGTATTCCACAGAGACGCTATCACCGCGGCCACAAGCACAATCACCATCAAAAACGTATACGGCAGTTTCCCCACTGTCAGAATAAGGGCGTTTTTCAACGTTGCTTTAATCGTATTTTCATACCGCGCCGTCAAAGGAAACGCATAGATGTTTACCGATAAGAGGATAAAGCCTATCGCAAGGAAGATCACGCTCATAACCACTCCCACATTTCCCGGCATAATCATCGCCACCCTGTAATCTATCAGCCACACAATCCACAGCGCGGCCAGGATCAGCCACATAAATGTACTCTGCTTAAAATTAGATTTGAACGCTTTAAAAAATCCCCGGAAAATATAGCCTTCCTCGTTCTTTACCATTTTCAGCATCACCGAATACAGCGCCGTTGTCGACGCGCCGATCGTAACAACCGGAATACAGCAGATCAGCCACAGGACATTCAGACAGACCATATCACAGATCCTGGAAAGGGCACGGACCACAACATTATCAGTAATATTAAATCTCATATCAGCTTCCGCTCCTCCTGATAAATTAAACCAGCTCAGCCCATGACATTCATAGGGCCAAACTGATTTGGTAAATTTCTTACAGTATATCACACGGGCTGATTTGATACAATCAAAAGAAAATATAATTCTCCTTGCAGCAGGGCAGTTCAGCTATAAAGTTCACTAACTTCCGCAGGCAAAACGTCCGAAAACAGAGGCTATTTCTGAGGCGTATTCTGCGGGGATGGAGGACGGCTCAGGGCTTCGCTCCAGGGGATAAGGGAAACTAAGAAGTTCCGGCTGCGG
>CALWTQ010000040.1 GCA_944384505.1 uncultured Mediterraneibacter sp.
CCAAAGTCACATCTCCCGGCTGTCCCCTTCCCCAGAAAGTATGCTCAAACCATCCGCTCCGCTTCCTGCGTATTTCCAAACAGAAGTGTTATTGCCCTAAACAGGCCGTAAAGCGCGAATTGGCGCGGCTTGTGGACTTTCAGCTGCGAAAGTCTTCCGGCCGCGCCTGCTTTTCGTAGAAGCTATACATTCATTAACTCCCGGCTTGAAGAAGCCCAGAAAACAGCCCCATTTCGAGAGAAATTCTGCGGGGATGGAGGATGGCGACGGGCGCCTTCGTAAGGGGATTAGTGAATCTTGAAGTTGCGGTTACGGATGTTGGGGCAGCCGGGGAGGCTTGTCTGAGTGAAACGAGTTCCTCCCCGGCTGCCCCTGCTTTTAATCCGTGGCCGGAACTTCTTAGATTCCCTTATCCCCTGGAGCGAAGCCCGGAGTCATCCTCCATCTCCCGCAGAATACGTTTTTGAAATAGTTGCTGTTTTCGGACGTTTTGCATCCAGGCGTTAGTGAACGAAATAGCTGATGTACTGATGTGGGAAAAGTCTGTGTCTCAGGTTGTCACTGCCTGGTAAAATGATGTATAATAATTGATAGACAAGGCAAGGTTTGTTATATGGAACAAAGCAAAAAAAGGAGGGTGTGTATGAAGATTGATATGCACTGTCACGTCAAGGAAGGTTCTATTGACAGCAAGGTGGGACTGGATGAGTATATAACGATCCTGAAGAAACATGGATTTCAGGGTATGGTTATCACAGACCATGATAATTATAATGGATACCGGTATTGGAAGGAGCACATAAAAGGAAAGAAGCATACGGACTTTGTTGTGCTCAAAGGGATTGAATATGATACCCGGGATGCGGGGCATATTCTTGTGATTATGCCTGAGGGGGTAAAGATGCGGCTTCTGGAGATGAGGGGGATGCCCCTGGCTCTCCTGATCGATCTGGTGCATCGGAACGGCGGTGTGCTTGGGCCGGCTCATCCGTGCGGAGAGAAATACATGAGCTTCACTAATGCAAGGAGATTTTACCAGTCTCCGGAGATTGTAAAGCGGTTTGACTTCGTGGAGGCGTTCAACAGCTGCGAATCTACGGATTCCAATGAAGGCGCAGCAAAGCTGGCCAGGAAGTATGGAAAGGTGATAACCGGCGGCAGTGATTCTCATAAGCCGGACTGCGTGGGGCGCGGCTATACGATTCTGCCGGAACCAGTAACCTGTGAAACAGAACTGATTTCATTGATTCATAAGAAGGCCGCGCTGAAGGCCGGCGGAGTGCTCTATGAAAAGACTACAAAAGAGAAGATCGGCAAGATCAATAAGCTGTTGGTATATTCTTTCTGGATATATAATAAAAGCGGGGAACTTGTAAAACGCAGGGGAAGAAATAAGAAGATGGTCGAAGAGCATCCATTTGATCCCATCGATCCTGTGGAGCTGTATTATCATTCATGAAATGAGTTGGGAAATGCTTTCGGGGAAAGGAAAGTTCAGTCTAACAGCTATAAAGTTCACTAACACCCTGCTGCAAAACGGCCGAAAACAGAGTCGATTCCTAAGACGTATTCTGCGGGGATGGAGGACGGCTCCGGGCTTCGCTCCAGGGGATAAGGGAAACTAAAAGCTGCGGCGACAGACTAAATGCAAGGACTGACGGTGGACAATTCGCATTCGCTCAGACAATTCCACCGTCAGCCCTAACGTCTGCCGCCGCATCTTTAACTTTCCCTAATCCCCTTCCGAAGGCGCCCGTCGCCATCCTCCATCCCCGCAGAATCTTTCTCGAAATGGGGCTGTTTTCTGGGCTTTTTCAAGCCGGGAGTCAGTGAATATATAGCTGCTACGAGAAGCGGGCGCGGCTGGAAAGCCTTCGCAGCCGAAAGGCTACAAGCCGCGCCAATTCGTGCTTTACAGCTCATTTGGGGCAGTAACATTCCGATAGGGAATGCGCAGGAAGCGGAGCGGATGGTTTGAGTATACTTTCTGAGGAAGGGAACATCGCACGGCTGTCCCCTTTCACAGAATACGTATCTCAAACCATTCGCTCCGCTTCCGGACGTGAGTCACAGGAATTGTTAGTGCGCTAAATAGCTGAACTGTATTTGAGGAAGGTGAAAAGTGATCGTAGTCTCCTGACAATCAGTTGAAAATATGTTAAACTTCTCTTTGCGGGAATATACAGGAGGAAAAGACAGTGGAGGCATATACGAGTTTTGCGTCAGTATATGATACGTTTATGGATAATGTCCCCTATGAAGAGTGGGGCAGATATATACATGAGCTGTTGTGCAGGTTCGGGGTAAAAGAAGGTATTGTTCTGGACCTGGGATGCGGCACGGGCTCGATGACGGAGATGCTGGCGGGTTTCGGATATGATATGATTGGTGTGGACAATTCCGAGGACATGCTGGAGATTGCGATGGAGAAGCGTATGGAATCCGGGCATGATATTCTGTATCTGCTCCAGGATATGAGGGAGTTTGAACTGTACGGAACCGTGCGGGCTGTGGTGAGTGTGTGCGATTCGGTGAATTATATCACAGATCCGGAAGAACTGAAAGAAGTGTTTCGTCTGGTGAATAATTACCTGGATCCGGGCGGGATCTTTTTGTTTGATTTTAATACAGAGTACAAATACAGAGAGGTGCTTGCGGACAATACGTTTGCAGAGGACCGGGGAGAGTGCAGTTTTATTTGGGACAACTATTATTATGAAGATGAAAAGATCAATGAGTATGACCTGACACTTTTTATCTGTGAGACTGCGAAAAAGGGTATGGCATCCGAAAGTACGGAGTCTGACGCGGAATCTGACGCAGATCCTGAGGAAGATTGTGGAGGCGGACAGTTGTGCAGGAAGTACAGGGAGACTCATTACCAGAGAGGCTATACGCTGGATGAGATGAAGGAACTTTTGCGGGAGGCCGGCCTTGTCTTTCTGGAAGCACATGACATGGACATAAAAGAGGAAGCCTGCGGGACAAGTGAGAGAATCTGTGTGATCGCCCGGGAATGTGGAAAGCAGAAAGAATAATGCGGGTTTATATTATTGTGAAGAAATTATAGCAGTTTGGTCTGTTTATTCTTGAAGGCTGAACTGTTGCGGAAAATCAATATGTAAGGAGAAAAGAGATAAAATGAAGGATTATATAGTTAGGGCAGCGGCAGCAGGCGCGCAGATCCGCGCATTTGCTTCGGTGACTACAGAACTTGTAGAGGAGGCCAGAAGGAGGCACGAGACGAGTCCGGTGGCTACGGCGGCGCTGGGGCGTCTTATGACCGGCGCTGTAATGATGGGGAGCATGATGAAAAACCCAACGGATATGCTGACGATCCAGATCAAATGTTCCGGGCCGATCGGAGGATTAACCGTGACTGCGGACAGCCAGGGAAACGTCAAAGGGTATGTATATGAGCCGGGCGTTATGCTGCCGCCGAAGAATGGGAAACTGGATGTGGGCGGAGCCTTAGGACAGGGCGTGATGACAGTGATCAAGGACATGGGCTTAAAAGAGCCTTATTCCGGTCAGACCATCCTTCAGACCGGAGAGATCGCAGAGGATCTGACTTATTATTTTGCTACGTCGGAGCAGGTCCCTTCATCTGTAGGTCTTGGGGTTCTCATGGAGAAGAATAATACGGTGCGGTGCGCCGGAGGCTTTATCGTTCAGGTGATGCCGTTTATTGAGGATGACGTGCTCAGCCGGCTGGAGCAGAACATCCAGAATATCCAGTCTGTGACTTCTATGCTGGATAACGGGCATACCCCGGAGGAGATGCTTTCTCAGGTTCTTGAAGGACTTGATCTGGAGATCACGGATACGATGCCGGCACGGTTTTCCTGCAATTGTTCAAAAGAAAGGATCGAAAAGGCAATTATCAGCATTGGAAAGAAAGAGATTCAGTCTATGATTGATGAAGGAAAAGAGATCGAGGTAAAATGTCACTTCTGCAACACAGCATATAAGTATTCGGTGGACGAGCTTAAAGAACTGCTGAAGAAGAGCAGATAGCCTGAACAGGGAAAGGAGAGGAGCTTAAGATGAGACATGGATTTGTGAAAGTGGCCGCCGCGACTCCGGATATCCGGGTTGCAGATGTGGATTTTAATACAGAAAAAATATGCGCTGCGATACAGGAAGCGTGGGACAACAGGGCGAAAATTATCGCGTTTCCCGAATTGTGTATTACAGGGTATACCTGCGGGGATCTTTTTACCCAGGATGTGCTCTTGAAAGCTGCAAAAGAAGCGGTTTTAAAAATTGCGGAATATACAGCGGATAAGGATGTCCTTGTCTTTGTGGGAACTCCCCTTTCTGTGGGCGGAAAGCTCTATAATACGGCAGCGGCGCTCAACCGTGGGAAAGTGATCGGGTTCACAACGAAGACATTTCTTCCTAATTATGCGGAGTTTTACGAGATGAGGCAGTTTACACCGGGACCGGACCAGGCTGGTTATATTCTCTTTGAAGGGGAGAAAATGCCGTTTGGCCCATGTCTTTTGTTCCGAGATACGCAGATGGATGATCTGATTGTGTCGGCGGAGATCTGTGAGGATGTATGGTCTCCTGTTCCGCCCAGTATTCGTGCCGCGGTAAATGGAGCGACTGTGATTGTAAACTGTTCGGCCAGCGATGAGACGATCGGAAAGGATTCGTACAGAAGAGAGCTGATCTCGGGGCAGTCTGCGCGGCTGATCGCAGGATATATATATGCAAATGCAGGTGAGGGTGAGTCTACCACAGACGTGGTGTTCGGCGGACATAATATTATCGCGGAAAACGGAGCAATTTTGAATCAGGCAAAGAGATATGCAAATGAGATCATTTATTCTGAATTCGACGTCCAGAGAATCGTCAGTGAGCGCAGGAAGAATACTACGTTCCAGACGCTTACGGAGAGCAGCCTGATCCAGATTCCATTCACTCTGGAAAATGGAGAGACAGCTCTGACGAGAAATTTTCCGAGACGTCCGTTTGTTCCGTCTGATGAGCGGAAACGTGCTCAGAGATGTGAAGAAATCCTGACGATTCAGGCCATGGGGCTTAAGAAACGACTGGCACATACACATGCGAAAACAGCGGTTGTCGGAATCTCCGGCGGGCTGGACTCCACGCTGGCGCTTCTGGTGACTGTCCGGGCGTTTGAAATGCTGGGCCGGGACAAAAAAGACATTATCGCGGTGACGATGCCCTGCTTTGGCACAACAGACCGGACGTATAACAATGCATGCGAGATGACGAAAAAGACAGGGGCCACACTGAAAGAGGTTCCCATAGCGGACGCGGTGAATATTCATTTCCGGGATATCGGGCAGGATCCGGAAAACCACGATGTGACATATGAGAACTCCCAGGCAAGAGAAAGGACGCAGGTGCTTATGGACATCGCCAACCGGACCGGCGGTATGGTGATCGGCACAGGCGATATGTCAGAGCTTGCCCTCGGATGGGCGACCTATAACGGGGATCATATGTCCATGTACGGAGTCAATGCTTCCGTGCCAAAGACGCTGGTGCGCCACCTTGTGAAATACGCGGCGGACGAGACAAAAGATGAGGAACTGAAAAAAGTGCTTTACGATGTGCTTGATACTCCGGTGAGCCCGGAGCTGCTTCCGCCCAAGGACGGAGATATCGCGCAGAAAACAGAGGATCTGGTGGGACCGTATGAACTGCATGACTTCTTCCTTTACTATATGCTCCGGTTCGGCTATGAACCGGCAAAGATCTTTCGGCTTGCCAGAAGAGCATTCGAGGGAGAGTATGAGGATGATGTGATCCTAAAGTGGCTGAAGACGTTCTGCAGACGTTTCTTCTCCCAGCAGTTTAAGCGTTCCTGCCTGCCTGACGGACCGAAAGTGGGAACCGTTGCGCTGTCCCCGCGGGGAGACTGGAGAATGCCAAGTGACGCGTGCGTGGCTGTGTGGATGAAAGAATTAGAAGAAATAGAAACGCAAGAGGAGGCTTAAGAAATTATGAAGCTTATTAAAACAGAGGATGCTGTGGGAAGTGTACTCTGTCATGATATCACTCAGATCATTCCCGGTGTGGTCAAGGGGCCGGTTTTCCGCAAGGGCCACATAGTGACTGAGGAAGATGTCCCTGTTCTTCTCTCGGTTGGAAAGGAACACCTTTATGTGTGGGAGAAACAGGAAGGAATGATGCATGAAAACGATGCGGCCGACGTGCTCCGCCAGGTATGCCAGGGGGAGCATATGAAAGCGTCAGAGGCGAAAGAAGGCAAGATTGAGCTGACAGCCGAGGAGGACGGACTTCTTAAGATAGACAGGGTAAAGCTGAATGAAGTCAACAGCATGGGGCAGATAGTGCTCGCGTCCCGTCACGGCAATTTTGCTGTGAAAGCGGGAGACAAAATCGTAGGAATGCGAGTTGTGCCTCTGGTTATCGAAGAGGAGAAAATGAACCGTATAAAGGAACTGTGCGGCGATGAACCGATCTTCAAGCTGCTTCCCTTCCAAAAGATGAAAGCCGGAATCGTGACAACCGGAAGCGAGGTATACCGGGGAAGAATTGAGGATAAGTTTACTCCGGTTGTGGCAGAAAAGTTAAGAGAATGCGGTATGGAAGTGATGGGGAATGTCCTGTGTGACGACAATGCGGATATGGTGTCAGACGCGATCACGGGCTGGATCAAAAAAGGCGCGGATATGGTTGTCTGTACCGGAGGCATGAGCGTGGATCCGGACGACAGGACGCCCCTTGCGATCCGAAACGCCACAGATGAAGTGATTACTTATGGCGCTCCCGTGCTCCCGGGCGCGATGTTTATGCTGGCGTATAAAAAGCAGGAGAATGGAGCGGATATCCCGGTGATGGGACTCCCGGGGTGCGTGATGTACTCAAGGCGCACAATCTTTGACCTGGTGCTGCCGAGGATTGCGGCGGGGGAGAAACTCTGCGCAGAGGACTTTTACGTGCTGGGCGAGGGAGGAATGTGCCTGAACTGCGAAGTGTGCACATTCCCGAACTGTGGTTTTGGGAAATAAGCTTGTGCACAGGAGAGGATATCATCATCCCGAAGAGGGAATGATATCCTTTTTTGATTTACTGATGCCTGGCCATCGGCCTGTATGGTCTTTCCACTGTCCTCTGCGCATAGTATGATCCAGGGAGGTGGGCGTATGAGCCAGAAAGTTGAAAACATATTAAATCTTGCCCTGGACGCAACACAGGAGGAACGGGAGCGCTCCGGGGAGCTTGAAGTAGGATATGATTCCTCTCAGAGAGAATGGGAGCTGATTATCAAGTATTCGGGATCCCTTGACCAGGTGCGTGAAATCGCAGTGTCAGTGACGGAGCTTCTGAATGGGTATGCAGTTCTGGTAATCAAAGAGAATCTGATCGGGGAGCTCGCGTCATTCCCGGAAGTGGAGTTTATTGAGAAGCCGAAGAGTGTCTATTTTGAAGCGGATGCGGGAAGGCAGGCCTCCTGTATCGATGAGGTGCAGAATCCGCCTCTTTCACTGAGTGGAAGGGGTGTCCTTGTCGGGATTGTGGACAGTGGAATTGATTATGAAAACCCGGACTTTATAAATGACGACGGAACTACCCGGATTGTGTCCCTCTGGGATCAGACCGTGCGGGGCGTCCCGCCGCAGGGGTATCCTTCAGGGGCAGAGTATACGGGAGAACAGATCAACGCAGCTCTGGCAGAACCGGATCCGGCAGAAAGATATCAGATCGTGCCGAGCAGGGATCTGAGCGGACATGGCACTGCAGTGGCCGGGATCGCGGCCGGAAACGGCAGGGGGAGCGCGGGCAGATGGTTCAGAGGCGCGGCTCCGTCCGCGGATCTTGTGATCGTGAAGATGGGAAATCCCAGAGAGACGGGCTTCCCACGGACGACAGAGCTGATGCTTGGCGTGGACTATGTGGTGAGGAAAGCGATTGAGCTTAGGATGCCGATCGCTGTAAATATCAGTTTCGGGAACACATATGGTTCTCATGACGGGACTTCGCTGCTGGAGCGTTTTCTCAATGATATTTCGTTCACATGGAAAAATGTGATCTGCGTGGGGAGTGGGAATGAGGGTACAAGTGCCGGGCATGCGTCCGGGCGGCTTTCGGATGATGAGGAGGAAGTGGTACAGCTTGCGGTTCAGGAAAGAGAGCCAGCTTTAAATGTGCAGATCTGGAAGTCGTATGTGGACGAAGTAGAGTTCTCTGTTATAAGCCCTTCCGGCATGCGTGCCGGCCCGTTTCAGGAAATACTGGGCCCCCAGAGATTCGTCCTGGGAGGGACGGAACTGCTTCTGTACTATGGAGAACCAAAGCCCTATAGTGTAAAGCAGGAGATCTATATTTCGTTCATTCCAAGACAGTCCTATATAGACAGCGGCGTATGGAGGCTGGCACTCACACCGAGAAGGATTGTGGACGGAAGCTGGGAGATGTGGCTGCCCGCTCAGGCGGCGCTCAATGTGGGAACAGCGTTTTTGCGGCCGAACAGCAGCCTGACGCTTACGATTCCGTCAACAGCAGCCCTTGCGGTTACAGTGGCGGCCTATGATGCGCGAACATTTTCCTACGCGGACTTCTCAGGGCGGGGGCCGGCGGCGGTATATGAGAGCGGCGGCAGCCCAAAGCCGGATCTTGCGGCTCCAGGCGTGCGGGTGAATGCTCCTGTGCCGGGAGGCGGCTACAGAGAGTTCAGCGGGACTTCTTTTGCCGCTCCGTTTGTAACAGGCAGTGCGGCGCTTCTGATGGAGTGGGGGATTGTGCAGGGCAATGACCCCTATCTTTATGGAGAGAAGGTGAAGGCTTATTTAAGGCGGGGGGCAAAGGAACTGCCGGGATATGATGAGTGGCCAAATGCACAGCTGGGGTACGGCGCGCTGTGTGTGAAGAACAGCCTGCCAGAGTAAGATGTTATAGTGTCTTGCTTCTGATATTATGGTGTTCCCTTCGACGGAGAAGCTGTGGTATTATGAATAATATTATCAGAAAATACATCAGCTTCCGCATGCAGATATTTGCGAAGCAGTATCCGAACAGCTGCTGACGCACAGACAGTAGAATGAGAGGGGGAGAAAAATGAGAGAATACATAATTAAGAACGGTATGGTGTACGTTCCGGGAAGCGGGAAATTTGTAAAGAAAGATATATATATAAAGGATGGGGAAATTTCAGACTGTCTTTTGGAAAATTTCAGAGACGAAGACGGTGGAAATACGGCCTGCGTCCTTCGCACGATTGACGCGGAGGGATGTTATGTGACAAAGGGACTGATTGATAATCATGTGCACTTTTTTAAAGGGGGCACAGACAATGGTGTGAATCCGGACGCCGCGTCTTTCCCGTGCGGGATTACAACAGTAGTTGACGCAGGATCCTGCGGAGTCAGTAACTTTGAAGTATTTGAGAAGACCATAATGGGGAGGGCGGATGTCGGGATGTTTGCGCAGCTTCTCGTGGGATCTGCCGGACAGGTATCGGGAAGATGTCCGGAGCGGATAGAGGCTGAATATATTGAATCAGACCGCATACGAGAGATCTTTTCCCGATTCCCGGAGCGGATCACAGGTCTGAAGACACGTCTCTCGGCGAATATTATTTCCCCGGAAAATGCGCCGGCTTCTCTTGAGAAGACACTGGAGCTGGCCGAAGAGCTGGGATGCAGCGTGACGGTTCATATTACGAATCCGGCGATGGATCTGGAAGAGATGGCCTCTGCCCTCCGAAAGGGCGATGTGATGTGCCACATTTTCCAGGATCGGGGAAAAGAGAGTATTCTGGATAAGAACGGAAGAGTGAGAAGAGGAATCTGGAAGGCAAAAGAGCGAGGGGTACTATTCGATGCGTGCAACGGAATAAACAATTTCAATCTCACTATAGCATCTGCGGCGATGGAGCAGGGCTTCTTTCCGGACATTATAAGCTCGGATATCAATGCGGGTTCATACTATGAAGGTGTTCTGCACAGCCTTCCCAAGATCCTGTCCAAGTATCTGGCGATGGGGCAGCCTCTTGATAAGATTCTGGACGCTTCGATTTTGGCTCCGGCGAAAGCTCTCGGCAGAGAAGAACTGGCGTCCATGGACGCCGGAGCACCGGCAGACTTGTTCATATTCAGGCTCGAAGAACACGAAATGACCTATCGGGATCATACAAACGGAGAAAACCAGGTGCACGGGAAAGAGATGATCGTGCCGCAGATGACAATAAAAGATGGGAAAATTGTGTATAGCCAGGTGTACTTTGAATCATAACAGAACAGCTATTTAGCGCAATAACTCTTTTCAGGGAACACGTCCGAAAGCGGAGCGGATGGTTTGCGATACGTATTCTGTGAAAGCAGACAGCCGTAAGACGTTCCGTTCCGGGATTCGGAAAATCTAACAGGACGAAGAGATGTTTAAAGGCAAAGCGGCGCTCCGGGCAACTCGCTCTGCTCAGACAATCCCTGCGCGCCGCTTAACAACATCTCTCCGCCCCTAAGATTTTCAGCGGATCCCTCCAAAGTCACATCTTCCGGCTGTCTCCTTCCCCAGAAAGTCTACTCAGATCGTCCGCTCCGCTTCCTGCGCATTCTCAGACGGAAATGTCATTGCCCTAAACAGGCTGTAAAGCGCAACTGGCGCGGCTTGTGGGCTTTCGGCTGCGAAAACTTTCCGGCCGCGCCTGCTGCTTGTAGCAACTATATATTCACTGACTTTCGGTCTGAAAAAGCCCAGAAAACAGCCCCATTTCGAGAAAGATTCTGCGGAGATGGAGGATGGCGACGGGCGCCTTCGGAGGGGATTAGGGAAAGTTAAAGCTGCGGCGGCAGACGTTAGGGCTGACGGTGGAATTGTCTGAGCGGATGCGAGTTGTCCACCGTCAGTCCTTGCCTTTAGTCTGTCGCCGCAGCTTTTAGTTTCACTTATCCCCTGGAGCGAAGCCCTGAGCCGTCCTCCATCCCCGCAGAATACGTCTTTGGAATAGTCTCTGTTTTCGGACATTTTGCAAAAGGACGTTAGTGAACTTTATAGCTGAACTTGTAAAAGTTAGTGATACATACTTTATGGTTTTGTGCTAAAATAAATAACAGAGTTTATTTTTATCACAGTAAAGGACTGGAGACAGCATGAAATCATTACTTGTTTATTTGAAAGACTATAAGAAGGAAACTATCATGGCTCCGCTCTTTAAGATGCTGGAAGCGTCTTTTGAGCTTTTTGTTCCTCTTGTCATGGCGGCGGTCATTGACGTGGGAATTGCAGGGGAGGACAGGCCGTATATTATACGGATGTGTCTGGTTTTGATTGCGCTTGGCCTGATCGGGCTGGTATGTTCTATTACTGCGCAGTATTTTTCGGCAAAGGCGGCCGCCGGATTCGGTACCGGCGTAAGACATGCGCTGTTTTCCCATATTCAAAGTTTTACATTCACGGAGATGGACGTGATCGGAAGTTCCACGCTGATTACCAGGATGACCAGCGATATTAACCAGGCGCAGTCGGGCGTAAACCTGGTGCTCAGGCTGTTTCTGCGTTCGCCTTTTATCGTGTTCGGTGCGATGATCATGGCATTTACCGTGGACGCTAAGGCAGCGGTGATTTTTGTTATTGTCATTCCTCTGCTGTCGGTTATTGTGTTTGGAATCATGCTGATTACCATGCCTCTGTATAAAAAGGTGCAGGCAAATCTGGACAAGATTCTTCTGACAACCAGGGAAAATCTGGCGGGCGTGAGGGTGATCCGGGCGTTTAACAAAGAAGAGGATGAGAGGAAGAGATTTGAGTCGGAAAATCAGGCGCTCACAGACGCGCAGAAATTTGTGGGCGGCATCTCGGGACTTATGAATCCGCTGACTTATATTGTGGTAAATGGGGGCATTATCGCCCTGATTTATGCAGGCGCTCTAAGAGTAAATGTGGGCGATCTGACACAGGGAGAAGTTGTTGCGCTCATTAATTATATGTCTCAGATTCTGGTAGAGCTTGTGAAACTGGCAAACCTGATTGTCAGCGTGACAAAAGCGATTGCATGCGGCAACCGGATCGAGAGTGTTCTGAAGATGAAGCCGGATATGGAGAGCGGCAGCTGTATGTGGCCGGTCGGTATAGAAGCAGTAAATGCGGTTGGAAATGCATCGGAAAATGATGCGCAGAACGGAGCGTCAGATATTCCGGCTGTGGAATTTGATCACGTATGCCTTACTTATAAGGGCGCGGGGGATGAGTCCCTTACAGATATTACATTCCAGGCGAAAAAGGGGCAGACGATCGGTATCATCGGAGGTACCGGATCGGGCAAATCCAGTCTGGTCAATCTGATTCCAAGGTTTTATGACGCCACAAAGGGACAGGTGAAGATCTTCGGAAAAGATGTCAGAGAATATGACACTGAGAACCTTCGGGAGCACATTGGTGTTGTGCTTCAAAAGGCCGTGCTTTTTAAGGGGACAATTGGAGAAAATCTCCGATGGGGAAATGAAAACGCCTCAGCAGAAGATATAGAAGAAGCTCTTGAAATCTCGCAGTCAAAGGAATTCGTAGAAGGAAAAACGGGAAAACTGGAATTCCAGATCGAGCAGGGTGGGAGGAATCTGTCCGGCGGACAGAAGCAGAGGCTTACCATTGCCCGGGCGCTTGTAAGAAGGCCTGAGATTCTGATCCTGGACGACAGCGCTTCGGCTCTGGATCTGGCTACGGACGCGGCACTGCGCAGGGCGATCCGCGGGATGAAGGAACAGCCTACGGTGTTTATCGTCTCTCAGAGAGCCGCATCCATCCAGTATGCGGATCAGATCATCGTTCTGGACGACGGGGAGACAGCGGGGATCGGTACGCATGAGGAACTGCTTTCCTCATGTCCGGCATATCAGGAGATCTATTATTCTCAGTTCCCAAAGGAGGCGGCTTCAAATGGCAGGTAACACATCAGAAAAGAAAAAGACAAAACAGTCAGAAACATTGAAAAAAGTATTCCGTCACCTTGGAAGATACCGGATCTTTGTGGTGTTTTCAATCCTGCTTGCCACGGTTTCCGTTGCCCTTACTCTGTATATTCCGAAGCTGACAGGGTACGCGGTGGACTACATTGTGGGACCGGGGAGCGTGAGTTTCTCCGGCGTCATCCGGGTGATGATTCAGATCGGCATATGCACGCTGATTACTGCGCTTGCACAGTGGCTGATGAATGTATGCAATAATAAGATGACTTATCAGATTGTACGGGATATCCGGAATGATGCGTTTCGAAAGATAGAGATTCTCCCGTTAAAATATATTGACGGACATCCCTACGGAGAGGTTGTAAGCCGCGTGATCGCAGATGTGGATCAGTTCGCGGACGGCCTTTTGATGGGCTTTACCCAGCTTTTCACCGGAGTGGCAACGATTGTAGGGACACTTTGCTTTATGCTTTCCGTGAATGTAACGATTACTTTTGTGGTAGTGCTCATCACGCCGGTATCCTTCTTTGTGGCAAATTTCATCGCGAAGCGGACGTTTTCCATGTTCCGGATCCAGTCAGAAATCCGTGGAGAGCAGACCGGGCTTATTGATGAGATGATCGGGAATCAGAAAGTCGTCCAGGCGTTTGGCAAAGGGGAAGATGTGACAGAGCAGTTTGACGAGGTGAATGAGCGGCTTGGGAAAGCATATATAAAAGCTACATTTTTCTCATCCATCACGAATCCTGCCACACGCTTTGTAAACAGCCTTGTATATACAGGAGTGGGAATTGCCGGAGCATTTGCCGCGATTAACGGGGCGCTCTCCGTGGGACAGCTCTCAAGCTTTTTAAGCTATGCAAACCAATATACAAAGCCGTTTAATGAGATATCAGGCGTGGTAACAGAGTTCCAGAACGCGGTGGCATGCGCCCAGAGAATTTTTGATCTGATTGAGGAAGAGCCCCAGACTCCGGAACCAGCGGACGCGGTAGAACTCAAAGACATCAAGGGCAATGTGACTGTGGAAAATGTTTCGTTCTCTTATACGCCTGAGCAGAAATTGATTCAGAATTTTAATCTCAGGGTAAAACCGGGACAGAAGATCGCCATCGTAGGCCCTACAGGCTGTGGGAAGACTACGCTGATCAATCTGCTTATGCGTTTCTATGATGTGGATCAGGGCAGCATTAGTGTGGAGAATACCGATATCCGCCAGATGACGCGTAAAAGCCTTCGTGCCGGATACGGGATGGTCCTGCAGGATACCTGGCTTAAGACGGGGACGCTCAGAGACAATATTATGATGGGCCGGCCGGATGCGACAGAGGAGGAGATGATCGCCGCGGCTAAGGCTTCTCATGTCCATAGCTTTATCCGGCGTCTCCCGAAAGGATATGACACATGGATCACAGAGGACGGCGGGGGACTTTCCCAGGGACAGAAACAGCTTTTGTGTATCGCAAGAGTGATGCTGAGCCATCCGCCTATGCTTATTCTGGACGAGGCTACGTCATCTATAGATACAAGAACCGAGATCAAGGTGCAGGAGGCATTCGGGAGACTGATGGAGGGAAGGACGACATTCATCGTAGCCCACAGACTTTCTACAATCCGGGAGGCTGATGTGATCCTTGTGATGAAGGATGGGCAGATCATAGAGCAGGGGAATCATGAAAGCCTGCTGCAAAAAGGCGGATTCTATAACTATCTGTATGAAAGCCAGTTCGCCCTGACAGGTTCCGCGAATGCGGGTTGAATGGCAGGGAACAATAATGACAGAAGCTGCCATAGAAAAAGGACAGGAGAAGAGCGAGTATGACAAGACAGAGCACACTGTGCTATATCGAGCGGGACGGGCAGTATCTCATGCTGCACCGGACCGTGAAGGAAAATGATGTAAACAAGGATAAATGGATCGGAGTCGGAGGGCATTTCGAATATTCGGAGAGCCCGGAAGAGTGCCTTCTGAGGGAAGTAAAAGAGGAGACGGGCTATACGCTGACTTCCTGGAAATACAGAGGGATTGTTACTTTTGTGTACGGTGAGGATACCGTGGAATATATGTCACTTTACACAGCGGATGGATTCATAGGAGATCCGATCCACTGTGATGAGGGAGATCTGGAATGGGTGGATAAATCAGAAATTTTCTCATTGGAACTTTGGGAAGGAGACAAGATCTTTTTCCGCCTGCTGGATGAAAACAGAGAGTTCTTCTCTCTGAAACTGGTTTATGATACGCAGGATGTGCTTCAGTATGCCGCTCTGGACGGTATTCCCATGGATCTCTCTGAGGAGAGGAGGAAGATGAGATGTCTGTGAAAAAGTATGCAGTAGTCTATGACAGCATGACGGGAAATACAAAAATGCTGGCAGACGAGATTGAAAAGATTATGGGAAAGGATGAATGCGTATACTTTGGGACTGCAGAATCGTGCAGCGCGGATCTGTCAGCGGACATTGTATTCGCTGGTTTCTGGACAGATAAAGGGGATTGCAGTGAAAAGATGGCCCGGTTTTTGGAAAAGCTGGAGAATCAAAATGTTTTTCTGTTTGGAACCGCGGGATTCGGAGGGGCGGAAGACTATTTCCAGAAGATACTGGAAAGGGTGGAAGCCCATCTGCAGGAAGGAAACCGGCTGGCAGGAAGCTATATGTGCCAGGGAAGGATGCCGGACAGCGTGAAAAAGAGATATGAAGCTATGCTGGAGCAGGATCCGGAAAATGAAAAGATTAAAATGATGATTGAAAATTTTGACCGGGCTTTATCCCATCCGGATCAGGGCGATCTGGCCCGGCTGGCTGAGAAACTTGCAAAATTGAACTGACAGCTGCGGCGGATAAGGGAAACCTCAGCTACGGCAGCGGAAAGGAAGGAAAAGTATGACAGAGACAGGTGTAATACATGGCAGATTCCAGCCCCTTCATTTAAAACATATGGAATATCTACTTGCGGCCAAGATGCGGTGCAGGATGCTGTATGTGGGAATTACATATCCGGATATTTCCGCATACCCGGCCTCGTCCCCATTTGATTTGCACGGTACAGTCAGGAGGGATAATCCGCTGACTTATATTGAGCGGTACGAGATGATCCGGGATGCGCTGATCGATTTCGGTGTAAAACGAGACGAGTTTGAAATTATTCCATTCCCGGTGAGCAGTCCGGACATTCTCACTCAGTATGCGCCAAATGAGGCAGTACATTATATGAGTATCTGCGGTGAGTGGGACGAAGAGAGATATAGAATATTGACTGCTCTTGGGTTTACGGTGGAAGTGCTCTGGAGAAGAGGAGAGGACGAAAAGGGGATCACGGGCACCCAGCTGCGTGAAATGATCGCGCGAGAAGAGGACTGGCGCCAGCATATGCCTAAAACCGCGGCGGAGTATCTGACAGAACATGGGATAGACCAGCGGATCCGTCAGCTGTATTATGTAGGAAGAGAGTAATCAGACAGCGGATAAAAAGATCCGTGTACGGAAAAGGTATGTAACATTTCCGTACACGGATCTCTGAGTATATACGGTTCCATTGTAGTGCCATATCAGTTCATTCTTTCCGGCCTTCCTGTTGCCTGGTAATTATGTGCCGGGGAATTATAGGGGCAGAAGCCCGACAATTATGGCAGCAGGAAAGCGTACATTACAACGAAGTGGCATGCGCTTCCGCCCATGACAAACAGGTGGAAGATCTCGTGGCTTCCGAAGTTTTTGTGCCTGCTGTTGAAGATCGGAAGCTTCAGCGCATAGATAATGCCGCCGACTGTATAGATGATGCCGCCGGCGAGAAGCCATCCAAAGGCTGCCGGGGACATATTGTTGAGGATCTGCGTGAACGCCAGAACACAGGTCCAGCCCATCCCGATATAGAGTACGGAAGATACCCATTTCGGGCAGTATACCCAGAATGCCTTGATCAGGATTCCGACGATGGCGATTCCCCATACGATAGAGAGAAGAATAATCCCGGTCTTTCCTTTCAGTACGATCAGGCAGACAGGCGTGTAGCTTCCGGCGATCAGTACGGAAATCATCATATGATCAATTTTTTTCAGAATTGTATTTACTTTTGCAGAGATATCGAATGTATGGTAAGTTGTGCTGGCCGCATATAATAAAATCAGGCTGGCTGCATAGATTGCGAGAGAGATAATGTATATTCTGCTCGGTTCATGCGCAGCTTTGATCAAGAGAGGAACCGCCGCGAAGATTGCCATGAGCATTCCGATAAAGTGAGTGATAGCGCTGCCAGGTTCTTTAATGTGATGTTTTTTCTCCATAATATATGCACCTCCGTGATGTCTGGAAAACAACAAGTGGTTTTTAAAACTACATTAAGTATATGCATATGTTACACCAAAGATTCATGGAAATCAACTAAAAAATTATACAAAATAAATCATATTACACTGAGATTTATGTAAATAAATACAAAGTGTTTTGGACAGGCAAAGAAACCAGCAGATGTAAAAATATGAAAATAAAAAAATCCCGGAATCGTAGTCAGCCTTTGTACTGACCACATTTCGGAATTTTTTGATATGAAGTCTGTTATGTCCGGCAAAGCTGCCTGTTAGGAATATGCTTAGTGAATTACAGTTCCGGTCTTTCCTTTCAGCGCATCTTTTACCTTATCAAACGTTGTAATATAAGCCTTCCGGCCTTCCTGCTTCTCAATGAACTCTACTGCGGCGCGGAATTTCGGAAGCATGTTATAGATGCCGAAATGTCCTTCTTCCATGTAGGATTTTGCCTGCTCGACAGTGATGTCATCCAATGGCTGTTCATCCGGCTGGCCCAGGTTGATGCATACTTTTTCCACATTGGTCAGGATGATCAGCATATCGGCATTAATACCCTCTGCCAGTTTGCCTGCCGCAAGATCTTTTTCGATAACAGCGCTGGCGCCCTTCAGATGGTTGTCCTGCTCCATGACAGGAATACCGCCTCCGCCGGCGGCGATAACGACCTGATCTGCATCCAGAAGGGCTTTGACCGCGTCAAGTTCTACGATCTTTACCGGATTGGGAGCGGATACTACGCGCCGGAATCCTTTCCCGGGTTCTTCGATGACGTAGTTTCCTTTCCTGCGTTCCTCGTTTGCTTCCTGAGCGTTCATGTAGCGCCCCAGCACTTTGGTTGGAGTGTAGAACGCGTCATCGTAAGGATCTACGATAACCTGTGTCAGGATCGTGCTGACAGTCCGGTAAATTCCGCGGTTTAACAGTTCCTCCCGGATCCCGTTCTGCAGGTCATAACCGATATATCCCTGGCTCATGGCAGAGCAGACTGACATAGGTGCAGGAGTATACTCCGGATGCGCTTTAGCGAACTCATTCATAGCTGTGTGAATCATGCCGACCTGAGGGGCGTTACTGTGGGTGATAGCGACCTGATAACCCTCCTCAATCAGGTCGGCGATACATTTCGCGGTGTTTTTAATGGCTGCCTTCTGCTCGGGGAGCGTAGTTCCGAGAGCACGGTGCCCTAAAGCTACAACAACTCTTTTTTTCATAGTGATCTCCATTCCGCCGCGGTGTGAAGCGGCAAATTCTTCTAAATTAATATAAAAAGTTTACTATCTTTTTCTCTAAAAAGCAACAGAAAACAAGACGGAACCTGCAAGGTCCGCAGCAAACAGAATGCACAGGACAACGCATACAAGGATTCTTTTTGGGCGGCCGAGCTTCATAAAAAGGCCGGTCCACCGGGGCGCCAGATAGTAGAGAAAGGCGCATCCCAAAAGTGCATAGATGATTGAACCGCCCAGATAGATCCGGCCGTTTAAGTTCAGCAGGAAATTACTGTAGTCCCGGAGAGTGATCCCGAAAGCTGTGTCAAAGGCAAAGTTAATCAGGTACTCCAGCACTGAATATACGAAAAAACAGCTGAAAAAGACGGCCACCGGGTTTTTCATCAGTCGCTTTATTATCAGGAGTATTATGAGTCCGTATATACCATATACAGGAATCCATGGACCGCAAAAAACTACATTTTTTTCAAACGTCCCGCTCTGCATCAGCCGTGTCAGAGTCTCCAAAATCCATCCGAAGATCGAGAAGGAAAAGAACAGAAAAATATATGAAATTATATCATATTTTCTGTCGGGCTTTACCATGCTGCGCACAGCGCGCATAGGCGGCTGCACGGAAAAAAGAAATACCGGATACTGTTCGGGCGCAAAATAGGAAATCTTTGTATAGGGTCCCTGAGAGTCGTCGTAAAGAGCTTTGCCTATGAGCAGTTCATCCTCTGACGGAACATGCTCAAGATAAGAGTCATTTAGCTGCTCATATCTGGTGGAACGCGACAATACGTAATTACGCCGGAGGACGGCATAAAGCTCAGCCCTGCAGCCCGCTGTATAGGGAATAACGAATACAAAATCAAGGAGCCCCAGCGTGAGAATGGACAAGGCGTGCCAGCCTGCAAAGGACAGATCCAGTTTGAACATTTTCCATTTATTGTGTTTCATGAGCTGCTTCGAGAGAAAAAAGGCGTCCCTGCGGCTGATTTTTGGATTTTCCGCCAGTATATATGGAATCAGAATATATTCGTAGTGTTTGAAGATTCCGCCTGCTATTGTCAGATTCCACAGAAACTGGAAAACAGAACGGCAGAACATAATCCAAGCAGGATTACGAATACAGCGGAGTTTATACAGAAAAAAGATTTTTGAAACAGGGGTCTGCGCATAGTTTCGGTTTTCCAGAAAATAGCGCTTTTCACCGACCTGCAGAATATTGCTGACAAATACCTGGAACAGGAATAAAAGCAGGGCCCCGACTACATAAAATATCAGTGCGGTGCTGAGAGGGTCTATAAAAAACATACTTCCGGTTCTTAATACTGTGAAGAAAACAGAGGTGCCGGAAGTGAGCAGGTCAATGAACAAAGAGCTGATATGGGAAACCGCACCCCGGAATAAAGACGCAAAGGTGGTGTCACCGAAGAATTGAGTGACGATGTTTTCAATGACTTCCGAATTGGGAACCGGCAGGGTGAAAACAGCGTCAGACTGCGGGGAAACGTATTCACGAAGGTTAAAAAAAGTAGTTGACACCGGGTAGGCGGTTGTAAGCACGGCAATGAGAAAGCAGACAGAAATAATTCTGCAGTAGCTCTGCTTCATTAATGTGCGTGTTTTTTTCTTTAAAGCCCGCCTTTTCCACATACAGGGTTCCTCCGTCAAATATGATAATAGTTATTATAGTTTATTATCATGTGATTTGCAAGCAGGCCGGACTTTTCAATATGGCAGTTCGTCTATATAAAAGCTGCGGCGAAAATGCAAGGACTGACGGTGGAGAACTCGCATCCGCTCAGACAATTCCACCGTCAGCCCTAACGTCTGTCACCGCAGCTTTAACTTTCCCTAATCTCCTTCCGAAGGCGCCCGTCGCCTTCCTCCATCCCCGCAGAATACGTCTTGGCAAAGGAACTGTTTTCGGATGTTTCGCATCCGGACGTTAGCGAACTTTATAGCCGTTCTGCTACTGATATACTATTCAGACTGATACCATCCCCACATATAGAGCAGTGGAAGAATCAGACTGAGCACGTAGGTTACGGAAAAACCGGTATATGAGATAGAATAAGCAATATTTGCCAGGATTGCCAGGCAGTAGATAACTCCAATAATAAGTACGGATTTCCGGGAGCGGTACATCACGCCCATGATTCCGGTCACAAGCATAATGATTCCGACAGCCAGGCCTAATATATAGTAGGCCGTAGACGGCGCTTCCATCCCCAGTATTTCGTAGCCCTGCGCCGTGATGTCCGCGAGAGCGAAGCTGGCCAGGGTTCCCAGGAGAGAAAAGACACTGAAAACGATGATGATGATAGACACTACAGTTAAAAGTTTGCTTTTTTTCTTCATAATGAAGACCTCCTCATAGTTCGTTGTGGCCTTTGCGGTCATATTTATAATAACAGCCTCATTTGAAGCAGGTGAGGCTGGAATATTCTGATATGTACCAGAATGCTGCAGGTGAGCCTGTACGGCACGATTCTCTGCTACATGCGGCGCAGTGCCTCAATGGGGCTTAAGCGGGCGGCTTTTCTTGCAGGATAGATCCCGAAGAGGATGCCCACGCCGCAGGAAAATAACGTGGCGGTAATTACTGCGGAAAGGGAGAGGGAAGCGTGTATTCCTCCGATCTCCAGTGCGCTGACCAGTGCAGTCAGCCCTCCGCCCAGGAGGATGCCTATCACTCCTCCGAGACCTGAGATGATAGCGGATTCACATAAAAACTGGGCGATAATGGAGCCGGTTCTGGCGCCCAGAGCTTTGCGGATTCCGATTTCACGGGTACGTTCGGTTACAGAGACCAGCATGATGTTCATAACGCCGATTCCGCCTACTACAAGAGAGATTGCTGCCACAAGAGCGACAAAAGCAGTGACCCCGTCCATGACAGATCCCAGCATATCTGACAGGTCAACAGGTTTCTGCTGGATGAACGGAGTGTCCCCTAGGTCCTGATGCCGCGCGCTCAGAAGCTTAGCCGCGGTGGATGCGACCTGATTCGCGGATCCGCTGTCTTTTGCGGTAAGGGAGACAGAGGAAAAGCCCTCAATCGGTACGCCGAAGGCCTCCCCCAGGGTATAGGGGACTTCTATGGAGATTGACTCTCCCATCCCCATGGCCTGATAGGTGGCTTCCACCTCCATCATGTCGTCCGAAGTTTCCCGTATGCCTAAAATTGTAACATCCTGAATCCCGCTGTCAATAGCAAGTTCAAATGACATGCCGATTACATTGGTATTTCCGAACAGGTACAGTGCGGTCAGTTCGTCAATAACGCAGACAGGATTCCCGCCGGCTAAGTCGTTTTCTGTAAAATAGCTGCCCTTCACCAGAGGAGAAACATACTGGGCATTCTCATAGTCCGGTGTCGTCATGGTAATATACGCGTCGAAGGTGCCTTTTCTTGTTGTACATTTCCCGGAACTCATGACAGAGGCTGTGATGCTTTCAATAGAATCGCTCATCGTGGTTTGAAGAAAAGCGATATCATCCCCTGTGATGGCGTCCGTGGCTGTTACTTCTTCTGCGTTCGTCTGCACAGTTACAGTATTTGTCTGCTGGTTCGCGGCGTCAACAACATCGTTTTTCAGACCGTTTCCGATTGATACAATGGTTACAACAGAGGAAATGCCGATGATAATCCCCAGCATTGTCAGAAAAGAGCGGCCTTTATTGGCGCGGATATTATCCAGAGCCATTTTGATGTATTCAAGAAACTGTCCCATGATACAAAGCTTTCCCCTTTCTTTACTCTGACTCCGTTTCGCTGGCAATGGCTTTCATGCCCGGAGCAATGTCTGTGCTGAAATCATTGACCACCAGATCACCCTCTTTCAGCCCCTCCGTGATTTCCACATGAGTGGCAGAAGAGATGCCAAGCTGAACGTTCTTTTCTTTTACGGTTCCGTTTTCAATAACATAGACAAAGTCTCCGTCTGTAGATGCGTTGACTGCTTCTGTTGGAACAACGAGAACATCTGCGGCCTCTGCAACTGTCATTCTGACCTTGGCGCTGGCTCCGATACAGATATTTTCGTCCGGATTGTTGATGTGGATGCGTGCGCCGATCACTGCGCTGCCTTTGGCGTTGGGCAGCGCGATTTTATCCACATCGGTAAGAGTGCCTTCATATGTATTTCCGGCTAATGTGATGGTCGCGGCATTCCCGGGCTGCATCTTATCATAGTCGTCCGGTGAGACTTCGATCTTCACACGGACGTCTTCCGTGCTGGCTATAGTAAACAGAGCCATTCCCTGTGCCGCTGAATTGGACTGCAGCGCATCTACGGAGGCGATTACGCCGTCCATATCGGCTTTCATGCCTTCGCGTCCTTTCTCCAGAAGCTCCTGGGGACTCAGGGCCGCGAGCTCAGCCAGGTTATCGCTGATATTAAGATTCGCAAGCTCAGCCGAGGTCATGCCTGCGTCAGCGGTGCCTGACTTCGCAGCCTGGTATGCGGCCTGCCATTCTGCGTATTTTGCATCGTACTGAGCTTTCAGCTCTGCGTAGCCGGCATCGTCTGCAGAGGGATCCTGGATGGATGAGAGCTCTGCATCCGCTGCGTCAGATTCGGCCTGAGCTTTATCGCGGGCCTCTACAGCGGCGTCATACTTATCAAAAACCGGCTGGAGCGCCTGGATCAGGTTCGTCTGTTCTGCTGTACGGTCTGCTTCCGGAATCAGGAGCGCTGCTTCCAGGTCTGCTCTGCGGCCTGCATAACCGGACTCAATGCTGTCGATCACGGCCTGATTAGCAGTAACGATTTTCTGTTTTTCCGAGATGACAGACTGAAGCTCTTCCCTGCGCGCCTGGTTTGCTTGAGCCTGGGAACCGGATTGACTTAAGTTTGCCTGATACTGAGCATAGGCTGCATCTGTCTGGGCAGCCAGTGAGTTCACCTCCTCCGCCAGCCTGTTAGCAGCTTCGGCTGCCTGTGCAGATGCGGCTTCGGCTGCGCTGATCGCTTTGGCGTTCTGCTCTTTAGAGGCTCTGGAGGTATTCAGGCTGGACTGGAGATTCAGCTGAGCCTGCTGGTTATCGCGCTCAAGGTTTGTTGTGTCAAAGGAGATAAGAAGATCTCCGGACTTAACGGTCTGACCCACAACGGCTTTGCACTCTTTAATTGGAGCGGTCACAGGAGAGTAATAGGTTTTTGTATTCTCACTCTCGACTGTACCGCTGGAGTTGTAAACTTCGGTTACCGTTCCTTTTTCAGCTTTTACAACATTGAGCACTGTACCTGTCCCTGAACTTTTTGTGCCGCCGGCAAGGAGGGAAATTCCCCACGCGCCGATAATCAGGACCGCGAGAACCGGGATGATGACCCAGGCGGGCAGCTTCTTTTTGGCGGCGCTTCTGCCGGATCCGGATGCCTCCCGGCTGTCATTGGGAATCAGGTCTGTTGTTTTCTTCTTGCTTTTCATGTATGATATCCTCCATTTCTTTTTCTTCACAGCCGGATGCTGCATTGTCTGTATGGTTCAGGTAATCTGCCTCTACGCGCCCGTCCATAATCCGGATTACGCGGTCTGCCTGCTGGGCAATGTCGTCGTCGTGAGTGATAATGACAACTGTGCGCCCGCTTTTATGCAGCGCTTTTAAGATATTCATGATATCGGAGGTAGACCGGCTGTCCAGATTACCGGTGGGTTCATCAGCAAGGATTACCGGCGGCTGGGCGGCGATCGCCCGGGCCACTGCCACACGCTGCTGCTGCCCGCCGGAGAGTTCGCTGGGATGATGTTTCATTCTGGCGCCCAGGCCGACCCGCTTTAGAGCCTGCACAGCCAGGCGGCGTCTCTCGGCCCTTCCCATTCCCCGGTAGATAAGGGGCAGTTCTACATTGCCCGTGGCGTCCAGATTTGGGATCAGGTTGAATCCCTGGAAGATGAAGCCGATTTTTTTATTCCGTATTTCAGAGAGCTGATTATCTGTCAGCGCAGACACATCCCTGCCATCCAGAAAATAGCGTCCGGATGTCGGCGTATCCAGACAGCCGAGCATATTCATAAGCGTGGACTTCCCTGAGCCGGAATGGCCGACAATGGCAACGAATTCCCCGGAATAAATCGAAAGAGAGACGCCGTCCAGGGCCCGGACTTCATTTTCACCGGGATTGTATATTTTATGCAGATCCTCGGTTTTAATAAGTGGTTCCATAAAAAGTCTCCTTGATATTGTACTATATAATCAATACAATAATACGCTAAAAGAGAAAAGTCAACTGAAAATATATTGTAAAGTTGGCTTGACATAATATGTAAAGTGAGCTATACTTTAAATGTAAAGTTAACTATACAAAATAATGATGCGCGGAGTGCTTTTTGACAAAAAGGTGAAGAGGCAGCGCCGGAAAAGGAGATGAAGCCGTGAAGAACCGGATTCATGAGCTGCGCAAAGAGCGCAGGGTTACACAGAGCGAACTGGCGGACGCGGTAGAAGTGACCCGGCAGACCATTATCTCCCTGGAGAATGGGAAGTACAATGCTTCGCTCATACTGGCACATAAGATTGCTCAGTATTTTGGAATGACAATTGAGGACATTTTCATTTTTGACAAGGAGGAGGAAAACATATGTTGATGAAAGCGGCATTTCAGGGGGCAGGCACAGATGAGGAATTCAAGAAAAAACTGACGGCGAGAAAAAGACTTCTGCTTGCAGGGGTAACCATGGGGATACTGGCGATTGCGGCGGGGATTATGATGATCTTTGTTATGCCGGATACAGAGCAGAACGCCTTCCTGGCAGGTGTGTACTGCGGAGCTGGAACGGCCGCCGTAGTGATGGGGACAGCCGCCCTGTATAAGATGCGGAAGATGCTCAGGGATGAAAGCCTGCTGCGCAAAGAGCGGATCAAGGAAGGTGACGAGAGAACTTCGGAGATCGGGAAAAAGGCCACAGTATTCGGAGTGCAGATCTATCTCTTTGCTATGCTCGCGGGAATCCTGGTGTCCGGGTTTTTCAGTATGCAGGTGTTCTGGACCCTGTGGGGGACAACACTGGGGCTGGCGCTGATAATAAAAGGAACGGAGCTGTACTATAAAAAGAAGATGTAGGACAGCTATAAAGTTCATTAATTTTCGTGTGTAAAACGTCCGAAAACAGGGTCGATTCCTAAAACGTATTCTGCGGGGATGGAGGAGGGCTCAGGGCTTCGCTACAGGGGATAAGGGAAACTAAGAAGTTGCGGCTGCGGATTAAATGCAAGGACAGGAGGGGAGCAACTCGCTTCGCTCAGACAATCTCCCCTCCTGTCCTAACATCCGCAGCCGCAACTTCAAGTTTCCCTAATCCCCTTTCGAAGGCGCCCGTCGCCCTCCTCCATCCCCGCAGAATTTTTTCGAAATGGGGCTGTTTTCTGGGCTTTTCAAGCCGGGAGTTAATGAATATATAGCTGCTGAGAGAAACAGGCGCGGTCGGAAGACTTTCGCAGCTGAAAGCCCCAAGCCGCGCCAGTTCGCGGTTCAGCCTAATTGGGCAATGTCACTTCCGACAGGAAATGCGCAGGAAGCGGAGGGGATGTTTGAAGCGTAAGTTCTTGGAGAGGGGGCGTGTGGGGACTGTGACTTTGGAGGAACCTGATGGAAGATCTTAGGAGTCGGAGAGCTGTTGTTAAGCGGCGCGCAGGGATTGTCTGAGCGGAGCGAGTTGCCCGGAGCGCCGCTTTGCACTTAAACAGCTCTCCGAATTCTTAGATTCTTCCCAGATTCCGGAACGGAACAGTACACACACGTCCCCTCTTCAAGGACACGTTGCAAACATCCCCTCCGCTTCCGGACGTGAGTCACAGGAAATTATGCCCTTTTCTTTTTCTCCGATCTGGTCTACAATGAAAGCACTGTAAATGTGAGTATATTAAGGAGAATCTATCATTATGAAAGAGACAATTTTACTTTTTAACCCGCCGGCAAAGGATCAGCTTTTAAAGATTGAGATGGCCCTTTTTCCGCTGCATATCCGTCTGAAAAAAGTTGCCCTTCCGGACTACAGTCACCCACTCGGATATCTCGCAGGGATTAAGGATGCAGAGCCGGCTGCGGAGGCATATGCAGGATCGGAACTGCCTGGTACTTTGTTTGTGTTCTGTTTTCTAAGCGACGGCCGCCTCAACCAGGCTCTGGCCGCCCTCAGAAAGTGCGGGGCCGGCCCCTTCCCGTATAAGGCGATCCTGACTCCGACTAACAGTGCGTGGACCGCGCCAGACTGTTTTGAAGAAATAAAGAAAGAACATGAGGCTATGCATCCATAGGGGCTTACAGTTATAAAGTTCACTAACTTCCGGATGAGAAACGTCCGAAAACAGCACCCTTATTAAGACGTATTCTGCGGGGATGGAGGACGGCTCCGGGCTTCGCTACAGGGGATAAGGGAAACTAAAAGCTGCGGCGACAGACTAAATGCAAGGGCTGACGGTGGACAACTCGCATCCGCTCAGACAATTCCACCGTCAGCCCTAACGTCTGTCGCCGCAGCTTTAACTTTCCCTTATCCCCTTACGAAGGCGCCCGTCGCCATCCTCCATCCTCGCAGAATTTTTCTTGAAATGGTGCTGTTTTCTGGGCTTTTCAAGCCGGAAGTCAGTGAATATATAGCTGCTACAAGCAGCAGGCGCGGCCGGAAGGCTTTCGCAGAGGAAAGCCCTCAAGCCGCGCCAGTTAGTTCTTTACAGCTCATTTGGGGTAATAATATTTCCACCAGGAAATGCGCAGGAAGGGGAGCGGCTGTCTCCTTCCACAGAATACGTATCGCAAAACATCCGCTCCGCTTCCGGACGTGAGTCGCAGGAAATGTTAGTACACCAAATAGCGGAACTGCTAATATAATGGTAATGACTGAATATCTGCAGGGGGCGGGGGTATGCGCGTCTGTGAACTCAGGGAGAAAGAAGTGATCAATATGTGCAGCGGCAGGCGGCTCGGATGTGTTGTTGATGTGGATATTAATGTGTGCAATGGCGAGGTGGAAGCGATTATTGTTCCCGGTCCGGGAAAGATATGCGGATTCATCGGGACGGACTGCGAGTATGTGATTCCGTTTGGCTGTATCCGCAAGATCGGACCGGACATTATAATTGTAGAGATACAGGAAGAAAAATTTTTGCAAAAGTTTTAACGATTGTGTATAATGAACCCATCAGAGCGGAAGGCAGAGCAGACAGCCTGCTGGCATGAATATTGAGAAAGGCGGGGAAAAATATGAAATGTCCATATTGCGGCAATCCGGATACAAGGGTGATTGATTCCAGACCGGCGGAAGATAAAAGTTCGATCCGCAGGAGACGTTCCTGTGATGAGTGCGGGAGAAGGTTCACTACATATGAGAAGGTGGAGACGATTCCGCTGATTGTCATCAAGAAAGACGATAACCGGGAGCAGTATGAGCGGTCCAAGATCGAACATGGAGTTTTGAGTGCATGCTACAAGCGCCCGGTCCCGGCGGATGCGATCCAGAAAACGATAGATGCCATTGAGCTGGAGATCTTTAACCGTGAGGAAAAGGAGATTCCGAGCAGCGTGATCGGGGAGATTGTTATGGAGAAGCTCAAAGACCTGGATCCGGTGGCATATGTCAGGTTTGCGTCTGTGTACAGGGAGTTCAAGGATGTGAATACATTTATGGACGAGCTTAAGAAATTCCTGCAGTGAGACAGAAGAGATGCGGACATATAAACTGACAACAGCTTATGACGGCACCCGTTATCAGGGCTGGCAGAGGCAGAGCAGTACGGACCGGACGATTCAGGGCATCCTGGAACAGGCGATTTCCGCTCAGATCGGGTTCAGAGCTGAGATAGACGGTTCCGGGCGGACGGATGCAGGCGTCCATGCATCGGGGCAGACAGCGAGCATCGTTCTTCCGGGGGAAGTAGAAGCGGGATTTTTTACAGAGCGGGTGAACGCCGCGCTTCCGCCGGATATCAGAATTCTCGATGCGTGCCTTGTGAGAAATGGATTCCACGCCAGAAAGAGCGCGGTGGGAAAGGTATACGAATACTGTGTGGACACTGGAGAGAAACCGGATGTTTTTACAAGACGGTATACTTATCATTTCCCCCACAGACTGGATCTGGAAGCAATGCGGAAGGCGGCGGGATATCTGACTGGATATCATGAATTCGCGGCTTATACAGATAAAAAAGAAGATATATCCACAAACCGCACAATCTATGCTATAATAGTCAGCGGACAAGGCGGCAGGGTACAGATTAAGTATGATGGCACCGGATTCCTCTATCACATGGTGCGTATTCTTACGGGGACTCTGCTTGAAGTGGGAACATCCATGCGCACGCCGGAGAGTGTACTGGATGCTCTTGAGACGAAAGAACGGAGCAGGGCAGGATTCCTTGCGCCGGCGCGGGGGCTGTTTCTGCGGGAAGTGCGTTATGAATGACGAACAGGCAGGACAGATCTGGAAAGATCTGTCCTGTCTTTCAGTAGGAAACAGACCGCATAAAGGAGGGAATACATGAAACTGATATCATGGAATGTAAACGGAATAAGGGCATGTGTTCAGAAGGGATTTCTGGATTTTTTTAAAGAGGCGGACGCAGATATCTTCTGTATCCAGGAGACAAAGATGCAGGAGGGGCAGCTTACACTGGAACTCCCGGGATATCATCAGTACTGGAATTATGCAGTGAGGAAAGGGTATTCCGGCACGGCTGTATTTACAAAACAGGAACCGCTCTCAGTGTCATACGGAATCGGGATAGAAGAGCATGACCAGGAGGGAAGAGTTATTACCTGTGAGTTTGAAGACTTTTACTTTGTAACTGTATATACGCCGAACTCTCAGAACGAGCTGGCGCGGCTTGATTATCGTATGCAGTGGGAGGATGATTTCCGGGCATATCTGAAAAAGCTGGAAGAAAATAAGCCTGTGATTGTCACAGGAGATATGAATGTTGCGCACGAGGAAATCGACTTGAAAAACCCGAAAACAAACCGGAAAAACGCAGGATTTACCGATGAGGAGCGGCAGAAGTTTACTGAACTTCTAAACGCAGGGTTTATTGACACATTTCGTTACTTTTATCCGGATCAGGAGGGAATCTACTCCTGGTGGTCATACCGGTTCAGTGCCCGGGCAAAGAACGCGGGGTGGCGCATTGACTACTTCTGTGTGTCTGAATGCTTAAAGGACAGGCTGGCGGACGCGAAGATACTGACAGACGTTATGGGATCCGACCACTGCCCGGTGGAACTGGATCTGAAATAGATGTGCGGGATTCCGTGCAGACTGGAAACTAAGGGAGGACAAGAAAGAGATGACAAAGATAGATATTATCTCCGGCTTTCTCGGAGCCGGAAAGACAACACTGATTAAAAAACTGCTCTCAGAAGCATTTGCCGGGGAACAGGTCGTACTGATTGAAAATGAATTCGGAGAAATCGGGATCGACGGCGGTTTCCTGAAAGAATCAGGCATTGAGATCCGCGAGATGAATTCGGGCTGCATCTGCTGTTCACTTGTAGGAGACTTCGGGAAATCACTGAGAGAAGTGGTGGATACCTACCATCCGGATCGTATCCTGATCGAGCCGTCAGGCGTGGGAAAGCTTTCTGATGTGATCAGGGCAGTGCAGGATGTCCAGGGAGAAATTGACGCAGAGCTCAACAGCTTTACTACAGTTGTGGATGTGACAAAGTGCCGGATCTACAGGAAGAACTTCGGCGAGTTCTTCAGCAATCAGATCGAATATGCGGGCGCGGTGATATTAAGCCGTACGGATAAAGCAAAGCCGGAGAAGATTGAGGAGAGCGTGGCTCTGCTGCGTGAATTGAACGATAAGGCGCCGTTTATCACAACGCCGATCGCACAGCTCTCAGGAAAGAAGATCCTTGAGACTATGGAGGCCAGCAAGTCCCTGGAAGAAGAACTTCTGCAGGAAGTCATCTGCCCGGAGTGCGGTCATCATCACGAACACGGCGAATGCTGCGGTCACGACCATGCTCATGACCACGGGCACGGCCATGACCATGAGCATCATCATGAGCATGGGCACGAGGAGCACGGCCATGACCACGGGCACGACCACGCTCATGAGGAGCACGGGCATCATCATGACCACGACCATGAGGGACACGGCCATCATCACGAGCATGGCCATCATGGTCATCACCACCATGATCACGAAGGTCATCATCATGCCGACGATATTTTCACAAGCTGGGGCAGAGAGACGATCCGCACATACACAAAAGATCAGATAACAGATATTTTAAAACAGCTTGAAACAGATAAGACATACGGCAATGTACTCCGTGCAAAAGGCATGGTGGCAGGCAGTGACGGAGAGTGGATCTATTTTGATATGGTCCCGGAAGAGCATGAGATCCGTACAGGCGCTCCGGAGTATACAGGCCGCATCTGCGTAATCGGCGCGGATCTGAATGAGGATAAGCTGGCAGAGCTGTTCCGGACTGCATAAGGCGGGGCAGTTCAGCCCGGGAACGGGCCTTGACTGAAATGTGACAGGAGAGAATCAACATGAATGAACCAAGTGTAATGGTCTATCTGATGACGGGATTTCTTGACAGCGGGAAAACTCAGTTCCTGAAATTTACCTTGGAGCAGGATTATTTCCAGATTAAGGGAAAGACACTTCTTATTCTCTGCGAGGAAGGTGAGGAAGAGTATAACCCGATGGAAATGCTCAAATATGGCGTTGTAATCGAAAAGATTGAGGATCAGGAAGAGCTGACAGAGGAATGGCTGGAGGAGATGGACAAAAAGCATGAGCCGGAGCGTGTCGTGATTGAGTATAACGGCATGTGGAAAGTCAGTGACTTTGAGAATATGAAACTGCCGGGGGGATGGGCCATCGAGCAGAAGCTGACAACCGTGGACGCGAGTACTTTCCAGATGTATTTGACGAATTTGAAACCACTCTTTGTGGAGATGGTGAAGAATTCAGAACTCGTTCTGTTCAATCGGTGCGAGGATATAAAACCTCTGGCCGGATACCGGAGAAGCGTGAAGGTTGTAAGTCCCCAGGCGGAAGTTATATTTGAAGATGAAAACGGCGAGGTAGAGAACATTTTCGAGGATGATGTACCTTATGATCTGAAAGCTCCGGTGATTGAGATCGCCAAAGAAGATTATGGCATCTGGTATGTGGATATGATGGAAAATCCGGACCGGTATAAGGGGAAAGTGATAGAATTCACCGCAAAAGTGCTCAAACCCAAAGCATTTCCCTCGAAAGTATTTCTGCCGGGACGCATGGCAATGACATGCTGCGCGGATGACACATCATTCCTCGGCTATGTGTGCAGAAGCGCATACGCGCCAAAACTGAAGGCCGGAGACTGGGTGAAGATCAGGGCAAAAGTCAGATTTGCCAATCTGTCGGTATACCGCGGCGAAGGCCCGGTGCTGGAGGCAGAGAACATAGAGCCGGCAGAACCAATCGAGGAACTCGTATACTTTAATTAACAGGAGGAACACAGTTATGGAGAGAAAATTTGACGTGATCGCACTTGGGGAACTGCTCATTGATTTCCCGATGAACGGACAGAGCGAGCAGGGGAACAATCTGTTTGAGGCCTGCCCGGGAGGCGCACCCTGCAATGTGCTCGCCCTTTTGAATAAAATGGGAAAGAAAACGGCTTTTGTGGGGAAAGTCGGCAAGGATCAGTTTGGAACGCTTCTTAAAAATACGATTACAGAGGCGGGGATTGACGCGTCTCATCTGGTGATAGACAGCACTGTGAACACAACACTGGCATTTGTCCATACTTATCCGGATGGAGACCGCGAGTTCTCCTTCTACAGAAACCCGGGCGCGGATATGATGCTGACAGAGGATGAGGTGGATGCTGACTTTATTAAGGAAGCGAAAATATTCCACTTCGGCACACTTTCCATGACACATGACGGCGTCCGCGCGGCAACGAAAAAAGCCGTAGATGCGGCAAAAGAGGGTGGCTGCCTGATTTCCTTTGATCCGAATCTGCGTCCTCCGCTGTGGAGTTCGCTGGATCTGGCAAAAGAGCAGATGGACTACGGATTTTCAAAATGCGATATTCTGAAAATATCAGATAACGAGATCCAGTTTGTGTCAGGAAAAGAAGACTACGATGAGGGAATTGCGTATCTCCAGGGAAAATATAATATTCCGCTGATTCTTCTGACCATGGGAAAAGACGGAAGCCGCGCCTACTATAAAGGAATGCGCGTGGAACGTCCCGGATTCTCGGTGAAGACCATTGAGACAACCGGAGCGGGGGATACCTTTGGGGGAAGTTCCTTAAACTATATTCTGGAACATGATTTTTCCAATCTGACTGAGGAGCAGCTGGGCGAGATGCTTACCTTCGCGAATGCGGCCGCGGCCATCGTGACTACGAAAAAAGGAGCGATCAAGGCAATGCCGACAAGAGAAGAAGTAGAAAAACTGACATCCAAATAATAGTTCAGCTATAAAGTTCACTAACTTCCATATCCAAAACATCCGAAAACATCACCCTTATTAAGACGTATTCTGCGGGAATGGAGGATGACTCGGGGCTTCGCTCCAGGGGATAAGGGAAACTAAGAAGTTCCGGCTGCGGATTAGATGCAAGGACAGGAGGAGAGCAACTCGCTTCGCTCAGACAATCTCCCCTCCTGCCCTAACATCCGCAGCCGGAACTCCAAGTTTCTCTAATCCCCTTCCGAAGGCGCCCGTCGCCATCCTCCATCCCCGCAGAATTTTTCTCGAAATGGGGCTG
>CALWTQ010000041.1 GCA_944384505.1 uncultured Mediterraneibacter sp.
GATGCGGGAAAGCCGCACGTCCGGATCTGAGAGGGGTAAGTCTCGCAAGGGGCTTATCTACTCAACCGCTCAGACAAATCTCTCCGTCTGCCCCAACATCCGTAACCGGAACTTCGAGTTTCACTAATTCCCTTCCGAAGGCGCCCGTCGCCATCCTCCATCCCCGCAGAATCTTTCTCGAAATGGGGCTGTTTTCTGGGCTTCACAAATCGGACATCAGTGAATATATAGCTTCCAGAAGTAAGGCGCGGCCGGAAGACTTTCGCAATGGAAGGCCTCCAAGCCGCGCCAACTGCGCTTTACAGCTCCGTTTAGGACAGTGACACTTCTGTCTGGGAATGCGCAGGAAGCGGAGCGGATATTTTGAGCGTATGATCTGAGGAAGGGGACAGGAGGGACATGCGCCTTTGGAGGAATCTGCTGGAAGATCTTAGAAGGCGGGGAGGTGTTGTTAAGCGGTACGGCGGGGTTGTTTGAGTGAAACGAGTTCCCCGGCGTACCGCTTTGCTGTTAAACAACTCTTCGGCTTCTTAGATTCTTCCCAGATTCCGGAACGAAGCATGGTACTCCTGTTCCCTTCATCAGAATACGCGTTACAAAATATCTGTTCCGCTTCCGGATGATTTCAGATGGAAAGTGTTAGTGAACTAAATAGCTGTAGGTATCTTGACATATATCGACTACCTATATATAATTAAAGCAAATATATAGATGATCGATATATAACGGCCGCCGTTGTCGGTCATCCATCAAAGGAGGAGTGAATATGGCAGTAGATAAGAGTTTGATTTCGGGCAGCACGGCCATGCTGATTCTTAAGCTTCTTGCGGAGAAGGATATGTATGGCTACGAGATGATCGAGACGCTCAGAAGCCGCTCGAACAATGTGTTTGAGCTCAAGGCCGGGACTTTATATCCCCTGCTTCACGGACTGGAGGAGAAGGGAGCCCTCACGGTGTATGAGAAGCCGGTGGGAGCCAAAGTGCGCAAGTACTACAGCATAACGAAGCAGGGGCGCAAAGCCCTCAAGGAGAAAGAGGAGGAGTGGGAAACCTATTCCCGTGCTGTTGCGGATGTGCTGAGCTTTACAGCTGCGGAAGGAGGGTTCGAATGAGAACGGAAGAACAGAATGATATGAGGACGGAAGAGTATCTTAATATTCTGACAGATCAGATCAGATGCAGAATGGCGCGGGGGGACGTGAAAGAGGAGATGCGCGCGCATATAGAGGATCAGACCCGGGCTTTTATGAGCGAAGGCATGGAGCGGGATGAGGCAGAGCTGAGGGCTGTCCGAGAGATGGGAGACCCGGTGGTAACGGGTAACGAGCTCGATAAGATCCACAGGCCGGAGATGCCCTGGGGAATGCTGGCGCTGATCACTATTCTGACAGCCTGCGGATATCTGGCGATGTGTCTGCTGGATCAGAAGATGGTAGAAGCAGGCGGAGCGGAGGCGGCGCAGATGTATGTCTTCGGGAATGTGCAGCGCCAGCTTTTCTTTACTGCAATTGGCTTTTTAGCGATGGTGGGAGTGTGTTTCATTGATTATACCCGGATTGCGGAGCGGGCCGAGTGGCTGATGGCAGGATTGATCGTGGCAGCGGGAGCAGGGCGGACATTTTTAGGTATTTCCATGAATGGAGCCCAGCGCTGGATCAATTTAGGATTTTTCACAGTGGATATTGCAATGCTGATGCTCGTGACAGTTCCGATTTATGCGGCCATCCTGTATGGATACCGGGGCGAAGGCGGCCGGGCGGTGCTGAAATCCGTTTTCTGGATGCTGCCGGGAAGCATTATGACCTTTTGCGTATATTCGCTCTGGATGACAGCGGTTTTGCTTCTGACTTATATTATTATATTTGCAATTGCGGCATACCGGGGGTGGTTCCGGGTTTCCAGGATGCTCTGTCTTGGAGGGGCCGCGGCCGCGGCCGTTCTCCTGCCCTTGGCGTCGGCATTTTATCTCTGGTTTTTTACAGGCGGAGCGGGGAGCTATTACAGAGACAGACTGGCCGCAATGTTCGGCATGACAGGGGAAGACGGAAGTTCCTATTCGGTTCACTTTGTCAGAGAGTGGCTGACGGGCAGCAGGCTTTTAGGAGAGGGACGAAATCTCCCGGATGTGGCGTCCATGCCTTCGCCGAATGACACAGTTCTTGCCTGGATTGCCGGATACTATGGAATACTGGCGGCAGTCGCGGTGGCCGGCCTGCTTCTGTTCCTGCTCTTTAAGTTTTTTCACCTGTCCCTGCATCAGAGAAACCAGCTCGGAATGCTGATGGGAGCGGGATGCTCCATTGTATTCCTGATCCAGACAGTGATTTACATTTTAAATAATCTGGGAATTTTCTATCTCGGGAATTTCTGTCCGTTCTTGACAGCAGGCGGAAGCGGCACCATAATAAACTACGTGCTGTTCGGCATCCTGCTGAGTATATGCAGATATCGGAACACGGCGCCTGAGAGGCGCAGGGCAGAAGGGATTTCCCTGAAAATGAAATGGAAAAACAGGAGAATGATGGAGTGAGTGAAAACAGAAAAGAAAATGAAGGAATCATTCAGAGTAAGGGCGAGGTGAAATGCAGCGGAGAAAAAGACTTTTCCGGCCGTTGGACTAAGCTATGGGAGGAATTCGGTTCAGGGAGAAAGATGGTTCTTTCCACATCGATGAACGATCAGGTAACTTCCAGGATGATGAGTGTTGTGCAGCAGGGCGGAGTGCTGTATTTTCAGACAGATTGTACATTTCGAAAATATAAGCAGCTGAAGGAAAATGAAAAAGCGGCGCTGTGCATTGATAATATTCAGATCGAGGGCACCTGCCGGGAGATTGGCCATCCGCGGGAACATGAGGCGTTTATGACGCTTTTTAAAGATAATTTTATGAATTCTTATGAGCGGTATACGCATTTGGGCAATGAGCGGCTGTTTGAGTTTACACCATCCTATGTGAAACGCTGGATATATCGGGATGGACTGCCTTATGAGGAGATTTATGAGGTGACGGAAAAGGCATATAAGCTTATTAGGTACCAGGGAGAATAAGAAGACACAAAGCTGCGGGGAATGATCCGGGAGGATCAGCCCCGCAGTCTGCGACCCACGGGATGCGCACTCGCAAGAAGCAAAAACTTGCCGCTAAAGCGGCTGCGCCCAGTGCGGGCCGCCTGTGGAACTCTTTGTTAGATTTTCAGATGTTTTCAGGCCTTATAACATGCCAGCTCCAGCGGGATGAAATAGCCCTGTTCATGCCGGCATACGGGGCAGACTTTCGGCGCCTGAATCCCTTCGTGAATGTATCCGCAGTTGGTGCACATCCATGATGAATTATCTTCAGCCGCATAATACGTATTTTCTTCCAGCATCTTCGCCAACTTCCGGAAGCGCTCTTCATGGGTGTGCTCGATCTCCGCAATCTGATAAAAAGCGGAGGCGGCTTCCAGGAATCCTTCATCTTTTGCCGTATCTCCGAACGACGGGTATACATCCGCGAATTCCTCGTGCTCATTGTGTTCAGCCGCCCGAAGAAGCCCGGCCAGGCTGTCCTGCTGGTCTATGGGATAGGCCCCGTCTATATGGATCGTTTCTCCCGACAGGTCTTTTAACAGATCGTAAAAACGCTCCGCATGAGCCCGCTCCTGATCTGCGGTATAGCGGAAAATATCAGCGATTGTCAGCATACCTTCCTTCTCTGCCCGCTCCGCGGCTATAGTATACCGGTTACGAGCCTGGCTTTCGCCGGCAAAAGCACGCATCAGATTTTCTTTGGTCTTGCTTTCTGAAAAATTAACAGACATTGGTCAACACTCCTTTTTGCAACAGTTCCGCCATCAGGGAGGAGCTGTTGCGCTTTTTTAAGAGTATGCGCTGATAAAGAGAAAAATATGCATAAATCAGCCGGAGTGATTATAAATGGATGCTGAACTGATACTGAATGGAGGCTGAATAGATGCGAAGAAGCGGGAAAAGAGGAATGCCGGGGCATCCCTCTTTTCTGCTTCTTTCCTGTGAGTGTGTCAGTTGAATCCGATCAGTCGTCTTGCCACGCTGTATGCCAGCGATGAGACCTTACGTCCGGGGCGTCCGGGCAGATTCATGGTCTGGCCGAGGATGCCATAGCGGATTTTCAGATATATTTTGTAGTCTTTTTTCTTCAGATACTCCCATAGCTCTTTTTTCTTTACCAGGTTTTCCTGCTTTTTAGAGCGGATACACAGGATAGAAGAAACGGTCATCATGATGGCAAGGTAGTTTATCATATATTTGCGCAGCTTTTTGCTTGTGATCATACGCAGCTCATACATGGAGATCATGGATCTTGTGACGAAAAGCTGCTGATCAATCCGGCTGATCATGACCTTTTCATTGACAGACTGATCCTCGCGCCCGATAAAATATCTGTAGAAGTCGACATTCAGATAATACAGAGTGCGCACGTGGGGCAGAGGATAATACACGTAAATATTGTCCACATAGAATGTGTGCTTCGGGAGCCTGAGCTGGCAGAGCTTGAGCATTTCCGTGCGGTAAATGACAGAGTGCATCAGAATATACTGATCCAGTCGGAAATGTCCGATGTCATCCCAGCGGAAAATCTGGTTTTCCGGAAGTACGTTATCATAGCGGATGACCTTCTTGTGTTCCATTCCGACTTTTTCGTACACATAATTTGAGATAATCATATCAACCTGGGAATCTGCCTCAACGAATCCCTTTACCGCATCCAGGATCTTGAGCAGGGAGTCCTTGTCAACCCAGTCGTCACTGTCAACTACTTTAAAATACTTTCCGGTCGCATGTTCCAGTCCGCAGTTGACTGCGTCCCCGTGTCCGCCGTTCTCCTTGTTTACGGCTTTGACAATTGTAGGATATTTTTCCTGAAATTCTTCGGCAATCTTCTGAGTATTATCCTTGGAGCCGTCATTGACGATGATGATCTCCACATCTTCCCCGCCTTCTAAAATCGAATTGACGGCTTTGGCCATATATGCTTCCGAATTGTAGCATGGAATGGCAAAAGATATATATTTCATAAATTTTCCTCCTCTCAGAGATACTGTAAAAAGTCTCTGCAATTCAGCTCCGCCATTCCTGATGGCTGAGCCGTTACCCGATCATTATACCATTGTTCTTTATATATTGTAAAATTATATTTTTTCCGTTATAGTAGAGATGCATTATTGCGAATGAAATATCTTTAAGGAGGAAATGAATGAAAAAAAGTGTGATCGTAGGACAGTCCGGCGGCCCGACTGCCGTAATTAACGCAAGCCTGTACGGTGTAGTGAAGGAGGCTCTTGAAAGAGAGTCATCATTTGATAAAGTATACGGCATGATCAATGGAATTGAGGGCTTTTTAAATGGACGGATCATGGATATGAAACCTCTGGAGCAGTCCGGGGAACTGGAACTGATCCGGACGACGCCGGGCTCTTATCTCGGATCATGCAGGTATAAGCTGCCGGAAGATTTAAAAGATCCGGTATATCCGAAACTGTTTGAAAAGTTTGATGAGTACGGAATCGGATTTTTCTTCTATATCGGCGGGAATGACTCTATGGATACAGTGAGCAAGCTCTCCCGGTACGCGGAGTCGATTGGGAGCGAAGTGCGCTTTATCGGGATCCCGAAGACCATTGACAATGACCTGGTGCATACGGATCATACGCCGGGATATGGAAGCGCGGCAAAATATGTAGCGTCTACAGTGCGGGAGATCGGAGTGGACGCATCTGTCTACGATAACAAAAAATCTGTGACTATTGTAGAGATCATGGGACGCCATGCGGGATGGCTGACGGCGGCTGGTGTGCTGGCGCGTAAGTATGAGGGGGACAACCCGGTCCTGATCTATCTGCCGGAAACAGCGTTTGATACGGACCGTTTCATACAGGATGTGGAAAAGGCCCTTGAAAAGACCCCGAACCTTGTGGTGTGTATTTCCGAGGGAATCAACGACGGAAAGGGGGCATTTATATGTGAGCTTGCCAGCGACGTCGGTGTAGACACTTTCGGGCATAAGATGCTTACAGGATCCGGAAAATATCTGGAAAATCTCGTGAAAGAGCGCCTGGGGGTAAAGGTGCGATCCATCGAGCTGAATGTAAACCAGAGATGCTCTTCGTCCATGCTCTCAGCAGTGGATCTTACCGAGGCGGCTGAGTCGGGCGCATATGGTGTCGGCGCTGCACTCGCGGGCGAGACAGGAAAGATGGTTTCATTCCGGCGCCGTCCGGGGAAGGAGTACGGTCTTGATTATGCGGCAGAGGATGTGACACTGATCTGTAATAAGGAAAAAACCGTACCGCTGGAGTGGATTACCAGGGATGGGGCGGATATTGGCCAGGAGTTTATTGATTATGCTCTCCCGCTCATCCAGGGAGAAGTGGAGGTGCCGTCTGAGAACGGCCTGCCGCTGTTTGCGTACAGGAGATGAGCGGGAGAAGGGGCAGATAAAGCAGTTCAGCACAGCTGTGTCGCGCACGCTTTCCCCTCGGCCATCTCAACAAGCCCGCGGACGCCGCATTCTACCATACTCTTTACGGCGCTGTCCGTATAGAACGCCATATGCTGAGTGTGAATTACATTTTTAAACTGGCGTAAATAGGCCATATCACGGTTGGAGAAGATATCTGTACGAAGATCTTTGTGTACAATATCTTCTTCATATTCGATACAGTCAAGTCCGAGAGCGCCGATCTGCTCTGACTCAATTCCTGCGATGAGAGATTTAATATCAGTGAGAGCGCCCCGGGCGCAGTTAATGAGGACGACGCCTTTTTTCATCTTTGCAAGTGAATCTGCGCTGATCATGTGATAAGTATCCGGCAGGAGCGGGACATGAAGCGTGATCACGTCGGATTCTCTGTACAATGTGTCAAGTTCTACATATTCGGCAAGAGCCTTTACATCCGGATTTTCGTGCCCGTCATAAGCCAGAATGTGGCAGCCAAATCCGGAGAGCTCTCTCACGACAGTGCTTCCGATCTGTCCGGTGCCGATCACGCCTATGGTCAGGTCTTTGATTTCCCTTCCGATCAATCCCGTTAAAGAAAAGTCATTTACCTGTGTGCGCCATAACGCCTGTTTGTAATTGCGCAGGCAGAGCAGGATCATCATGATCGTATAGTCCGCTACCCCGTGGGGATCATAGCGGGCATTGCACACGTGGATTCCGATCTGCTTCGCGTATTCAATGTCAATGTGATTATACCCGATGGTGCGGGTGGAGAGAAAGCGGATCCCCTGCTTTTTCATAAGATCCAGTTCCGGTTTCCTGTAGTGATACATCCCCAGAATACTGACCCCGGATCCATTTTCAAGATTTCGTATACGATCCATGGTCAGCCCTTCCGAGTGAAGCTCAAGCCCGATCCCGGGCAGGGCCAAAAGATTGTCAAAATATTCAATTTCATCCTTTCTGACTTCAAATGCATAGATCTTCATAGGGTGGATTAACCTCCATTTCTTATATATTGATTCCATCGCTGATGCAGGCTGAGATATTATTGCCAAAATGCAGTATAAAAGACATGGGAATCCCTGTCAATGCGGGGCTTTGACGTGGTGAACCGCAGCGGGGTGAAGCGGGGAAGTCGGAAAGAGGGGGCGGCTATTGGGTCCCCTGTCCCTCTGAATTCAACTGTCTCTGGACGGAACGCATTTTCCCCGGTGACTGTCCGTACTTCCTTTTGAAGATCCGGTTGAAATAGGACAGGTTGTCAAATCCGCTCTGCTGGGCGATCTCTGTGATGGGAGCGTCGGAGATGTGTAGCATCCGCTCTGCCATGGTGAGGCGGTAGTCGTTCAGGTAGTCGATAAAACCAGTACCCATATGGGCCTTGAAGAATTTCATAAAATGGGACTTGCTGTAATAGGTCAGAGCCGCCATGTCATCGATTGTGACGTGTTCTGGATAGTGTTCTTCTACATATTTAAGGACAGTTTTCATTTTCTCCAGAGACTTTGCCTGAGATGCCGACTGTGCATTTTCCATTTCCTTTTGGTTGGAGATCAGAAGAAAGAAAAACTGGAACAGAAGTCCCTTGACGCCAAGCTGGTATCCGACGGGGCGGGTTCCGCATAAAAGGTCGATCTGCCGGATGCATTCCGCGATCTCCTGGTAAAAGGAGAGGGCAGGGGTTAAGAAGGACTCGCAGGAGACTTTTCCCTCCATAAACGGGACGATGAACTGTTCGGCACAGAGGTCAGCTTTCCCGGAGATCAGAAGTTCCGGTTTCATGATGATATTTTCGTATTCCATACTATACCCGCGGTCCTGATCAATGGAGTGGAGGCGTCCCGGGCGGATCAGGATAATATCCCCTGAGGTGACGGGGCGTTTTGTAAGGTCAGCGGACACGATCCCGCGGCCCTTTTTTATTACAATCAGCTCCAGTTCCGAGTGCCAGTGGAGGGGAACGGAAGGGAAGTCCATGGGAATGGAGCAGAGATAAGTATTATAGGGAAACTCCGCAGTGGTGTGGGATTTTGTCTCGTGGTAGTTCTGATATTCATTTAGATTCATAAGGGCCTCCGTAAATGCATATTCTGACAGCAGGCGTCCGGGAATGGAACAGAGCGGGCTGCGTCAAAACAAGTTTTGATAGTATTGTACAATAATATGAAATTATATTGCAAGAAATTTCCGGGGAAACGTACTATAATGCATAATAGTTCAGTTATCTGCCATCAGGAGACATTTTTATGATTAGTGCGGACTGAATTGCTATTAAGGCTGTAAAGGCAAACGGATTTTTGAAAGGAGAAAATCAGTTATGAACATTCAGGAAAGATTAGAAGCTTATCTTGGGAAACCGGTATCTCAGGCGTCCAATGAGGAGATTTACGGCGGACTGCTCACGATCGTTCAGGACATGGCGTCTGAGAAGGAGCGCACGGACAGCAAAAAGAAAGTGTATTATATATCAGCAGAATTCCTGATCGGGAAGCTGCTCTCAAACAATATGATTAATCTTGGTATCTATAAAGAAGTAAAGGAGATGCTGGAGAAGAACGGGAAAGATATCTGCGAGATCGAGGAGATCGAGGCTGAGCCCTCACTTGGTAACGGCGGTCTTGGAAGACTGGCGGCATGTTTCCTTGATTCCATGGCTACTCTGGGACTTGCGGGGGACGGCATTGGACTGAACTATCACCTGGGACTTTTCAAACAGGAGTTTGAGAATCATCTTCAAAAAGAGACTCCGAATCCATGGATGGAGGAGAAGTCCTGGCTGAAAAAGACGGATGTGATGTACCCGGTTGACTTCAGAGGCCTTAAGGTGAATGCGAGGATGTACGACATCGAGGTGACAGGATACAACAACCGGACAAATAAGCTGCACCTCTTTGACCTTGATTCCGTAGATGAGACAATTGTAGAAGACGGAATTGACTTCAATAAAGAGGATATCCAGAAGAACCTGACTCTCTTCCTCTATCCGGATGACAGCGACGAGCAGGGACGGCTTCTGCGTATTTATCAGCAGTATTTCATGGTCAGTGCCGGCGCGCAGTTTATCCTTGATGAGTGCACGGCTAAGGGCTGTAATCTCTATGACCTGCCGGATTATGCGGTGATCCAGATCAATGACACGCATCCGACGATGGTGATCCCGGAACTGATCCGCCTCCTTGTGGCAAGAGGCCTGGAGATGGACGACGCGATTGATGTGGTTTCCAGGACATGTGCATATACAAACCACACAATCCTGGCGGAGGCCCTGGAAAAATGGCCAGTTGCATACCTGAAAAAGGTGGTTCCGCAGCTTATGCCGATCATTGAGGTGCTTGACGACAAAGTAAGAAGGGAATTCGAGGACGAGAGCGTTGCGGTAATCGACAGGAACGATATAGTTCATATGGCTCATATTGATATTCATTATGGATTCAGCGTAAACGGCGTTGCCGCTCTGCACACGGAGATCCTGAAGAACTCTGAGCTGAATAATTTCTACAGGCTTTATCCTGAGAAATTTAACAATAAGACAAACGGAATCACATTCCGCCGCTGGCTGCTTCACTGCAACCCGCTTCTGACAGAGCTTCTGGACGAGACGATCGGAGAAGGCTATAAGAAAGACGCGGCGGAGCTTGAGAAACTTCTGGAATACAAAGATGATGAGAACATCTTAAATAAACTGCTTGAGATCAAGCACAAAAATAAGGAAGCTCTGGCATCTTACCTGAAAGAGACACAGGGGATCGAGATCAGTCCGGATACGATTTACGATATCCAGGTGAAGCGTCTCCACGAGTACAAACGCCAGCAGCTCAATGCGTTGTATATTATTGATAAATATCTGGAGATCAAAGGCGGAAAGAAACCGGCAGTTCCGGTTACAGCGATCTTTGGCGCAAAGGCAGCTCCGGCATATGTGATTGCGAAGGACATAATCCACCTCATCCTCTGCCTGCAGGAGATCATTAACAATGATCCGGAGGTAAGCCCGTATCTGAAAGTTGTTATGGTAGAGAACTACAATGTGACAAAGGCAGGAAAGCTGATTCCGGCCTGTGATATCTCTGAACAGATATCCCTTGCCTCCAAAGAGGCGAGCGGCACAGGAAACATGAAGTTCATGTTAAACGGAGCAGTGACTCTGGGAACAGAGGACGGCGCAAACGTGGAGATCCACGAGGCGGTAGGCGACGACAATATTTTCGTGTTCGGCGCATCCAGCGATGAGGTTATCGAGCATTATGCAAAGGCGGATTATGTGTCAAAGGATTATTATGAGAAAAATCCGGCGATCAAAGAGGCGGTTGACTTTATCACAGGTGAGGAGATGATGAAAGTCGGCTGCGAGGAGAATCTTACAAGACTGAAAAACGAGCTGATCAATAAAGATTGGTTCATGACGCTTCTTGATTTTGACTCCTACAAGGAGACGAAAGAGAAGGCGCTGGCAGCATATGCTGACCGGAGGGCATGGGCGAAGATGACGCTGGTTAATATTGCGAAGGCAGGATTCTTCTCATCAGACAGAACGATTGAAGAGTACAACAGAGATATCTGGAAATTATAGGAGGAAAAGTGATGAAAAGAGCAAGCGGAGTTTTACTGCCGGTATTTTCCCTTCCGTCAAAATACGGGATCGGATGCTTTTCCAAAGAGGCGTACAAATTTATTGATCTGCTGCAAGAAGCAGGGCAGAGCTGCTGGCAGCTTCTGCCGCTTGGACCGACTGGCTACGGGGATTCCCCGTACCAGTCTTTCTCCACATTTGCAGGGAATCCGTACTTTATTGATCTGAAAACACTGATCAAGGAGGGACTCCTGACAAAGAAAGAATGTAAGGAGTATGATTTCGGGGAGAACGCAGGGTACGTTGACTATGAGAAGATCTACCGGGCGCGGTTCAAGGTGCTGAAAAAGGCGTATGGACGGTTTCAGAAGGACGAGACATATGAGAAGTTTGTAAAAGAGAATGCTTATTGGCTGGATGATTACAGTCTCTACATGGCGGTGAAAGACAGCCAGGGCGGAGCGGCATGGACTGAATGGAACACAGCCTTAAAGAACCGGGAGGAAAGCGCGCTTGCACAAGCCCGGGAAAAACTGGCGGATGAGATCGGATTCTATCAGTTCCAGCAGTACGAATTCGACCGCCAGTGGAAAAAGCTTCATGCGTACGCGAACAGCAGGGGAATAAAAATTATTGGGGACATTCCGATCTATGTGGCCTTTGACAGCGCGGATACGTGGGCAGCGCCTGAGATGTTCCAGTTTGATGAGAACAATGAGCCCATCGGAGTGGCCGGGTGTCCGCCGGATGCATTTTCCGAGACCGGGCAGCTCTGGGGGAACCCGCTCTACGACTGGGAATATCAGAAAAAGACAGGATATGAGTGGTGGATCAGGAGGATTGAATACTGTTTCAAGCTCTATGACGTTGTACGGATCGATCATTTCCGCGGATTTGACGAGTATTATTCTATCCCTTACGGGGATAAGACCGCGGTAAATGGAAAGTGGATGCCAGGACCCGGGATGGAGCTCTTCCGCGCAGTGGAGGAGAAGCTTGGCAGACCGGAGATCATAGCGGAAGACCTGGGATTCCTTACTCCGGGCGTGTACAAACTGCTTGAGGACAGCGGATTCCCGGGGATGAAGGTGCTGCAGTTCGCTTTTGATTCCAGAGATTCCGACACGTATCTGCCTCATACTTACCCAAGAAACTGTGTAGTATACACAGGAACTCATGATAATGATACGACAAAAGGCTGGTATCATACTGCGGGGAAGGATGTTCACGATTTTGCGAAAGAGTACATGGACAAACCGAGACTCGATGAAGACGGTCTGGCCGGAGACTTTATCACTATGGCCATGTCAAGCGTGGCAGACCTGTGCGTGATCCCTATGCAGGATTATCTGGGCCTTGGAAGTGAGGCGAGGATCAATGTCCCATCCACCCTTGGCGGGAACTGGTGCTGGCGGATGAGAAAAGGCCAGTTTGATAAGAAGACGGCGAAAGAAATGAGACGGCTGACAAAGCTGTATGGAAGGAAAGTCTCTGAGTGAATCAGCGCCTTTAGCTGTGGCGGATGCCCATGGCTAAGGGCGTTTTAGGTTCTTTTTTTAATTGAATTTTCTCCACATCTATGATAAACTCCATTCAAAGCATATTTTCTTTAATTTCAAATGAACCGGCCATGCTGTTCTTTCAGATGAGTCTATACAGCTTTTGATTTGAAAGGCTGTACCTTTCAGAAAATTCATGCTTTTGATGTTCCCACATTTATCAGCAGGAGTTTTCCGGAAGGGTTGGAAACTTCCTGCACATTCAATGAAAAAAGGAGGTTTTCATGACAGAAGAAAAGAGAAAGACCCTGCGATGGCATCCAGCGTTTTACGCCGGAATCCAGATCGAATTCCGGGGGGAGGCCGACTGCCTCGAGTTCATCCAGGAACATACGCTCGGAACAGAACCGGTTCGCACAGACATGCTGATTATCAAAAAGTCCGGCAGCCGGCCGCTCCAGAAAAATATCGGCAGAATCTTCCGGACGTACAATGTAATTGAGTACAAAAGCCCGGACGACAGCTTATCAATTGATGCATTCTACAAAGCATATGGATATGCTAATTTTTACAAGTCACTGACAGGCGGACCGGATCAGGTGAAAATAACGGAAGTAACACTCACCCTTGTATGTTCTCACTACCCCAGAAAACTGATCCGTCATCTGAGAGAGATCCGCGGATACCAGGCATCCCCTACTTTCCCGGGAATATATAAAGTTACCGGGGACATTATCCCCATTCAGATTCTGGTAACCGGAAAGTTGGCAGAGGAAGAAAACCTCTGGCTTAAAAACTTAACAACTCATATTGCAGGAGCCGATTCGATCAGCCATCTGCTGGCAGATTACGGTCCACACAAAGCGAATCCGCTGTACCGCACCATTATGGACACTATTGTGCGGGCAAATCAAAAGGTATTTAAGGAGGTGCAGCCTGAAATGTGCGATGCTTTAATGGAACTGATGAGAGATGAATTAAAAGACGAATTTGATAAAATACGGGCCGATGCACATACTGCCGGCGAGACACTCGGAATGCAGGAAGGACTTGCCGCCGGACGCAGAGAAGGCCTCAGAGAGGGTCAGGTTCAGGAACGCAAAGAAGGGATAAAGGCTCTCATCGCGACCTGCCGGGATCTCAATGCTTCTAAAGAGAGTGCAGTATCTCAGCTTATGGTCAGATATTCCCTGAATCAGGAATCAGCCATGGAATGTGTTGAAAAATACTGGAAGTAAATTATACAAAGTCAGGGATATGAGCTTAAATAATGAAAAAAGAGAGCGGTCAGCGCCTGTGAAGAGCGGGAGCTGACCGCTCTCTTTTTGTTATTTTATGGTTTTGCTGTACTTCACAAAGATATGTGGATATTGAAATAGATATGCCGGAACTGCTCCTGGTATGTGCGTTATGCACAAAAAATAATACATAAAATAGTATTTCTGCACTAAAATATCCTGACATGGCGCAAAAAAATTTAATAATCTAAAAATAATTGCATCATCAAAAGAAATGCCTCTTTCTGATCCGGATTCATGTCTGTATTCTGAAAGCATCAAAAGAGAACCGGGAAGGAGGTGTGAATGACAATGAAATGTATGCTGAAAGGAATCACATGGGATCACCCGAGAGGATATGAATCTATAGAAGCTGTTTCAAGAGAATATACAAACATTCATCCTGAAGTATGTTTCCAGTGGGATAAACAGTCCCTTAAAAATTTCGGAGATTACCCGGTGGAGAAGCTGGCGGAAAAATACGATCTGATCATGCTGGATCACCCTCATATAGGAAATGCGGTGAAAGCGAATGCTCTCCTTGCTCTGGATGAATGGCTGGATGAGGATACGATAAAGGAACAGAGTGAGAATTCTGTTGGAAAGAGTTTCATCAGCTACCAGAGGGACGGACACCAGTGGGCGCTTCCGGCTGACGCCGCGGCGCAGGTGAGCGCATATCGGAAAGATCTGATGGAAGCGCGCAGCTTAAAGCTTCCGAAAACATGGATGGAACTTCTTAAACTGGCGTCTGATCTGGCTGGGAGCGGGGAGGGGCCGAGAGTGGGGATTCCGCTGTGCCCGACGGATATTTACTGTACCTTGATTTCCCTGTGCGCGAATCTCTCCGGCGATGGCTTTTTTACTGAACAGGGAATCGATCACGGTACGCTGGTCCAGGCGCTGGAATTCTTAGGAGAACTGGCGGAATATCTTCATCCCCGGTCGCTGGAGTTAAATCCGATCCAGATGTTGGAGATCATGGCAGAAACAGATGAGATCGCTTATGTCCCGTATCTGTTCGGGTACTCGAATTACGCGAGGAAGGACAGAAAGACGAAGAACTGTGTTTACTTTACGAATATACCCGGAAGCAGAGGAGAGCCGGACGGCGCCCTGCTTGGCGGCGTTGGGATCGGAGTTTCATCCGGATGTGCTTTCCCGGAAGCGGTCTGTGACTTTGCCCGGTATGCGGTGAGCGCTGAGGTACAGAAGGGAATCTACTATGAGAATGCAGGCCAGCCGGGGCATCTTGCGGCCTGGACGAATGAGAAGATCAATGAAGACAGCAATGGATTTTTCGCAGATACCCTTGAGACTTTAAAGAGAGCTTACCTGCGTCCGCGGTATGAAGGATACAATGAATTTCAGGAGGAAGCGGGAGCGCTTTTGAATGAGGCTTTCAGAGAAAAAATGTCAGCGGAAGAGACTGCCGGGAGAATAGAGAACCTGTTAAATGGAGGTGTATGATGGGAACATTGCTAGAGGGAATTAAAGTGATAGATCTGAGTCACCATATGGCAGGCCCGGTTACATCTCAGCGGCTCGGGGATATGGGAGCGGACGTGATCAAGGTTGAGCCGCTGGGGCAGGGCGAATGGATGCGTGTCCGTCCTATTGGAAACGGATGGGTAAGCAGCGAGATGAATACATCTTTTTTAAGCTGTAACAGGAATAAGAGAAGCCTGACACTCAATCTGAAGAGCGGGGAAGGACATAAGATCATTATAGATATGATATCCGGAGCGGATATTGTGATTACTAATTTCAGGCCGGCAGTGAACAAACGCCTCGGGGTGGATTACGAGACGTTAAAAGAGATCAATCCGGGCCTGATCTACTGCTCGATCACAGGATATGGGCAGGATGGTCCCTATGAGAACAGGCCGGGGCAGGATCTGATCGTGCAGGCCCTCTCCGGAGTCGTGTGGAACGCGGGAGTGAAGGGCGGTCCGCCTGTCCCGCTGGGGACATTTGTAGCGGATGCAATGGCAGGACAGAATGCGGCCCAGGGGATCTTAGGAGCTCTTTACTACAGAGAGAGAACCGGGAAAGGCCAGTTCATCGCCGTTGACCTTCTCTCAAGCCTGATTGAAGTGCAGACCCAGGAATATACGACTTATCTGAATTCCGGGCAGCTGCCCGAGAGGACCGGAGAACTGCTTGCTCATCCTCTGATCAACAGTCCTTATGGAATCCATAAGACAAAAGACGGCTATCTGGCTCTGAGTATGGCGCCTTTTGAAAAGCTGGCAGACGCCCTGGACTGTCCGGAACTGCTCAAATATCAGGCGTGGGAGGACGGGCAGATCTACAGGGATGAGATATTCAGGGCGACAGCGGAGGCAATTGCGAAGAAGACGACACAGGAGTGGATCGACCATCTGGTGAAAAAGGATGTATGGTGTTCGGAGGTGTTGACTTATCCGCAGGTTGCAGAGAACCCGCAGGTGAAGCATCAGGAGACATTCCGGGAGATGGAAAGTGACGACTACGGAAAGATCCGGATCGTAAGCAATCCGATCCATTTCAGCGAGACTCCCGTGACATACAGAAGCGCCCCTCCGCTTCTGGGGAAGCATAACCGGGAGATCCTGGAAGAGTACGGATATTCTGAGGAAGAGATCGAGGAACTTGGAAAAAAAGGAGTGATCCAGCTCAGAGATAAGGAGGAGAAAGATGGAAACAATCACCTATAAAAAAGAGGGATATGTGGCAACGATCAGCTTTAACCGGCCGGAAAAGATGAACGCCATTACACCGGATATGATGGTACAGCTCTATGACTGTGTAGAGGCGATTAATGCGGATATGGATATCAGGGCCGTTGTGGTTACGGGAGGCGAGAAGGTATTCTGCGCAGGCAGTGATATAAAAAAGCTTGTAACCTATGACACTCCCTGGGACTTCCATAACAGGCAGAAGGACTATCCGACGTCGATTCGCCTGATCAGAAAGCCCGTGATCGCCATGGTGAACGGATACTGTCTTGGCGGAGGCCTGGAGATGGCGATCAGCGCGGACATGAGATATGCGTCAAAGACCGCGAAATTCGGCGCGCCGGAGATCAATCACGGATGGATCGGAGGGGGCGGAGGCAGCCAGATCCTTCCACGGCTTGTCGGCCCCGGACTGGCGGCGGAGATGCTTTTATCGGGCAGGACATATGATGCGGAAGAAGCGAAAGAGATGGGGCTGGTAGACCGGCTCTTTGAGACCCCGGAGGAGCTGGAGGAGAAGACCTATGAGATGGCGCGGCTTCTGGCGTCAAAGGCTCCGATTGCGGCGCAGGTGATCAAGAAGGCGGTGAAAGTCTCCCAGAATATCGGCCTGGATGCAGGACTTGATTATGAGAATGAACTGGTTTACATCACTTTCAGCACTGAGGACAAGGAAGAAGGCCAGAGGGCATTTATCGAAAAAAGAGAGCCTGTATTCCGCGGGAGATAAGAAGAAACCGGGATAAGAAAGGAAGGACGATAAGAAGAGCCGGAAAATAAGAAAGGACGTAAGGAAGATGGAACAAATATTAAAAGGTGTGAAAATACTGGATTTTACACAGTATAAGGCAGGTCCTATGGGAACGCAGATCCTGGGAGACATGGGAGCGGATATTGTCAAGATTGAGCGGTGCGGGGGAGGCGATCTGGAGCGAAGCTTTTCCGCGTTCGGCATGGTGACGGAAGGCGGGGACAGCCCGTTCTTTCTGGCGATGAACAGAAATAAAAAGAGCCTGGCGCTGAATCTGAAAACCCCGGAGGCCAAAGAGGTGATCTATAAGCTGGCAGATGAAGCGGATGTGGTTGTTCAGAATTTCAGGCCGGGAGTATTGAAAAAACTGGGGTATGGATACGAAGACTTTAAGAAGATTAACCCGTCGGTCATCTACTGCTCCAACAGCGGGTATGGGCTGGACGGACCGTATGTACAGAGGCCGGGGCAGGATCTTCTGGCACAGTCCATGTCCGGGCTGGTGCTGATGAACGGGACAGAAGAGAATCCTGTGGCTGTAGCGACGTCTGTTGCCGACGCGGCGACAGCGCTGTACCTGTGCATTGCCATTCTGGGCGCCCTTTATCATAAGAAAAATACCGGGGAAGGCCAGGAAGTCGATGTGGACCTCTTAAGCAGCACCATCGCCATACAGCAGGAGGAAATCAGCGCCTATCTGAACCTGAAGCCAAGGCCGGAATTCAAGCGGTCAAAAACAGGGCTTGCGGCGCCCTGGAATGGAGCTCCGTACGGGATATACAGAACTTCGGACGACAAGTTTATCGCACTGGGCGTTATCCCGATGGAGAAGCTGGCAAAGCTGATCGATGAGCCGGATCTGGCAGAGTATAAGACTCTGGAAGAGTCCTTTGCGGCAAGAGATGAGATCAGGCAGGTTGTAGAGAAACATATCAGAGAGAATACACAGAAATACTGGGTGGACTATATGCTTTCATTTGATGTGTGGTGCGCGCCGGTCAATACATATGAAGAGATGTTAAATGACCCTCAGGTCGTCCACAATCAGAATATCAGAGAAATTGAACATCCGGAACTTGGCAGTATCGGGATCATAACAACGCCCATACGATATGCGAAGACTCCGCTGAAATACGATATGGCTCCGCCGCTTGTGGGCGAGCATTCGGAAGAGATACTGAAAAGCCTCGGATATTCCAAAGAAGAGGCGGCAGCTGTCATATCCAGACAGGAAAAATAAAAAGGGAAGAGAGAGGAAAGGAGAAACAGTATGGAATATGTAATAGGTGCTATTTTACTGCTGTCATTTTTCGGACTGGCATTTTACTGTGTCAAAGGATACAACCTGATGATGGGATTTATCATCATGGCAACACTGTGGACGGTCCTGCCAGTGGCCGGTTCATTTATAGCAAGCGACAGCTTTATCGCGGCGAATCCGATTCTCCAGTTTGATTCGGACAATACAATCGTACAGGTGATTAATACGATCTTTCAGACGGCGCCTGAAGGATGGGGAAATATCCTGGTTAATATCTGCTTTGGTTCCTGGTTCGGACGCGTGCTTCTGGATACCGGCATTGCTTCCACACTGATCAGAAAGACCGTAGAGCTGGGAGGAGACAAGCCAATTGTGACTATCGCGCTGCTGAACATCGTATGTTCTCTCATCTTTACGGCTATGATCGGCGCAGGTCCGACAATCGCCATCGGCGTTATCGTGCTTCCGATCCTGATGTCGCTGGGCGTGCCGAAACCCATCGCCATGTTTACCTTCATGGGCTCTGTGGCATCCGGCGTATTCTTAAACCCTGTAAATTTTGCACAGTACCGCGCATATTTCCTGGCGACAGACGAAATGCCGGAGTTCAATGTAAACTGGTATGTAAGACACTGGGGCTGGGCTGCTATGGTGATCATGCTTATTTGTGTTACTCTTCTTACGGCGATTTATTTAAAGAGAGCAAAGACGACCCGCTCCTGGGCGGCGCAGACAAAAGATGTAAGTGCACAGACAAGAAAGGATGCTCCGCTTTATACACTTATCCTCCCGGTTGTACCGGTTATTTTAAAGATCTGTCTGGACTTCTCAGTAATCGGAGGCTTTCTGCTCTGTGGTTTCCTTGCACTCTTCCTGTGCGGAAGAATGAAGGGCGGATTTAAAGAGTGCTGCCAGCTCGTGAACAAGCTGTACTATGACGGAGTTGTAGACACAGCGCCGCTGATCGGCTTCCTTCTCGTGCTGCCGATGTTTAACCAGTCTGCGTCTTACGCGTCACCGTACTTTGAAGTGCTTCTCGGGAATATTATGCCGAAGTCAGAGCTTACGGTCTGCATCATCTTCGCAGCGCTTCTGTTCCTCGGATTCTTCCGCGGACCGCTGACGCTGGTCGGATGTGGAGCTGCTACGCTGGGGGTTCTCTCCAGAGTGGGTTCCTTTACAGTACCGTTTTTGTATGGCGTATTTGCGATCCCGACGATTACGATCAATCACGGATGCTGTATCACAGCTTCCTGGGTGGCATGGGGACTGGCCTATACAAAAGTAGAGTCAAGAGACTATCTGAAACTGACGATACCAAGCGGGTATCTGAGCGGTATTATACAGTACGCGGCCGTATATCTGATGCTGGGAGGCCTCGGGGCGGCATGGATGCTGTAGCGGCGGAAATGATACTTTTGGTTTAAAGCAGTGATATGATATAATTAACATGATGCAGAGCTGTCACTCTGTGTCATGTTAATTGTGTTTAGGGAAACTGCTTCAAGGGGATGACAGAATGAGAAAAAGAATTTGGATATCCGGCATATGGATTCTGACGCTCCTGCTTACCGCGTGCAGCGGGAGAGGGGAGGGCGCAGGCACGGGCAGCCAAGTGCAGGACGAAACCGCGCGGGAAGGCGGGGCACAGAACGAAATGACCCAGGAAGGCGATGTGCAGAACGGCGATGCGCAGAAGGGGACAGCTCAGGCGGAGGGCAGCGGGAAAGACCGGACGCTGATTCTGGCCCATATCCAGCCCGCCGATTCAGTGGCGAATGAGAGCCTGACCATGCTGGAACAGGAGATTGAAGCACAGGAGGATATCAGCCTTGGAATCGAGGTGTACCCGGACGCGGCGCTGGGCAGCGAGAGTGATCTGCTCAAGGGACTGTCGCTAGGGAGCATTGATATGGCTTTTATCTCGAATACGTTTCTGGAGCAGTATGAACCGCAGTTTGCGATTTTCAGTCTGCCGTATCTGTTCGAGAATTATGAACATGTCCACAGATATGTAGAGAGCGGCCTGGCGCAGGAGATGATGGAGCGGCTCACGAATGATTATGATATAAGGGTGCTTGGCTTTTATGACCAGGGATTCCGGCAGATATGGAACAACGTACAGCCGGTGAGCACTGTTTCCGATCTGCGGGGAATGCGGATCCGGGTTCCGGAGTCCGGCATATATGAGGCCACACTGGAGGCGCTGGGAGCGGAGACGGCCGTTCTGCCCTGGGAGGAGCTGTATACATCGCTCCAGACCGGCGTTGTCGACGGATATGAAGTATATCTGGAATCCGTAGTGGCCAACGGGACATATGCAGTTACGAAATACGGGACTCTGACGAACCACCTCTATGCGGGAGGCGTTCTTCTGATCAACGAGGAAGTATATCAGAGCCTCTCAGAGGAGGAGCAGGAGAAACTGGCTTCGGCCGCGGCGTCTTCAGCAGAGTATAACAATCAGGCCATTGTGAAAAATGAGGAAGAATATCTGAATACTCTGACAGAGGCCGGAGTGGAGATCAACAGCCTGTCTGGGGACGCCCTGGAGGAATTTCGCGCGTCTGTAATGACGGTATACGAGGAGTATGGGGAAAGGGCAGGCGGTATGGATCTGATAGAGAAGGTAAGAGAGCTGGAAGAGTGAGGCGGGTTGAAGGGATGAACAGGATGAGGAAATCAAGTATCTCCAGAAAAATATTTTTGCTGCTGATGGTTACATTTCTTTTGCTGATCGGAATCAATAATGTGGTGATTCTGCGAGAAAACGTGAAAAGAGAAGAGCAGAAGACGGACGAGAGCAACGAGAACCTGATGCGTAAAATAAGCGATGTGACAGACCTTATTTTCAGTCAGATTGAGGAGCAGATGAATCAGACTGCTTTCTCGGAGAATGTGATGAATATGATGCTTATCCCGGAGTATGATGATTCTGAACGGAACTTCCAGGTGACTCAGGCTCTGAGATCTCTTGTGCAGAGCAATGCCTACATCAGCTCTGCTTATCTGTATATTCCCTATAATGATAAGATATTTACATCTTCCCAGGAAATCATAGACCTGGATGATTTCTCTGACAGAGCATCGGTGGAAGAAACGGCAGATGCAGGCACATCTTCAAACCGGATTCTGCGGGAGATGACAGGCAGCGGAGGAGAGACAGAACATCAGCTGACGCTCTTTCGGAACTATCCCAGCGAGGGAACGGGGAAAATGGGGCGTCTCATCGTGAACATCGATATGGAAAGCCTGTATGCGAAAATTGTGGAAGGAATTGACGCTGCGGAGAACAGAATCCTTGTGACGGATGAGGAGAGCCGCGTCGTGCTGGCCGATGATACGGATTTTCTGGGAAAACAGTTCCGTACACAGGTGGGAGGCGAATACAGAGACGCAGAGGGAAGGTACACGGTATCTCAGAGATGCAGCTTTGGCGGCGGATGGACATACCTGCTGCTGGAGAATGCGGAGCTGGACACCGGGGAGGCGGCCGAGATCATAGCTCAGATCCTGGGGATATCGGTGCTGTTTTTCCTGCTGGGGATTGTCTGTACAAGAGTTCTGGCGTATTGGATCTATAAACCGATCAAAAATCTGACAGATCTTGCGAAAGAATATTTCAAGCAGGCGGCAAACGGGAACAAAAATGAGTTCGACTTCCTGCAGACTGCATATACAGAGGCACGGGATACGATAGATACGATGGGCGCCTTTATCGAGAAGATCAAGCCGGACCTGCTGGGAAAGACGCTGGAGAGGTATTTAAAGGGAGAACCCATAGAAAAGCGTGAGACTGACCTGATCCGGGACGCATACACAGACAGTATCTTTGTGGTGTGTGTGCTGGAGCCGGACCATGGCAGGGACATTATAATGAAGAGCGGCTCTAAGAGCGTGGAACGGGCTATTGAGAAAATCGGGGTAAAATTCCGGACGCAGTTCCCGGAAGGCTGTGTTTATTATTTTAGTCCCGGAGGCGTCAGGATGGCATTTATCCTCTGCGTGAAAGTGGAAGACGGCGAAGGACTGCAGGAGAAAGCCGTGCAGGAAGTGGATTCCCTGGAGGCCGGGGAGGATTTCCCGTCTACGCTGAGCTATGCGGTCAGCGGGGAGGAAACCGGGATTGAGCAGCTGAGAGCAGCTTATCAGAGGACGCTTATGCGGATCGAAGAGAAATTCTATTATGGAAACGGTTTTCACGCAGTGGAAGAGGACGAAGAGGTGCCTGGCACTCCGGAGAAAAACGTAAGGGAGGTTGTCGCGCCCGGCGCGAAGAGTGCGCTTGAAAGCATAAGGAAAGGGGACGTGGAGGCAGTCTCAGAAGCGGTGAAAGAGATATTTGGCAGTATTTACAAAAACGGATACTGCACAAAGGCAGAAGTGACAGAGGCATTGTCGGATCTGTTTAAAGATCTGCACCCTCTGGCGCAGGAAAAAGGGATCGATATACAGACGCTCCGCGGCACGGCAGTTCCTCTTGAGGAAGAGGCGGCGGAACAGGAGACGCTGGAGGATATGGAGCGGTGGCTTGTGATCCTCGGAATGCGGCTGGCGATGGAAATCGGCGCGGCGGACCGGAAGAAGTCAAACAAATATGTCGGCCGCATTGAGCGGTATTTGAACGAGAATTATTCAAACAGCGAACTGTCACTGAGTGTCCTGGCGGATCATCTGGGATTGAATACTGCATATCTGAGCAAAACATTTAAAGAGGGATTTGGTGAGAATTTTGTAGACTATCTGAATAAAAAGCGAATAGAAGAGGCGAAGAAACTTCTGCGTGAGACAAAGTATACTGTCAAGGAAATAAGCCAAAAGTCGGGATTTAATACAGTACAGAATTTCATGAGGGTATTTAAAAAGCTGGTGGGAACTTCCCCGGGGATGTACAGGGAAGAGCATCTGTCAGATGAAGAGTGAATAACCGGACAGGTTTTGGACGCTGATTCGTCTTTGCGCATGCAGGTGGAGCGGGGCATGAAAAGTAATGTAAAGTTCCTTTTCACAGTAACAACGTTAAGAAAATTTAGGTTAAGAAAATTTAACAGATCAAACAGTGCGGACGTCTGGATTTTTTGTGCGGGATGTGTGATAATATGATACGAGTGTCAAAAGGTCACGCAGGCGGCTTCCGCACGAGGCAATCTGCGTATCATGTATGTCAGAATACCTTTTGATGCCTTAATAAATACATGAGAAAAGGGGTAATCATATGCCTACAACCTATGCACATTATAAATTCGGAAGGGAAGTTATAAGCGCGCTTCCCCGCCCGCTCCAGAGTTCGATCGAGAACAACAGGGAACTCTTTGACATCGGAGTGCATGGTCCAGATATTCTTTTTTATTACCACCCGCTGAAGAAAAATCCAGTGAGCGGCCAGGGCTATGCCCTTCATGAGCGGCCGGCAGATGAATTTTTCCGGCGCGCCGTCTCGGTGATCAGGGAGGCGGACAATCCGGCTGCCGCCAGGGCGTATATTTATGGGTTTATCTGCCATTTCGCGCTGGACAGCGAGTGCCACCCGTATGTTGAAAAGATGATTCAGGAGAGCGGGATCACTCATTCTGAAATTGAGATGGAGTTCGACCGCCTTCTGCTGAAAGAAGACTATATTAATCCGGTCCGGTATCTGGGGACAAAGCACATTCATCCATCCGGGGATAATGCCGGTGTGATCGCGCCGTTTTTTGAGGATATTGCACCGGAGAGTGTAGAGAAAGCACTGAAAGGGATGATCTTTTATCATAAGATGTTCCTTGCTCCGGGTATGTTTAAGAGAAAGGCTCTTTTTGCAGGGATGAAACTTATCGGACGGTATGAAGGAATGCACGGGATCGTGATGAGTCTCGAGCCGAACCCGGCATGCAGGGACTACTGCCAGCTTCTTAAAAGGCTGTACGCAGGCGCGGTGACGGCTGCTGCGGGTCTGATCATTCAGTATCAGAAAGTACTTTTCGATGATGCGGAGATGCCGGAGCGCTTCCACAGGACGTTCGGCGCGGGGGAAGGCTGGGAGAATCTGCGCCTGTAGCGCAATTTCCGGGCAGAGGAATTCCCGATCCGGGACGTGGCCGGGAGGGGCCGGCTTTGCGGCGGCAGATGGCTGCAGCGTTTTATATAGCAAGAAAGAAGGAAATGAGAATATGAAATTCAGACTGACTCCGCTGGAGAAAAAGTGGGTGCTCTATGATGTGGGGAATTCCGCGTTTACAATGATGGTATCTACAATCTTTCCGATCTATTTTAATTTCCTGGCCGGAAATGCAGGGATTTCGGATGTGGATTATCTTGCCTACTGGGGGTATGCTACATCTGTCTGTACACTGCTTGTAGCTATTCTCGGACCAACGCTTGGAGCGGTGGCTGATACAAAGAATTTTAAGAAAATTATATTTTCTGCTGCAATGGGAATAGGGGTAACAGGCTGTGTGCTGCTGGGATTCTTGTCTTCCTGGATCTGGTTTCTGGGCGTCTTTGTTCTGGCGAAGACGGGATATTCAGCCAGTCTGATCTTTTATGACGCTATGCTGACGGATGTAACAGAGCCGGACCGGATGGACGCCGTATCTTCCCATGGATATGCGTGGGGATATATCGGAAGCTGTATTCCTTTTGTGGCCTGTCTCGGCGTCGTGCTGGGGGCGGGCGGCCTTGGAATCAGTATGCAGACGTCCATGATCCTTGCGTTTATTATTACAGCTATGTGGTGGCTGCTTTCATCAGTTCCGCTGCTGCGGTCCTATCAGCAGAAGTATTTTTCTGAGACGGGGACTCACGTAGTGAGAAACAGCTTCAAACGGCTGGGACATACCTTTGCGGAACTGACAAAGCAGAAAAGTATACTTGTATTTCTGCTGGCGTTTTTCTTCTACATCGACGGTGTGTATACAGTGATTGATATGGCGACAGCCTATGGTCAGGCGCTCGGCCTGGACAGTACGGGGCTTCTTCTGGCTCTTCTTGTGACTCAGATTGTGGCCTTCCCGTCTGTTCTGATTTTCAACCGGCTTGTGAAGAAGGTGACGCCGGAGAGAATCATCACTGTCTGTATTGCGGCGTATTTCTGCATCGCGGTGTACGCCTACTGGCTGGATACACAGTTTGATTTCTGGCTCCTTGCCGTTCTGGTGGGAATGTTCCAGGGAACTATCCAGGCGTTGTCCAGATCATATTTTGCAAAGATAATTCCAGCGGAGAAGTCAGGAGAGTATTTCGGAATCTACGATATCTGCGGGAAAGGAGCGTCAGTAATCGGAACTGCGCTCGTATCCTTTTTAAGCCAGGTGACAGGCAGCATTAACTTCGGAGTCAGCGCGCTGTCAGTTATGTTTCTGATCGGACTTGTGCTGTTTCAGTTTTCCACAAGACTCAATCAATGAAATGAACGGCTATAAAGTTCAATAACACTTTCCGGCAAAATGTGTCCGGAAGCGGAGCGGATGTTTTGCGATATGTGTTCTGTGAAAGGAGACAGCCGTAAGACGTTCCGTTCCAGAATCCGGAAAATCTAACAGGCCGAAGAGATGTTTAAAGGCAAAGCGGCGCTCCGGGCAACTCGCTGCGCTCAGACAATCCCTGCGCGCCGCTTAACAACATCTCTCCGCCCTTAAGCTTTTCAGCGGATTCCTCCAAAGTCACATCTTCCGGCTGTCTCCTTCCCCAGAAAGTGTACTCAAACCGTCCGCTCCGCTTCCTGCGTATTTCCTGTCGGAAGAGTTATTGCCCAAATAGGCTGAACCGTGAAGTTGGCGCGGCTTGTCGGCTTTCCGTTACGGAAGTCTTCCGGCCGCACCTGCTTCTTGTGACAGCTATATATTCACTGGCTTTCGGCTTGAAAAGCCCAGAAAACAGCCCCATTTCGAGAAAAATTCTGCGGGGATGGAGGATGGCGACGGGCGCCTTCGAAAGGGGATTAGGGAAAGTTAAAGCTGCGGCGACAGACGTTAGGGCTGACGGTGGAATTGTCTGAGCGAAGCGAGTTGTCCACCGTCAGTCCTTGCTTTTAGTCTGTCGCCGCAGCTTTTAGTTTCCCTTATCCCCTGGAGCGAAGCCCTGAGCCATCCTCCATCCCCGCAGAATACGTCTTGAGAATTGACTCTGTTTTCGGACGTTTTACACGTGGAAGTTATTGAACTTTATAGCTGAAAAAAATATGAAATAAATCTGAATTCTATCAATTCTTATGATTCTCATGCTATAATACATAACAGGAGATCAGGGGTGTTTCCCCTGTCTGATTACGGTATATGCGGGCGGAATTCACAGATCTGCCTGCGGAGGCGAGAAGCTGACGGGAGAATACAATATGGAAGAATTTGTAAAGCTGGAGAATATCACAAAGATCTATAAGATGGGAGAGGTGGAGATCCGGGCAGTGGATCATATCAGTTTTTCGATTAGCAAAGGCGAGTTCGTTGTTATTGTGGGGCCCAGCGGAGCGGGAAAAACTACGGTTCTGAATATTCTGGGCGGGATGGACACTGCGACAGAGGGGACGTTGATTGTGGACGGAAACGACGTCACGGCCTATAATGCAAAGCAGCTCACCGGTTACCGCAGGGAAGACATCGGCTTTGTATTTCAGTTCTATAATCTGGTGCCTAACCTAACGGCGCTGGAGAATGTTGAGCTGGCGCTGCAGATCTGTAAAGATCCTCTGGACGCGAAAGAGGTTCTGGAAGAAGTTGGTCTAGGGGAGAGACTGGACAACTTTCCGGCGCAGCTTTCCGGCGGGGAGCAGCAGAGAGTCTCCATCGCCAGAGCGCTTGCCAAGAATCCGAAGCTTCTGCTCTGTGACGAGCCGACAGGGGCGCTGGACTATAATACAGGAAAATCTATTTTGAAGCTTCTTCAGAATATGTGCAGGGAGCGGGGGATGACGGTCATTGTGATTACACATAACCAGGCGCTTGCGCCTATGGCGGACAGGCTCATACATATTAAAAACGGCCAGGTATCTAAGATGCAGATGAATGAGAACCCGATGTCTATTGATGATATAGAATGGTAGGAAATACGGATGAAGAAAAAGGCGTTGAGAAAAGACTTTTATATGGAGATCCGGCGCAGTATGGGGCGTTTCCTGTCTATTTTCTTTATTGTTGCCATCGGATGTGCTTTTTTTTCGGGAATCAGGGCTTCAGAGCCGGATATGAGATATTCCGGAGACGCATATTTTGACAGCAAGGATCTCATGGATATTCAGGTGATCAGTACCATGGGGCTGACAGACGACGATCTTGCCGCGATCGAGGCAGTGGACGGAGTAGAGAGCGCAGAAGGGGGATACTCGGTGGACGCGCTCTGTTCTGAGGGCGATAATCAGATCGCCGTTCATGTAATGGGGCTGATGCAGGAGATGAATCAGGTGCAGCTCGAGGACGGACGGCTTCCGGAGAATGCGGATGAGTGTGTGGTGGATGTGAACTATCTGGATGAAAGCTCGCTTGAGATCGGGGATCAGGTTACACTATCGAGCGGTACTGATGATGACATAACGGATACGCTTTCCACAGATACCTTTACAATTACGGGTGCGGTGAGCAGCCCGAGCTATATTTCTTTCCAGAGAGGAAGCACGAATATCGGTACGGGAACGGTCACAGCTTTTTTGTGTGTTCCGGAGGAAAGTTTCGTACTGGATGTTTATACGGAGATCGCGGTGAAAGTCGCCGGAGCGAAAGCGCTGACCTCATTTACGGATGAGTATGACGACCGTGTGGCGGAAGTGCTGGATCGTGTAGAAGCGATCAAAGAAGAACGGGAGGACGCGCGTTATACCGAGATTGTAGACGAAGCGAACGAAGAGCTTGAGAAAGCGCGCCGGGAAGTGTCTGACGCTGAGGCAGAGCTGGAACAGGGAAAGGTGGACGCTGAGAAGGAGCTTACGGATGCAAGGCAACAGCTGGAAGATGCCCAGGCTCAGCTGGACAGCGGGAAAAGTCAGCTGGAAGCTTCAAAGGCTCAAATCGCCTCTTCCAGACAGGAACTGACGAATCGCCAGGCAGAGCTGGAGCAGGGAACTTCCGAATTGAATGCTCAGATTGATCAGCTGAACGCTCAGATCGACCAGTTAAATGCCGCGAAGGACCAGTACAATGCTCTCGCGGCCAGCGGTCAGACAGACGATGTAACAATGGCCACGCTCAGAGAAATGTACAGCCAGATCCAGAGCGGAGAAGCAGCGGTCTCGCAGGCCCAGGCTCAGATTGACTCGGCTAAGACACAGCTTGAATCCGGTCAGCAGCAGATAAACAGAGGCTGGGATCAGATTGCGTCCGGGGAACAGCAGATTGCGGACTCGGAAGCTCAGATCGCATCCAGTGAGCAGGAGATTACGGACGGCTGGAATGAGTATTATGAAGGGGAGGCAGAGGCAGAAGCAGAGATTGCGGATGGAGAGCAGAAAATTGCGGACGCAAAGGAGGAACTCTCAGACGCAGAGCAGGAGATTGCGGATCTGGAAAAGCCGGAATGGTATGTCTATGACCGAAGCAATCTCCCGGAATATACGGGATACGGGGAGAATGCAGACCGAATGCGCGCGCTCGGTGAGGTATTTCCGGTAATTTTCTTCCTCGTTGCAGCGCTGATCAGTCTGACGACTATGACGCGTATGGTTGAGGAGCAGAGAACCCTGATCGGAACATTGAAAGCGCTGGGCTATGAACGCCATTCCATTGCGGGCAAATATCTTGGCTATGCGCTTCTTGCAACTATATCTGGAAGCATTGCCGGTATTCTGTTTGGCGAGAAGGTATTTCCGTATATTATTATTAATGCGTATGGGATTATGTACCAGCATATGCATGAGATCCGGCTGCCGTATAATCTGGAGTACGGCCTGGGCGCCGCGGCCGCGGCTCTGGCCTGCACTCTGATCGCCACTTTCGTGGCATGCTTTAACGAGCTGCGTGAGCAGGCGGCAGAGCTGATGCGGCCGCCGGCGCCAAAACAGGGGCAGAGGGTGCTTCTGGAGAGAATTCCATTTATCTGGAAAAGGCTTAACTTCTCATGGAAAGCCAGTATCAGAAATCTTGTGCGGTATAAGAAGCGGTTCTTTATGACGATCTTCGGTATCGGAGGCTGTATGGCGCTGATGCTGGTAGGGTTCGGGCTGAAAGATTCTATCTTTGCTATTGTGGACATCCAGTATGAAGAAATTCAGCTCTATGACGGTACCGTGATTATGCAGGAAAATGCCACGGATGAACAGAAGGAGGCTGTCCTGGAGGCATTGGAGGATGATAAGGAAGTTTCAGGCGCCGGAGAAGGCGTTCTCACACAGATAACAGTGGGAAACGGAGAAGAATGGCATGATGTCTATCTCGATGTACCCAAAGACGTGGACAGCTTCCCGGAATTTAATGTGCTGAAAGACCGTGTGACAGACGAAGAATATTTCCTGGATGATGAGGGTGCGGTCCTCACGGAGAAAATGGCAAAAGAATTAGACGTGGAAGCAGGGGATACCATTATCATCAGGGATGACAGTCAGGGCGATCTTGAAGTGAAGCTGAGCGCTGTCTGTGAGAATTATATGGGACATTATCTCTATATGACGCCAAAGCTATACGAGAAACTGTATGGGGAAGCGCCGTCCTATAACTCAATATTCTACAGTACGGCAGACCGTATTACGGAAGAGGCAGAACGGGTAGGCGAAGAGGCGTTAAAGCTGGACGGAACGCTCAGTGTCATCTATACGACAGATTTAAAAGAACAGGTAGATACCATGCTCGGAGCGCTGGATCTTGTCATCGTAGTGCTGATCATATCTGCGGGAATGCTTGCTTTTGTTGTATTGTATAACCTGAATAACATCGCGATTACGGAGCGCAAGAGAGAACTTGCAACGCTGAAAGTGCTGGGCTTCTATAACAATGAAGTCACGGCTTATGTATACAGAGAGAATATTGTGCTGACTCTGCTTGGCTCTGTGTTCGGCATGCTGCTGGGCTGGGTGCTTCACCGCTTCGTTATCGTGACTGTGGAGATTGAGTCAGTTATGTTCGGAAGAATTATCAATGTCAGCAGTTATCTGTTCAGCTTCCTGCTGACTGTGGCATTTTCCGTTGTAGTGAACGGGGCGATGTACTTTAAACTCAAGAAAATTAATATGGTGGAATCTCTGAAAAGTGTTGAATAGATTCTAAAATTTGAAATCCGTATATCTAGATGAAGAAACTGAAAAAAGAATCCCGGGAGAGGCCGTAAATCCGGCAGTCTTTCCCGGGATTTTTCTGAATCAGCCAAGCGCCCGCGCACTTACAGGATCCTTTCCGCCAGCATTACCACAAGGGGAATAGCCGCTACAGACAGTACCGTAGACATGGCAAAAATCTCGGATGAATATGTATAGTTCTGCTTGTAGCGGATAGCCAGCATAGTGCCGGTGGCGGCAACCGGGCAGGATGCGGCGATGAGTATTGTCATGGACACTTCGTAGGGCAGCCGCATGACAAGGAATACCGGGATCATAAGAAGCGGTATGATGAAAAGCTTCGCAGCTGAAATAAGGTAGATCCGCGCATTGCGGATCAGCATTCCGATATCGGACTGGGCCACAGAAAAACCTGCGATCATCATAGCGAGAGGGGTATTCATATCAGCTACATAATTCATGGTATCGAGCAGGACAGCAGGGATCCTGAACTGGACGAAAAACAGGATAACCGCAACGATACTGGAGATAAACATAGGGGAGAGAAATCCTTCTCTGAGATTTTTCAGAGTGCACTTCTTTTCCATCAGAAAGATTCCGTGTGTCCAGGAAAAGAGATTAAACATGATCATGTAAGCTGTCACATAGAACACACCGGTATCTCCGAGAACACTTCTGATCAGAGGAATTCCGATAAACCCGCAATTGGAATACATAATACTGTACCGCTCAATGCCATAATCCGGACCGCTGGAGGGGCGTACAAGAATGGTGGATACTATGACGCCAATAACGTGGGTCACCGCTGCGGCGGCAAAGGCGAGCAGCAGGCCGTGTACCAGCTCCGGATTATACTCTGTCTGATATACAGTCAGGATAACACACGGATTTACAACCATGAGAAGCAGGTTGGACAGGGAGCTGTTCCCTTCCTGACTGACCAGTTTTAGTTTGTAACACATAATTGCGAGCAGCATGATGAAAAACATTTTCACCAGCTGCTCAAAAATTAATAGAAACATAGATTTAAGATTTCCTTTCTGCAACAGTTCGGCCATCAGGGGCAGGAGGAACTGAAATGTTTACTGTTCTTTTGCGGATATTATCGATAAATACCGGACTGCAGTTCATCTGCCCAATTCTGCAGACTGTAAGTGTGCCCGTTAAATAATTTCAGGATGACTCCTGTCGGGTTTTCCTCATTGGCAAATGCGTTGGCTTCATCTGTGTCTACATGCATAGCAAGAGAATAGGAAGGACTGACACGTACTACAACATCGGAAAAGATGAGGGACCTCTCATAACTGGTAGTAATGACAAACACAATATCATTGTCCTTTACATGGGCGCGGATGGCGTCAACCGGCGTCATGTGGATGTGGCGCTTCGCCACGATCACTCCTTTAGAAAGCTCGATCTTCCCCCTGGGGCCGATCAGCGTGCATCCGGGAGTACCCTCCAGATCACCGGACTGGCGGATCACACTTTTGATTCCAAGCCGTCTGGCGTCTGTCACAGAGATCTCAACCTGCGTTTCCTTCCTGCACGGCCCGAGAATCACAACTTTTTCAAATCGCCCTTTCGGCCCGACGACCGTCAGACGCTCCCGGCAGGCATACTGCCCCGGCTGGCTTAACTCCTTGGCAAATGTGGGTTTCGTCCCCGCCCCGAACAGCGTTTCAAAGTCTTCCTGAGTGATGTGAATGTGGCGGGCAGAAGTTTCAATCGGTATTTTTAAACTCATGATATGCTTCACTCCTTAGTGGCATAGAACAGAAAAATTCCGTATTATTGCCGCTTTTAAAATTTTAGCAGAATAAATTGGTCATTTCAATAGAGGATTTTCAGCTATTTAGCGCACTAACATTTCCTGTGACTCATGTCCGGAAGCGGAGCGGCTGGTCTGCGATACGTATTCTGTGAAAGGGGGGCAGCCGTGCGATGTTCCGTTCCAGAATCCGGAAAATCTAGCAGGCCGAAGAGATGTTTAAGGGCAAAGCAGCGCTCCGGGCAACTCGCTCTGCTCAGACAATCCCTGCGCGCTGCTTAACAACATCTCTCCGCCCTAAAGATTTTCAGCGGATTCCTCCAAAGTCACATCTCCCGGCTGCCCCCTTCCTCAGAAAGTATACTCAAACCATCCGCTCCACTTCCTGCGTATTTCCAGACGGAAGTGTTATTGCCTAAATAGGCTGAACTGCGAAGTTGGCGCGGCTTGAGGGCTTTTCGACTGCGAAAGTCTTCCGGCCGCGCCTGCTTCTTGTGGCAGCTATATATTCATTAACTTCCGGCTCGAAAAGCCCAGAAAACAGCCCCATTTCGAGAAAGATTCTGCGGGGATGGAGGACGGCGACGGGCGCCTTCGGAGTCTGCAAATAAAAAGTCAAGCAGAAATTAATTAATTT